>REDZ01000037.1 GCA_007695345.1 Paracoccaceae bacterium | reverse complement strand
CGCACCAAGCCGCGCCGCCTGAAAATGCGCGTCACCCAAATTCAAGCATAGCTCGTGATACCGGCATAGGCATGTCACCAGAGCAACTCGCGCGGGTGGTCAACCCGTTTGAACAGGCAGAAGCCGGCACAGCGCGTCGGTTTGGCGGCGCGGGTCTGGGACTGGCGATTGTGAACAGGCTTGTCGATCTGATGGGCGGCCATCTGCGGATTGACAGTGCAGAGGGCCACGGCACCACCGTTGAACTGCGGCTCCCCGCTCCGGCCGCCAGGCAGGCAGCAGAAACCATGCAACTGGGCGCAGAGGGCGCCGGGCGCGATGCCGAGCAGGAAGATCGGCTGCGTGGGCTTCGGCTGCTCGTGGCGGATGACAATGCGACCAATCGGATGATCTTGTCATCGATGCTGACAAAGCTTGGCGTGGACGCGCGGTTCGCAACCAATGGGGCCGAGGCCTGTGATCTCTGGCGCGCGGAACCGTTCGAACTGGTCCTGCTCGACATTTCGATGCCGGTCAAGGACGGTCTGGAGGCGTTGCGCATCATGAGAGATGAAGCTGCCATTTCCGGTCAGCCCGGGCCGCGGGCGATTGCAGCAACGGCCAATGTAATGACCGAACAGGTCGCGCATTACGCACGCTGCGGATTTGTCGGCACGCTGCCAAAACCGTTCCGGAAACATCAGCTTGTCGAGGTCCTGTGCCGCGCGCTGACAACCTGATCTGGCCTCATTTGTGCGATTGGCAAAGTATGCGCGCAATCAGGTGGCGGAACGTGTGCCCGGCGCCTGTGCGATGCGACATATACCAATGGGCCGGGTCAGTAGCGGTTTGGCCAGTGGACGCACCTGTTCCAAAAGGGCCCGCGGTCCGTGCCCGATATGCAGCTCAATTTGGGGTTGCCTGCATGGCCGTGATTGTCCTGCCTGAGCGCTCAACGTCGTTGTCAGACGGAAGACCCCGAAAGCATCACGGCACCGTGACAGGTTTCTCGACTTCCGCCCTTGACCTTACCATGATGGGAAGCCCTATCTGAAAGTGCATCAGAGCAACCAGAGGACACCCCTGATGCAATTCCACATCCCCGACATGGCCTGCGGCGGCTGCCTGCGCGGCGTCACCAGGGCGGCCCACAGCATCGATCCGCAGGCCGCGATCGAGGCTGATCTGCCCGCGCGCCGCGTTAAGATCACATCCGAGCACCCGTCCACGGCGTTTCTGCCTGCACTGGAAGCCGCAGGCTTTCCGGCAACACCCACCTGAGTAGGACATGACATGAAAAAACTACCGATAGCCGCGCTTTTGGCCACCGGGCTTGCCGCCGGTGGCTTTGCCTATGCGCAATCGCAGATGGACCACGGCGACCATGGGCATATGCAACATGCGCAGATGGACCATGGGGATCATGGCGGCCATGGGGATCATGAAGGACATGGCGCGAGCAGTGATGACCCGGTGATCGCAGCTTATATGGCCGTGAACGACCAGATGCACCGCGACATGGATATCGATTTCACCGGTGACGCGGATGTCGATTTCGTTCGCGGCATGATCCCCCATCACCAGGGCGCGATTGACATGGCAAAAGTCGTGCTTGAATTCGGCGAGGACCCGGAGATCCGCGCGCTGGCAGAAGAGGTGATCGCGGCACAGGAAGCCGAAATCACCATGATGCGCGACTGGCTTGCCGAACGCGGCCACGACTGAGAACCCTGCGGCAGGACGGCCAACCCGTCCTGCCCCACGCGCCTGACAGGCCGACCGAAACCACGGAGGACACCATGCGCGACGACACTGACAGACAGACCCGCCTGTATCGTATGGCAACGCCCGATCACCATTGCCCGTTTGGCATGAAGTCCCTCGATCTGCTGAAACGCGAAGGGTTTCAGGTCGAGGATCATCCCCTGCGCTCGCGCGCGGAAACGGATGATTTCAAGGCCCAGCACGGCGTCGAGACGACCCCGCAAGTGTTCATCGGCGACGAGCGCATTGGCGGATATGAGGAGACGCTGCGCCATCTGGGCAAACCCGTGCCCGATAAGGAGGCGACCAGCTACGCCCCGGTGATTGCGCTCTTCGCTATGGCGGCGGCGCTGGCGTTGGCGGTCAGTTGGGCCAGCCATGGCAGTTTTGCCACGATTGCGGCCGCAGAATGGTTCATCGCCTTCAGCATGTGCCTGCTGGCGCTTCAGAAGCTCAAGGATATCGAGAGCTTTGCCACGATGTTCCTGAATTACGACCTGCTGGCGCAGCGCTGGGTGCGCTACGGCTATCTCTATCCCTTCGGCGAGGGGCTGGCGGGCATCCTGATGGTTGCAGGCGCGCTGATGTGGATTTCGGTGCCGGTTGCGCTGTTCATCGGGACAATCGGGGCGGTGTCGGTCTTCAAGGCGGTCTATATCGACAAGCGGGAGCTGAAATGCGCTTGCGTCGGCGGCGACAGCAAGGTGCCGCTTGGTTTCGTGTCGCTGACCGAGAACCTGATGATGATCGGCATGGGCGCCTGGATGCTGTTCAAGCCGATGGGTGTCGGGATATGAGGGGTGTGCCGAAGGCGGTCGCTGTCGCGGGCCTGCTGATCCCTGGATTTTCCGCCATGCAGGCCGATGAGATCGAGATGGGCCCTGCGCTCTATGCCGATCATTGCGCTGCCTGTCATGGTGCCGATCTGGAAGGGGCGCCTGACTGGCAGCGCCCCGGACCGGATGGTCGCCTGCCCGCGCCCCCTCATGACGAAACGGGGCATACATGGCACCATGGCGATGCGATGCTGTTCGACTATGTCAAGCGCGGCGGGCAGGCGTTTCTGGATGATCTGGGCGTGGCCTACGATTCCGGCATGCCCGGATTTGGCGATGTGCTGAAGGATGCGGAGATTGACGCGATCCTGGGTTTTATCCGGTCAAGCTGGCCCGAGCGGCTGCGCGCCTATCAGGCCGAACGCACGAGGGCCGAGGAAGGCCAGTGACCTGATGCCCCCCGCGCCGAAAGCGCTCTGAGAGATGGCCGCTCATCTCGCTCGGCCGTCAAAGGGGTCCATTCACATTCCATAGCGCCTCTCACTGCATCAGGCCAACTTGCGAAATCCGCGTCCGGTCACCAAGCCGCCTTGCGCCGTCACCCGCAACACATGGTTTCAGGATTGCTGTGTTCGCCGCTCTGCCGAGCTTGGCAACAGTGGGTAAGGCGGCCGAACAGAGCGGTCGTGCTCATAGCTGCCTCGGGGCGTATCCTGCACCGAAAACGCTTGTATCTGTGGCGGCGTCAAGCAATCTATCGGATCACTTGGCGTCCATCTGGGACATGTCGGCGAAAAGGGACTGATGCATCCTCTGATGGTTCTTCTCAATCTGGCTGCGGCAGTTCTGCTGCTGCTCTGGGCTGTGCGCATGGTGCGCACAGGGATGGAACGTGCCTTTGGTTCGGGACTTCGGGACAGTCTGCGCCGTGCTGGCGGTGGCCTTGCGGGTATGTCGATGGTCGGCCTGGTGCTGGCGATGTTGCTGCAAAGCGCGACTGCGGTTGGTGTGCTGGCCGCAGGTTTCGTGTCCAGCGGCATGTTGACGGTCGCGGCAGGGATCGCGGCGCTGGTGGGGGCAGATCTGGGATCGGCGCTTGTCGTACGCGTTCTGGTGCTGGACCTGTCCGCGCTGATCCCGGTGTTTCTGCTGATCGGGTGCCTGCTTTTTCTGAAATCGGAACGGCGGCGGACAAGGCAGTTCGGGCGCATCACGCTTGGCATCGGGTTCATCCTGCTGTCGCTGTCGATGATCGGCCAGGCGACCGAACCGCTTCGGGAAAGCGAGGTTCTGCCGGGAGTGATTGCATATCTGCAGCAGGACCCGATTACCGCATTCGCCGTTGTCGCTGCGCTTACGCTGGTCATGCATTCGTCGATCGCGATGGTGCTGCTGCTTGCCATGCTGGCCCAGGGCGGGTTGCTGCCGCTGGGCGCCGCCGTGCCGATGTTGCTGGGTGCGAATTTCGGCGCTGGCCTTATCGCGGTCTGGCTGACGCGCGGCATGAGCGCGCCGGCGCGCCGCATCCCGCTGGGGAACCTGCTGCTGCGCGGGTTCCTCGCGCTCGTGGCGCTGTTGATCCACTGGTTGGCACAGCCTGATATGGGTGTTCTGGGCGCACGGCCGGATATGCAGATCGTGCATCTGCATCTGGTGTTCAATGCCGTGCTGCTGGTCATTGCGCTGCCCTTGATCCCCGTCCTCGTGCGGATGACCGAGGTCCTGCTGCCCGAGGTGGAGACCGAGGCGCAGGGCGACATGAGCCGCAGTTCGACGCTGGACAAGTCTGTCCTCGACCGGCCGCGCCTTGCGATTGCATCGGCCAAGCGCGAAATACTCTTCATGGGTGAAGCGCTGAGCGAGATGTTCGCGTCAGTCATCGATGTCCTGCATACGCCAAATCCCAGGCAGGTTGCGGCCCTGAGACAGCAAGCATCGAATGTTGGTGTCCGGCATCGCGATATCAAGCTGTATCTGGCCGAGATCCATCGCAATGACCTGTCCGGGGAAGATGCGCAGCGCGTTGCCGAATTGACGGATTTCGCCATCAATCTTGAACTGATCGGCGATATTATCGCCAAATCGCTTTTGTCGCTGGCGCAGGACAAACACAAACGCGGCTTGCGGTTTTCCGATGCGGGGTGGTCCGATATCTGCTCGCTGCACGCGCGGGTGTCCGCCAATATGCAACTGGCACTGAATGTTCTGGTGTCGGGCGACACAGGATCGGCGCGCGATCTGATGCGCGAGAAAGAGCGGATGCGCCAGCTTGAACGCGACTGCCTTGACCGTCACTTGCAACGGCTGTCCGGCGGAAACCCCGACAGCATCGCGACATCCGACCTGCATTTGCAAGCCGTGCGCACGCTCAAGGAAATCAACTCGCTTCTCGTCACTGTGGCGCATCCGATTCTTGCAGAACAGGGGATGATCCTGAAAAGCCGCTTGGCACCTGGGCATGGTTGACCGTCATGGCCATGCGGCGCCGTGCCCGAGTGCAAAAGCCGTTCCCTACGCCAGCATTATCGCGGCCTATGCGCTGGCGAACGCGCACAGACTGGCCGAGAATTCCTCGATGAATTCAAGCGCGATCAGGGACGGCGCCTTGTGAATGGGTCGCACCAGTGACAGACGATGCGGCAGCGCGGGGGCGAAGGGGCGAAAGGCCACGCCGCGCTGCGTGTATTGGGCGGCATCCAGTTCGCTGATGACCGAAACGCCAATGCCGTGGCGGACAAACTCGCAGGCGGTCGTGAATTGCCGCGCCTCGATGAAGGTCTGGATGCTTTCGCCATCCTCGGCAAACGCGGCCTGCAACTGCCGGAAATAGTCACTTTCCCGGCGGGCATGAATCAATCTCTGCCCAACCAGGTCGCGCGGCCTGATGACTGAAAGTTCCGCAAGTGGGCTTGTCTCGGGGAAAATACAGACTGTGCGAATATCGATCCGCGTGCTTTCCAGCGCCGGGTGGCCTTCGAAACCATCCGTATCGGTGATGCCGACATCGAATTGTGCGCCCACCATCCATTCCAGAATCCGCTCGGGTCTGTCGGGCTCCAGCGTGATCGTGACGTCCGGCCTGTCGCGCAGGAATTTCGCAAGAAACTCTGGCAGATAGCTGACGCTGAAACCGGGAAGGCAGGCAATACGCAGCTCCCCTGCCTTGCGCTGGATGATGCTGCGCCCCGCATCGGAGATCCGCTCGACAAGTTCGAGCGACCGCTTGATGTCCGGCAACAGGAATCGCGCTTCCTGTGTTGGCGTAAGCCGTCCGTCGTGACGCTCCAGCACGGGAAAGCCCAGGGCCTCTGTCAGATCGGCCAGCAGGCGGCTGACGGCCGGTTGCGAGATGTCCAGAGCCTGTGACGCGCGGGTCATCGTGCCATGCTCGACGACTGACAGAAGTGCCTCGAGTTGCCGCAGGCTGAGTTGTCGTTCCATGGGGCCTCGTGTGGTTTCAACCTTTCGGTAAAAGTATAACACAGTATTATGGCTTCAAAATAAAAAATTGTCTTGTCTTATACCTGTTACAATGCCACGCTACCGGGGATAGCAAGCGATCCGGTGCTCGGTCGCGGTCAACTCGGTTGCACAATTGCTATCTCCAAAGGGAGGATGATCATGAAGAAACATGTATTTGGTGCATGTCTGCTGACGACAACGGCACTGTCCCCGGTATGGGCGAATGCCCAGACCACGGTGGACTGGTGGCACGCCATGGGCGGCGAATTGGGCGAGCTGCTGGAAGGTGTGGCCGAAGCGTTCAATGAAAGCCAGGATCAGTATCACGTCCGGCCCAGCTATCGCGGCACCTATACCGAGGCCATGACCGGCGCCATCGCCGCGTTCCGTGCCAACCAGCAGCCGCATATCCTGCAGGTATTCGAGGTCGGCACCGGCACGATGATGGCCGCCGAGGGCGCGATCTATCCGATCTACCAGCTCATGGCCGACCATGACGTGCAGTTCGACCCGGATGCATATCTCGACACGGTGGTGAGCTACTACACCGACCCGGACGGCAACATGCTGTCCTTCCCGTTCAACTCGTCCACGCCGATCATGTATTACAACAAGGACGTGTTCGAAGCGGCCGGGCTGGACCCGGAAACGCCGCCCGCCACATGGGCCGAGGCCGAGGAAGCCGCGCGCGCCATCGTCGAATCGGGTGCCGCACCCTGTGGGTTCACCACGTCCTGGCCGTCATGGGTCATGCTGGAAAACTTCAGCGCCTGGCACAACATCCCGCTGGGCACGCAGGCGAACGGCTTTGAAGGGTTCGACACCGAATTCGTGTTCAACAACGAACTGGTCGCCCGCCACTGGGACAACCTGGCCGCGTGGCAGGAAGACAACCTGTTCCGCTGGGGTGGCCCCGGACCGGGCCCCGATGCCTTCCCGGCTTTCTATGCTGCTGATTGCGGTTTCGTCTTCGGCTCTTCGGCCAGCCGGGCCGGGGTGTTGGCGAACTCGGACTTCGAGGTCGGATACGGCTTCCAGCCCTATTATGACGATGTCGATGGTGCACCGCAGAACACCATCATCGGTGGTGCAACACTCTGGGTTCTGACCGGACACACGGATGAGGAATATGAGGCCGTCGCCGCCTTCTTCGAATTCCTGTCCCAGCCCGAGGTTCAGGCCCAGTGGCACCAGGACACGGGCTATCTGCCGATCACCCAGGCGTCCTATGATCTGACCGCCGAGCAGGGGTATTACGACGAGAACCCCGGCGCCGACACCTCGATCCGGCAAATGACGCTGAACCCGCCCACCGAGAATTCCAGCGGGCTGCGCTTCGGCAACTTCGTGCAGATCCGTGACGTGATCTCGGAAGAGATGGAAGCGGTGATGTCCGGCAGCAAGACCGGTCAGGAAGGCGCCGATGACGCAGTGCGTCGCGGCAACGCGCTGCTGCGCGCGTTCGAAGCCGACATGAACTGATCCAGCCATTGCGGCCCGCCCCCGACACCGGGGGCGGGCCGTTTTCTTATATCCTGGGCGGACGCGACTCCATGCAGACCAAGCGCATGACATTTTCCAGCAAGTGGCTGCCCTATGCGCTGCTTGCCCCGCAGGTGATCATCACCCTGATCTTCTTCATCTGGCCGTCCTTTCAGGCGCTCCGGCAGTCGGTTTACCGGCAGGGCGACGCCTTTGGCGTCCGACCGCCACGCTTTGTCTGGTTCGAGAATTTCCAGGCGCTGTTCGCCGATCCGCTCTATCTGAATTCGCTGCAGGTGACGGCTGTCTTCGCTGTCGGCACCACGCTTCTGTCCATGTCGGTGGCGCTGCTGTTCGCGGTCATGGTGAACCGCATGATCCGCTCGCGCGACAGCTACACCACCTTTCTGGTCTGGCCCTATGCCATCGCCCCGGCCATTGCGGGGGTGCTGTGGTGGTTCATCTTCAACCCCTCCATCGGGATCATGCCCTATATGCTGGACATGGTGGGCTATGACTGGAACCACCGGCGCGACGGCAATGATGCGATGATCATGGTCATCGTCGCCTCGGCCTGGCGGCAGATCAGCTACAATTTCCTGTTCTTCCTGGCAGGGCTGGCCGCGATCCCCAATTCACTGATCGAGGCCGCGGCCATCGACGGGGCCAGCCGGATGAAACGCTTCTGGACAATCGTCTTTCCGCTGCTGTCGCCGATCACCTTTTTCCTGCTGGTCATCAACATCGTCTATGCGATGTTCGACACCTTTGGCGTGATCCATGCCACCACCGAGGGCGGGCCGTCGCAGGCCACCAACATCCTGGTCTACAAGGTGTATCGGGACGGGTTCGTGAACCTGAATTTCGGCTCATCGGCGGCGCAATCGGTGGTCCTGATGGGGATCGTCATCATCCTGACCGTCATCCAGTTCCGCTATATCGAGCGGCGCGTGAATTACTGAAGAGGGCTGGTCCATGGTCGAAAACAATCGCTGGGGCAACTTCTTCGCCCATCTCATCCTGATCCTGGGCGTCACCATCGTGGTCTTCCCGGTCTATGTGGCGATCATCGCGTCCACCCACCCGCCGGGGACCTTTGTGAGGGGGGTCATGCCGCTCTGGCCCGGCACCCATGCGTGGGAGAATTACACCACCGCCATCACCGAAGGCCGGTCGCGCGCGGGCACGCCGCCCATCGGGGGCATGATGTGGAACAGCTTCATCATGGCCATGGCCATCACCATCGGCAAGCTGTCAATCTCGATCCTCTCGGCCTTTGCGATTGTCTATTTCCGCTTTCCGTTCCGCATCTTCTTCTTCTGGATCATCTTTCTGACGCTGATGCTGCCGGTCGAGG
>REDZ01000112.1 GCA_007695345.1 Paracoccaceae bacterium | reverse complement strand
AGGAGATCCTGACCCTCGTGGACCGGCCGCTGATCCAGTATGCCATCGACGAGGCACGCGCGGCCGGCATAACCGAGTTCATCTTCGTCACCTCGCGCGGGAAATCCGCGCTGGAGGATTACTTCGACACCGCGCCCGAGCTGGAGATGAAGCTGGAGCGCGATGGCAAGGACGCCCTGCTGGAGGTCCTGCGCTCGACCAACATGGAAAGCGGCGACATCGCCTATCTGCGCCAGCACCAGCCGCTGGGGCTGGGCCATGCGGTGTGGTGCGCGCGCCGGCTGATCGGGAATGAGCCCTTTGCGGTGATCCTGCCCGATGACGTGATTTCCGGGGACATTCCCTGTCTGAAGCAGATGGTCGACGCCTATGCCGAGACCGGCGGCAACATGGTCGCCGCGATGGAGGTGCCCGAGGACAAGGTGTCCTCCTATGGCGTGCTGGATGTGGCCGAGGACATGGGCTCGCTCGTGCATGTGCGCGGCATGGTCGAGAAGCCCAAGCCGGCGGTGGCGCCGTCGCGGCTGGCGGTGATCGGGCGCTATATCCTGACGCCGCGGGTGTTCGACAATCTGGGCCGTCAGGAACGCGGTGCGGGCGGCGAGATCCAGCTGACCGACGCCATCGCCGAGGAAATCGGCGCCTCCAACGATGTCTACGGCTTCCGCTTCCGCGGGCAGCGCTTCGATTGCGGCTCCAAGGCCGGGTTCCTGCAGGCGACGCTGGCCTTCGGTCTGGACCGGGCGGAGCTGCGCGACGATCTGCTGGAGTTCATCGAGGATGTGGTCGCGGCCCGCCGCGCGGCGCAGTAGCCGCACAACCAGGGACGCAACGGCAACGGGCGCGCCCTGCGGGGCGCGCCCGTTGCGTTCGGCCCGGCGATGCGGGGCGGACGGGCCGCAGGTGGGTCCGTGGGCAGCGGCGGCCCCGGGGTGGGCCGCAAAGACAAGGCGCGCCCCCCGAGGGGGCGCGCCTCACCCGACCGCTTCGGGCCGCTGTCGCGTCAGTCCTTGCGCTTCTTGATGTCGGCCTTCGCGCGGGCCTTGATCGGCGCCCAGAGCTGCTTGTTGGTCAGATACAGCAGCACCGTCAGCACGCCCAGGATGATGACCCCGGTCAGGCCGGCATTCTTGCGGCTGTTGAGGTGCGGCTCGGCGGTCCACATCAGGAAGGCCGCGACGTCCTTGGCCATCTGTTCCTCGGTCGCCGGGGTGCCGTCGGCATAGTCCAGCATGTCCTCGAACAGCACCGGCGCCATGCTCACCCAGTCGCCATAGGCCTTGTTGTAGTAGAACATCGAGCCGGCCTGGAAATCCTCCTCGCCGGTATAGCCGACCAGATAGGAGGCGATGTATTCCGGTCCGCCGATGCCCTTGCGCAGCTGGTTGATGCCCAGCCCGTGGGGACCGTGGAAGCCCGCGCGCGCCTTGGCCATCAGGCTCAGGTCCGGTGCCCCCTCGAACTCCGGGTCGGGGAAGCGGTCGTTGGGTCCGGCGGTGCGCCAGTCCCGCTCATCGGGGTCCCAGACCTCGTACATCTCGGCGAAGGCCCGCATCTGATCGGGCGGAAGCTCGGGGCCGCCCGGGTCCGACAGGGTGCGGAAGGCCACATACTGCAGCCCGTGACAGGCCGCACAGGCGTTGTGATAGACCTGCAGGCCGCGCTGCAGCTGGTTGCGGTCATAGCTGCCGAAGGGCCCCTGGAAGGAGAAGTCGAAATTGGTGACTTCTCCCTTCACCTTGGACGCCTCCGCCATCCCGCCCGGCAGCGCAAGCGCTGCCGCGGCGACGGTGGCAAGGGCCAGTTTCCTGAGTTTCATGTCGCTATCCTTTCCCTTGCACCGATCATTCCGCCGGAACCCGCTCGGGCTCGGGGCCGGAGGAGGTCTTTCCGCTCCGCTCCATCTGCTGACGGATCGACTCGTTGAAGTCCTCCTCGATGGTCGCCGGCGGTGTCGTCGCCTTCTCGCTCAGGCCCAGCCAGGGCAGGATCACCAGGAAATAGGCGAACCAGTAGGTCGTGCCGATCAGCGAGATGGTCGTGTAGATGCCTTCGGCAGGCATGGCGCCGACCCAGGTCAGTACCACGAAGTTCACGATAAAGACCCAGAAGAACATCTTGAACATGGGTCGATACCGCCCCGAGCGGACCGACGACGTGTCGAGCCAGGGCATCAGCGCCCAGACGAAGATCGCCCCGAACATCGCCAGCACCCCGAAGAAGGTCGCATCGATGATCCCGAAGGACAGCCAGTTCACGGCAATCACGATCCACACATCCGAGGTAAAGGCCCGCAGGATGGCGTAGAAGGGCAGGAAATACCATTCCGGCACGATCTCGGGCGGTGTGACCAGGGGATCCGCCTCGATATAGTTGTCGGTGTGGCCCAGGAAGTTCGGCATGAAGGCAACCAGCGCCCAGAACAGTGCGAGGATCACGGCCAGCGCGAACAGGTCCTTCATGACGAAATAGGGCCAGAAGGGCAGGGTGTCTTTCTCCGCCTCTTCCTTCGATCCGCGGCGCACCTCGACCCCGGTGGGGTTGTTGTTGCCGGTCGTGTGGAAGGCCCAGACATGGACAATCACCAGCCCCAGGATCACGAAGGGCAGCAGGTAATGCAGCGAGAAGAAGCGCGTCAGAGCGGCATTATCGACAGCAGGCCCACCAAGGATCCAGGCCTGCAGCATGTCGCCGATACCGGGGACGGCACCGAACAGGCCGGTGATCACAGTCGCGCCCCAGAAGGACATCTGACCCCAGGGCAGCACATAGCCCATGAAGGCCGTGGCCATCATCAGCAGGTAAATCAGCATGCCGATGATCCATGTAATCTCTCGCGGGGTCTTGTAGCTGCCGTAATACATGCTGCGCGCCATGTGCAGATACACCGCCAGGAAGAACAGCATGGCACCGTTCTGGTGCAGATAGCGCAGCATATGGCCGCCATTCACGTTGCGCATGATATGCTCGACGCTGGCAAAGGCCATGTTCACGTCAGCGGTGTAATGCATGGCCAGCACGATGCCCGTGACGATCTGCAACACCAGACAGAACACGAGAACGATGCCCCATATCCACATCCAGTTCAGGTTCTTGGGTGTGGGGATCATGATCGTGTCGTAGATCAACCCGATGATCGGCAGGCGCCGATGCATGTATTTCCCGGCGTTGCTCTTGGGCTCGTAATGGTCGTGTGGGATACCTGACATCAGTCGCTCCTCTGTTAGCCGAGCTGAATGGTTACATCATCTACGAATTCGGCGACCGGAATATGCATGTTCTCCGGTGCCGGGCCGCGGCGGATGCGCCCGGCAGTATCGTAATGCGAGCCGTGGCAGGGGCAGAACCAGCCCCCGAAATCACCCGCGCCGTCGCCCAGCGGAACGCAGCCCAGATGGGTGCACACGCCGATCATCACCAGCCACTCGCCCTCTTCATCCATTGTGCGATTGGAGTCGAGCGCATCGCTGCCCGGACGGTTGGGGTTGCGGCTATCGCGGTCGATGCTCAGGTCCGACAGCTCGACAGCGCGGCCATCGGCGATTTCTTCTTCGGTGCGGCGCCGGATGAAAACGGGCTTGCCAAGAAAGTTGACCGTGACCTGACCGCCGGGTTCCAGATCACCCACATCAACAAAAATCGTCGACAGTGCCTCGACATCTGCCGACGGGTTCATCTGGTTGACCAGTGGCCACACAGCGGCGCCGACTGTAACCACACCGGCACCGCCTGCGGCGTAGTGGATGAAATCGCGGCGGCTGCTGTCGTGATCTTCAGCGTTGGACACGAGCATTCTCCCTGTTCAATGGGTTCGATGGCTGCATTTGGACACGCGGCCGCAGTCGCGCCGCAGCCTGTCTCGGCGGCTATTTAGCGGGGTTTGTGATAGTCGTCCAGCATCCTCAAGGGGTAAAGGTGTCGCAGTCCTGCAGAATCTGCCGGTATTCCGGGGTGACCGGGGGTGTGTGACCGCAAACATCGTCCTAGCCCGGCGGTGGCGCTGTCGCCTGCATCGCGGCGCGCGCCGCGATGCGCGATTCCCAGTGGGCGAGTTCGGGGCAGGATGCGCGCCAGTCGCGCGCGCCGTGACGCAGGTCCAGATAGCCCAACGCGCAGCCAAGCGCGATCTGTCCAACGCATAGCGGGCCGGCCAGATAAGCCATCCATCGCGCCTCCAGCACATCAAGCGTACGGGCGATCTTGGTCCAGTACCCCTCGACAATCGGGGCAAGACGCATGTCTTCGGGGCGCAGGCGGGATTCGTACACCATGCTCAGCGCGGCATCGAGAATGCCATCGGCCGTCGCCTCCAGCACCAGCGCATCCCAGCGCCGTGCCCCGGCTGGGTATAGCCCCGCATCCGCGCGCGCGTCGAGATACTGGCAGATCACCCGGCTGTCATAAAGCGCTGCGCCATCCGCGCGCAGCAATGTGGGCACCTTGCCCAGCGGGTTGGCTGTGATTGGCGTAGTGCCAGGGTCCAGCGGTGTGCCAGAGGCGCGCACCAGTGTGATCTGCCCCTCCAGCCCGGCCTCATGCGCAAGGGCGCGCACCTTGCGGGCATAGGGCGAGGCGTCGCTGTAATAGAGGGTCAGACCGCTCAAACCCGGCGCATCCGTATCCGGCCCAGCGCCGAGGCGTCAATCTCTATGCCCGGTCCGGCTGTGCCCAGCCGGATGGTGCGGCGGAACCGGGCGGCGGCATTCATCTGGTCACGGTCACGGGGGCGATGGGCACTGATGCCCTCGTGCAACTCGTCCAGCGCATCTTCGGCGCGCTGGTCAGTGCGTCCCACCTGAATCTGGCGGGCCAGCGCATAGCCTGCCAGCGCGACAGAGCCGTATTTTGCCGCGAAAACCGCGATCGGTGCGAGTGGAAGCGCCATGGCATACCCTTTCAAGACATGGGACAAGCCTATCAGGCTGCACGCATTTGTCCATTCACACTTGTGCAGTGCCTGACAGTTCACACCGGCAGCGGCTGATTCGGCTGCAATGCGCCGCTGGTATCGACCCGGATGCGGCGCAGGGGCCATTCCAGCCGGATATCCGCCCCGCTGGGCGTGGATGATCCGGGCATATGCGGGATCGCCCCCTCGCCATTGCCAAAGGACAGGCGCGCGCCCGTGCGTTCCAGCAAGGTCTTGGCGATGAACAGCCCCAGCCCCATCCCTTCGTAATCGGGGCGGTGGCGTTTGCGCGACGGGTCGCGGCGGCGGCGGATGAAAGGCTCGCCGATGAAGCCCAGAAGCGTGGGCGGAAAGCCCGGCCCGTCATCGATGATGCGGATGCGCAGCATGGTGTCGGTCCATTCTGCCTGTATCCAGACCTGCGACTGCGCGAAATCCACCGCGTTCTGGATCAGGTTGCGCAACCCGTGAATGATCTCGGGGCGGCGCTCGATGACGGGCTGGGCCGCATCGCCCCCTGCACCCGGCTCCAGCATGAAACGCACCTGCTTGCCCCGGTCGCGATGCGGCTCGGCGGCCTCCATCAGAACGGCCTCCAGGGGCGCGCGGTGCAGATAGGTGTCATCCTTGCCCGCCCGTCCCATGGAGCGCAGGATATCGCGGCAGCGATCCGCCTGTTCGACCAGCAACTGCGCATCGGCCTGCTGATCGGGGCGGTCGCGCAGCTCTTCGGCCAGCTCTGCGCTGACCAGCTTGATCGTGGCCAGGGGCGTGCCCAGCTCATGCGCCGCTGCGGCGACCACACCGCCCAGATCGGTCAGTTTCTGCTCGCGTGTCAGCGCCATCTGCGCGGCCAGCAGCGCATTGGCCATGGAACTGGCCTCTTCTGCCACGCGATGGGCATAGAAGGCCTGAAACAATATCCCGATCACGATGGCCGCCCAGAACCCGAAGGTCAGGATCGGCGGCACCACCAAAGGCGTGCCATCTGCAAAACGCAAGGGTTGATAGGTCAGGCTGATAAGCGTCAGCAGCGCGATCGCCACCAGTGCCAGGATCAGCGTTGATCGCGGCTTGAGCGCCATGGCCGATACGGTTACCGGCCCCAGCACCAGCAGCGAGAAGGGGTTGGTGATACCGCCGGTCAGATACAGCAGGCAGATCAGCAGCGCGATGTCGAACAGAAAGGTCAGCATCGCTTCGGAATCGCTGAGTCGCTTGGTCTGCGGAAACAACAGAAGCGAAGCGAGGATCGACAGCGCCCCCGCGCCCCAGACCAGACAGACCAGCGTCCGGTCGAACCGCAGATCGAAATAGACATGCGCCACCGTCAGCGCCGTGGCCTGCCCGGCCAGCGCGACCATGCGCAGCCCGGTCATGGTGCGCAGACGCACCCATTCGCCGTGATGATCTTGCGAAATTTCACCGAATCGCGGGCTTTGCATGGCACCTCTTTGAGGCGCGTTGTCACAGATGCGCCATACCGGATTGATAGGGCCGGGGGCTTGAGGCATCAAGGCGCCAATCGTCGCTGTTGGAGATCGCAATGATTCGCCTCTATTCCACCATTGCTGTCGGGTCCGTTGCCGCCCTGCTTGGGGGGTTGGGCTACATGATCTACGCCGGATCGTCCCAGACCGGGTTCGATCAATGCCGCGAGACTTCTATCGCGGGCGGGTCGGGAGCCATTGGCGGGCCATTCGAACTGGTCGATCACACTGGCCGCACGGTCACCGAAGCGGATTTCGCCGACACGCCGACGCTGATCTATTTCGGCTATACGTTTTGTCCCGATGTCTGCCCGCTGGACACGGCGCGCAATGCCGAAGCCATTGATCTGCTGGATGAAAAGGGGCATGAGGTGACGCCGGTCTTCATCTCGGTCGATCATGAGCGCGACACGCAAGAGGCGCTGGCAGAATTCGTGCGTTTCATGCATCCGCGCATGGTCGGGCTGACAGGGTCCGAAGAGCAGATCCGCGCTGCCGCTCAGGCGTATCGGATGTATTACGCCGTTCAGGAAACCGATGACGATTTCTACCTGATCGATCATTCGACCTTCAGCTACCTGATGCTGCCGGAACATGGTTTTGTTGATATCCTCCGCCGCGACCAGACGCCCGAGCAGGTGGCCGATACGACAGCCTGTTTCATCGAGAATGCCTGACCCCAGATTCGCGCGTCGGAAAATTGACCTTACTGGCAGAGCGCCCTATCTCTCCGCCAATGAGAGAGAGCATTATCATGTCTGACAGCCCTGCTGCCGAGATTGGCCCCGACCCGACGCTTCTGCTGGTTGATGACGACGAGGTGTTCGTCAAACGGTTGGCCCGCGCCATGGAAAAACGCGGCTTCACGGTCGAGACGGCGCGCTCGGTCGAAAGCGGTACGGTGATCGCCAAGGCGCGACGCCCGGCCTATGCGGTGATCGACCTGCGGCTGGAAGATGGCAACGGGCTGGATGTGGTCGAGGCGCTGCGCAACGCGCGCGAGGATGCGCGCATTGTGGTGCTCACCGGCTATGGTGCGATTGCGACGGCTGTTGCCGCTGTCAAGATCGGTGCGACGGATTACCTGTCGAAACCCGCCGATGCGAATGAGGTGGCGCGCGCCCTGCTGTCCGATCCCGGTGATGCACTGCCGGAGCCGCCCGAGAACCCGATGTCCGCCGACCGGGTACGCTGGGAACATATCCAGCGCGTGTTCGAGCAATGCGACCGCAACGTGTCCGAGACGGCGCGCCGGCTGAACATGCACCGCCGCACCTTGCAGCGCATCCTTGCCAAGCGCTCGCCGCAATAGCGTAGCGAGGTTTGCGCCGCTTCAGGCGCGGCGCTATCGTGCATCAATGCGTGTCATTGCCCCCATATTGCTTGGCGGGTTGCTTGCAGCCTGCGCCTCGCCCGAACAAAGGTGTGTCCGGACGGCGCAGGCGGATCTGGTCGAACTGGACCGTCAGATCGCCGAGAGCGAGCGCACGCTTGCGCGCGGCTACCGCGACCGCCCCGAGGTCGCGGGCCGCACCACACTGCATATCTGCGCCTGGCCACGCGAGCCGGTGCTGTTCTGCACCCAGCACACGCCGCGCCAGCCGGCCACGCGCGAAGCGGTGAATGTGCCTGCCGAACAGGCACGGCTGGCCAGCCTTCGCGCGCAGCGCGACGGCATCGCGGCGGCGGCTGCGCGCGCCATGTCAGCCTGCCGCGCAGGCTGACATGGCACTACCACAGCGTGCGCATCCCGCGTTTCTGCCAATCGGCATCATAGCCCGCCGCGTCCACGCCCCCTTGCGAGACATCGGCCAGAATGTCGCCCACACTGGGCAGGTCCGCGCTGTCATCCGCCCCCGACCACAAGCGCGCGCGCAACAGAGCGCGGGCGCATTGCACATAGACCTCGGCGATGGTGAAGGTGATGACCGTGCGCGGCGCAATGCCCCTGCGCGCGAAGCCCGCGCAGAGCGCGTCATCCGCCGACAGGCTGGCGCGCCCGTTGATGCGCACCACATTCGTCGAACCGGGCACAAGAAACATCAGCGACGCGCGCCCATCCGTCACGATATTGCGCAGGGAATCCAGACGGTTGTTGCCACGCCAGTCGGGCATCTGCAATGTCTGCGCATCCACGATCCGCACGACCGGACCATCATCACCGCGCGGGCTGGCATCGACACCCCGAATGCCCACGGTCGAGAGGATGCAAAAGCGCGAGGCTTCGATCCATCGGCGATAGGTGGGGGTGAGGGTCTGGGCGACCTTGGTCTGGCTTGCGGCTGAGGGGGCGTCATACAGCGCCTCCAGATCGGCGATCGTCGTGATCCTGGTCATGTCTTGTCCCTTTCAAACCCCGCATCCGCCATCAGCGCGTCCGAGCGTGTCTCGATCACCTCTTCCAGTTCGGTCAGAAATGCGCGCGCCGGTTTGCCTGCGGGGATCGCGGGCAGGAATTCGACAACTGCCAGCCCCGGTTTGCGCATCAGCCCGTGGCGCGGCCAGAACACGCCGACATTCGTGGCCACGGGCACGCAATCCTGCCCAAGCTGTTCATACAGAACCGCCGTGCCCACCTTGTAAGGCAGATGTGCGCCGGGCGCGACGCGGGTACCCTGCGGATAGATGATCAACTGCCCCGGCCCGGCGGGACTGTTGCGCACCCCCTTGACCATCTGGCGGATCGCCTGCCCGCGCTTGCCCCGGTCCACGGGCACACAGCCAACCTGCAAGGCGTACCAGCCCAGAATCGGGGCGTATTTCAATTGCTTCTTCATGATGAAACGCGGCCGCGGCAGGGCACCGAAAATGATCAGGATGTCGAAAAAGCACTGATGCTTGGCCGCGATCAGAACCGGGCCGTCCGGCACCGTGCCACGCACTTCCGAGCGCAGGCCAATCATCCACGCTGCCGACCAGCGCACATAGCGGCAATAGGTGTGACAGGCCAGAAGCGCCATGTCGCGCCGGAAAATCGCAAAGGGTGTGAACACGATCGCCAGCACCACCATGGCCAGATACATCTGAACGATGAAGAGAACCGAACGGATCAACTGAACCGGGTTGCGCATCATGTCACTCCTCGCAGGACCTGAAAGGCGGTCGTCATGCTGGCCAGCCAGGCCAGGATCATTGCCAGCAGCGGGATGAGGGCAGGCAGCGCCCAGCCCGCGCCCGAAAAGCCCAGCCCCGACAGCAAATGCACATCGCCCCCCGCCTGCGGGATCGCCGCCAGCGCACCCAGCGCCAGCGCCGTGCCCACCAGCGCGCCCAGCCCGGCCCGCAGGCTGATCTGGCGCACAAAGGCGCGCGCGATGAACCGGTCCCGCGCGCCCACCAGCCGCAGCACCCGGATCACCTGCCCGTTTGACGCCAGCGCCGCACTTGCCGCAAGCGCGATGATCGCGCTGGTCACCCCGCCGATCAGCACCAGCGACACCAGCGCAACCGCGCGCAAACGCCCTGCAGCCTCGGCCAGCGGGCGGCGCCAGCGGGTATGATCGTCGAAAACGGCCCCCGGAGCCTCGGCGGACAGGCGCAGGCGCAGGCCCTGCCGGTCAGGCCCCTCGGGCGTTTCCGTCACTTCGATCAGGCGGGGCAGGGGCAGTGCATCAAGGGGCAGATCGGGGCCAAGCCAGGCCTCCAGCAGCTCGGCCTGGTCCCCGGGCGCGATCTGTTCTGCCGACTCGATCCCCGGTGTGGTGCGCAGCACCTCCAGCACGATGGCGGTCTGTTCGTCGATGTCCTCGGGCGGGGCGGACAGGCGAACCGTGGCTGTCTGGCTGAGCGCCGCGCTCCAGGTCTGGGCGAGTTGCGCGGCGCTGACCGCCAGCGCCAGCGCGAAGACCGCCAGAAAGGCCATTGCCCCGGCGCTCAGCACGATCAGCCAGACCGACTGCCCCCGACGCGGCACCACCAGCCGCGAGATCGATGCCCCCGCGCTCACAGATCGGCCCCCGCGACCTGCAGCTTGCGTCGGGCAATGCGCAGCACGCGCGCGTTGATCTGGCTTTTGGCAAAGCGGATCAGTTGCAGGTCATGCGTCGCGATCAGGACCGCAGTGCCCATGCGGTTCAGTTCGATCATCAGCGACATCAGGCGCTGCGACATGTCCCAGTCCAGGTTGCCGGTGGGTTCATCCGCCAGCAGCATGTTCGGCGCGGCGATGACCGCGCGCGCCAGCGCGGCGCGCTGGCGTTCACCGCCCGACAGCGTGGGGGGCAGCGCCTCGGCATGGCTGGCCAGTCCCACCCAGGACAACAGGTCGGCCACATCGCTGTCAGGCACCGGACGCCCTGTCGCCGACAGGGGCAGCGCGACATTCTGCTCGACGCTCAGATGGTCCAGAAACTGGCAGTCCTGATGCACAACACCGATCCGCTGGCGCATTGCGGCCAGATCGTTGCGCGACAGGCCCTGCAGATCCTTGTTCATGACAAGGACCTTGCCCGCGCTCGGGGTCAGCTCGCCATAGCAGAGTTTCAGAAAGGTGCTTTTGCCCGCCCCCGATGGCCCGGTCAGGAAATGAAAGCTGCCCTGGTCCAGCTTTATGCTGACATCGCCGAACAGCCGCCCGCCGCCGTAATCATGGCTGACATCGTCAAACGCGATCATGCAGCACCGCGCGGTGCCGGATATGCCAGCCCACATGTTGCCGATTTGCAACTTTTGTGATGTCGCGATGCCATCTGCCCCACGCGCATCTGCCCTGACACAATAGAATTTGCGTTTTCACGCCTGATTGCTACATCATAAGACTGCCGGGGCCAATGCCTCATATGCTGGTGTGAAGTGTGTCATATGCGACTGACCTGCCCGAATTGCGGAACACAATACGAGATTGACGCAGCCATGCTGCCTGCCGAGGGGCGCGAGGTGCAGTGTTCGGCCTGCGGGCATGTCTGGTTTCAGGAGGCGCCGGGCACAGCGGTCCGGTCAACACAGGCCCCGGCCGCAGGTTATCTCGCGCAGCCTGATCCCGTGCCAGAGCAGCACACACCCGCAAGCGATTCCGCGCCGCGAGCCGCAGAACCCGCCCCAAAGCCGGTGGATGAAGAGGTTCTGAGTGTTCTGCGCGATGAGGCCGCCTATGAGGCAGAGCAACGCGCGCGCGAAGCCGAGCATCTGGAAAGCCAACCCGAGCTTGGCCTGCTGGATGAAGCCCCCTGGCCACGATCCGACGAGGACCCGCTGCGCGAGGATCCCCCCGTGCACGACCGGACAGAGGCTGCGCCCGCCCATCCCGATCTGCCCGATATCGACGATATCAGCGAAACGCTGGAACCTGTGGGCGCGACACGCAAATCCGGCACGCCCGACACGGACCTGCCGGCAACCCAGGCCACCCGCAAGCGCAGCTTCATGGGGGGCATGCTGATCCCGATCGCGCTGGCGCTGATCCTGACGGCGATCTACCTCGCGGCGCCCGAGCTTGCCGATCTGGTCCCCGCGCTTGAGCCTGCGTTGTCCGGCTATGTCGGGCTGGTGGACAGCGCGCGCGTGGCGATTGCGGAATTGGCCGGTATCTAGCGCCTGATACCTGCTCCGTCAGGCTTATGCCCGACACCAATGCCGGAAGATGGCGTGCCAACCTGGTCTGTCTGGTGCGGCGCCCTCAGTTCTGGCCAAAGATCGACCCCAGCACACCGCGGATCGTATCCTCGATCCCGCTGCCGTCGCCAGAGGCTTGCGGTGCAGGTCCGCGCGTGTCGGGTTGCGGGGTCGAGCGGGGCGGTTCCAGTTCCGGGCGCTGCGGCTCGATCATCGGCAGCGGGCGCGGCTCCATGTCGCGGACGACGCGCGTCATCGTTTCGCGCCAGATTTCGGCGGGCAGCCCGCCCCCGGTCACACCGCGCAGGGGGGAATTGTCGTCATAGCCCATCCAGACGCCGGTCACATGGTCCGCCGTGTAGCCGATGAACCATGCATCGCGCGAGGCTTGGGTCGTGCCGGTCTTGCCCGCCACCTGCCAGCCATCCAGCCGCGCGCGCCCGCCTGTCCCCTCGGTGATGACGCGGGTCATCATCCAGGTCAGCACCTGCGCCGAGTTCTCCGAGATCACCCGCTCCCGGATCCCGGTTGATGCGCCGAACAGCGGCTCGGTCTGGCCCAGAAGCGTCAGTTCCTGAATGCCATAAGGGCGGACGGCAGAGCCGCCATTCAGGATGCCGGCATAAGCGGCGGTCATTTCCAGCAGGCTGGATTCGGACGCGCCAAGTGCCAGCGCCGGGCCTTCGGCGAGTTCGCTGTGCAGGCCGAACTGGTTGGCCACACGCCGCACCTGATCGCGGCCCATCGCTTCGGACACGCGCACGGCAGGCGTGTTGAGCGACCGCGCCAGCGCTTCGGTCAGGGTGACGAAGCCATGGAACTGATTGTCATAATTGCGCGGCGACCAGGGGCCAGAGCCCGGAATATTGATCGTGAGCGGCGCATCCTCGACGATATCGAACGGGTCGAACCCGTTTTCCAGCGCCGCGGCATAAAGGAACGGCTTGAAGGATGACCCGGTCTGCCGCATCGCCTGTGTTGCGCGGTTGAACCCGCCGACCGATGCCGTCCGCCCGCCCAGCATGCCGCGCACTGCCCCGTCCGCCGACATGACCACCACCGCGACCTGCGCCTCGGAGCCTTCGCGCACGCGGTTTTCGAACACGTCGTCAACGGCATCCTCGATCGCGGTCTGGATGCGCGGGTCGAATGTGGTGCGCATCATCACATCTTCGGTCGTGTCGCGGGTCAGATAGCTGGGCCCGGATTGCATAAGCCAGTCGGCGAAGTGAATCCCGCGCTGCGTTTCGGCCTGTTGCGACAGCGTGGCGGGGTAGGACCGCGCCTCGACCACTTCATATTCGGTCAGATAGCCCTGATCGGCCATCAGGCTGATCACGACATTCGCCCGCGCCTGCGCGCGTTCGAGGTTTCGCGTCGGTGCGAAGGTCGAGGGCGCGACCAGCAGGCCGGCCAGCATCGCCGACTCGGCGGGGCCAACCTCGGTTGCGGAGCGGGCAAAATAGCGTTGGGCGGCGGCTTCGAACCCGCGTGCGCCCGCGCCCAGAAAGGCGCGGTTCATGTAGATGGTCAGGATCTCATCCTTGGAAAACGCAGCTTCCAGCGCAAAGGCATAGGGCAGTTCGCGGATCTTGCGCCAGACAGTGCCGCGCCGGCAATCGGCCTCGTAGGCGGCCTCGGAGTCCCACTCGGACGAATCGAAGGGCACGCCAAGGCATAGCAGCTTGGCCACCTGCTGGGTAATGGTGGACCCGCCCGCCCCGGAAAAGGCCGAGCGCCCGGCCTGCATGTTCGAGCGGATTGCGCCCATGATCCCGCGCGGGCTGACCCCGAAATGGCTGTAGAAGCGCCGGTCCTCTGTCGCGATGATGGCGTTGCGCAGATGGGGCGACACTGTGTCTGCCGTGATGACCCCGCCAAAGGTCTCGCCGCGCCAGGCGAACACATTGTTGTCGTGGTCCATCATCGTGACGGACCCGCGCGCGCGGGCGTCCAGAAATTCGTGGAAGGGTGGCAGCGTGACGTAGAAATACGCCGTCGCAACGAACAGAAGCATCGCCACGGTTGCGCCCATGCGCCACGTCACACCCCAGACGATGCGCCAGATCAGGCGGATGGTGCCGGAGATCATCCGCACGAAGATATTTCCGCTTGGGGCCTTGCGGCCCGCGGCCTTGCGCGGCGTCGCCTTGGCCGGGGCCTTGCGACGGCTTTTGCCTGCGGCTGTGCTGGACGGTTTCACATTGCGTTTATCCGCGACCAGCCCGCGACTACCCCTGAAGCCCTTCATCCGTGCTCAGCCTTCAATACGTCCCGCATGATGTTGTTCTGTGCATGCCTGCGTGTGGCGGGATGCTGCCTGTATCCGGTTCTTTTGCCATTCCCGCCGCCGGAAAGCCACCGTCTTTGACTCGAATTGAGGCTTTGTGACCTCAAGGCACAATCTCGACAGCGCCCAAAGAATAGGCAGTGATTAAAAAAATTGCACAATAATTTCCATTTTCATGCCGCGCTGCCGCGATGCGGCGCCAAATCGTTGTGACTTGGGCCGCCTCGGCCGCTTGATGTCCCCCGTGCAGACCAATCGATATGCGTTCGAGAAGGAAGGGGAAAACAGGTGAAATACATCATAGCGGCGATCAAACCGTTCAAACTTGAAGAGGTCCGCGAAGCGCTGACGGCAATCGGCGTGCGCGGGATGATGGTAACCGAGATCAAGGGTTTCGGCGCGCAGTCGGGACATACCGAGATTTATCGCGGTGCCGAATATGCCGTCAATTTCGTGCCCAAGCTGAAGCTTGAAATCGCAGTGACCGATGCCATGGCCGATCAGGTGGTGGACACGCTGCAGAAGACCGCGCGCACCGACAAGATCGGCGATGGCAAGGTCTTCGTGCTCGACCTGGCTGCCGCTACGCGGGTGCGCACAGGGGAAACTGGGGATGACGCGCTCTGAGAGCGCAGGCCGGGACAACACAGAGAGGACATGAACACATGCAACTGAAAAAGATACTCCCCCTTGCAGCGCTTGGCATCGCATTGCCCGCCATGGGGTTTGCGCAGGACGAGGTGGCTGACTCCCTCGATGCAGTCACCGCGATGAACGCCGAAATGGTGTTCATCTTCAACTCGCTCTTGTTCCTGATCGGCGGGTTCCTGGTGTTCTTCATGGCAGCCGGGTTCTGCATGCTCGAAACAGGGCTGGTGCGGTCCAAGAACGCGACGATGCAGGCCACCAAGAACGTGGCGCTGTTCTCGCTGGCCGGGATTGCCTATTTCATCGTCGGCTTCAACCTGATGTACCCGCTGGGCGACTGGGTGATCGAAGGCTGGCTGGGCGGCATCTCTCCGACTGTGCTGGAACCGGTCGGAGTGCCGTTTGATGAACTGGATGATGTGGAATACGCCTCTATCGGGTCGGATTTCATCTTCCAGCTGATGTTCTGTGCTGCAACCGCTTCGATCGTGTCGGGTGCCGTGGCAGAACGGGTCAAGCTGTTCCCGTTCCTGATCTTCGTCGTCATCCTGACCGGCATCATCTACCCGATCCAGGCCTCCTGGAGCTGGGGTGAGGGCTTCCTCGACGAGATGGGCTTCTCGGATTTCGCAGGCTCGTCCATCGTGCACGCCGCAGGTGGCTTCGCAGCGCTGGCCGGTGTGATCGTGATCGGTGCACGCTATGGCAAGTATGGCGCAGATGGCAAGGTGACGGTCATGCCCGGTTCGAACCTGCCGCTGGCGACGCTGGGGATGTTCATCCTGTGGCTGGGCTGGTTCGGCTTCAATGGCGGCTCGCAGCTTGCCATGGGCACTGTGTCCGACGTGGCCGATGTCAGCCGTATCTTCGCCAACACCAACACGGCAGCTTCGGGCGGTGCGGTCGCGGCACTGATCCTGTCGACGATCCTCTACAAGAAGCCTGACCTGACCATGGTGCTGAACGGCGCGCTGGCCGGTCTGGTGTCGATCACGGCAGAGCCGCTGACCCCTGGCCTTGGGTCCGCAACGCTGATCGGTGCTGTCGGCGGTGTGATCGTGGTCCTGACCATTCCGCTGCTGGACAAGCTGAAGATCGACGATGTGGTGGGCGCGATCCCGGTGCACGGCTTTGCCGGGCTGTGGGGCACGCTTGCCGTGCCGCTGACCAACCCGGATGCGAGCTTCGGCACGCAGATCGTGGGTATGGCGCTGATCTGTGGTTTCATGTTCGTCGCTTCGCTGGTGGTGTTCCTGATCCTGAAAGCGGTGATGGGTGTGCGTGTCAGCGACGAGGATCAGGTCACGGGCCTCGACAAGACCGAGATGGGCATGGAAGCCTATCCGGAGTTCAGCAAGACCTGATCTTGCCTGACCAGAGAGACTGCAAAAGCCCCGCCATTGGCGGGGCTTTTCGCTGCCGCGCGGTGCATGCAATTGCCGCAATCCGCTGCGGGGGCCATGCCGCCCCGGCTCCTTTCGTGACCATCGGCATCACGGATTGCGTCACATGAATGAAAAAAGGCCGCGGGCATTGCCCGCAGCCTTTCTTTCATGTGCCGGTCAGGGTTCAGCCGAAGATGTCGTCCACGATCCCGTTATACCAGCCGATGCTTTCCTCATAGGTCTGGCGGCGCAGCTCGGCATCCTCGCCCGTTTCGCTGATGAAGCTCGAGACCGACTCGATCTCATCCTCGCCGGGCTCGTAGCTGGCGCCGACCTTGACCCCGTCATCAGTCGCGATCAGCGACCAGCAGGCATTCGAGTAGCGCGCAGGGAAGATGCGGCTGTCGGTCAGTTCGCCCCGGATGACATTGGCGACCACCTTGGCCTGGCTGTTGGCCGAATAGCCCGATTTCGGCATCGCGCCCTGCTGGCTGGCATCCCCCAGCACAAAGACATTGTCATCCATGCGCGAACGCATGTCCTGTGGCATGACCGGGGCCCAGCCCGCGTCATTGGTCAGCCCGGCCAGATCGGCGATCTTGCCCGCCTTTTGTGCAGGGATGACATTGCAGACATCGACACTTTCGACCATGCCGTCGATGACGACTTCCATGTCATCAGGGCGCACTTCGACATTGTCGCCGCCGAAATCCGGGCCGATCCAGTCGACCATGCCCGCGTAGTGGCGATTCCAGCCTTCTTCGAACAGACCCCGCTTCGAGAAATTCTCTTTCGGGTCCACGATCAGGATCTTGGCGGTCGGGTTCCGTTCGGACAGGATATGCGCGACCATCGAGATCCGTTCATAAGGTCCGGGCGGGCAGCGATAGGGGTTCGGGGGCGCAATCATGGCGTAAACCCCGCCTTCGCGCATATTCTCGACCTGCGATTTCAGAAGCTGCGCCTGCGTGCCGGATTTGTAGGCATGGGGCATCTTGCCTTGCTGGCTCACATCCCAGCCGGGGACGGCCCCGTCCACGAAATCGATCCCCGGCGACACGACAAGCCGGTCATAGGGCACTGTGCCGCCCGCGCCCAGTGACACGGTCTGCGCATCACGGTCCACGGCCATTGCCCAGTCATGGATGATGTTCACACCGCTCATCGCCATGTTTCCGTAATCATGCCCAAGCGCATCAAATTCCCAGAACCCGCCCAGATAGAGGTTCGAGAAATAGCAGGTGTAATACATGCGCGAGGGTTCGATCAGCGTCACGTCCAGCGCGCCGTTGCTGTCGGTGGCCAGATAGCGCGCGGCTGTCCCACCGCCCGAGCCACCGCCGATCACGACCACGCGCGGGCGGGCATTGCCCAGCAGAGCAGGGGCCGACAGGATCGCGGATGCGGCTGTTGCCGATCCGAGGAATCTGCGTCTGTTCAGTTTCATTATGACTTCACTCCCTTGGGTGCCTTCAAACAGGCATGTACCGCGCCGATCCTCCCAAACCCCGGTGCCCAGTGCACAGACTGGACCCGCTGGTCTGATGACGCCGTCCCGTATGGCGCAGCGGATACGGGACGGCATCGCATTCGCGCGTGCGCAGGCAAGGCTGATTGCCCGCGCGCGCTGTCATTCGCGCCTCAGCGCGCGGAAATAGGCCGCAAGCGCGGCAATCTCTTCATCGTCAAGGCGCTGTGCCACGGATTGCATCACCTGATGCGGGCGCAGTTCCTGCTTGTAGGCATGCATGGCGACGACGAAATCTTCCTCCGGCCATCCGACAATGCCGGGAATACCCGCATGATCGCCACTGCGCTGGTGGCAGGTGGTGCAGGACGCGCTGAGGAATTCGCCGTATTCGGCATCGCCCTCGATCTCCAGCACCTCGGCAGGAAGCTGCACCTCGGGCGCAAAGGCCGTGGGGGCAGCTTCCGGGATGTCCTGGGGACGGTCCGAGAAGGCGCGGATAAACGCGATCAGGTCCGCGCGCTCGCCCGCATCCTCCAGCCCCGGATAGCCCATATTGGTGCCCGATACCAGCGAACGGGGGTTGGCGATATAGGCGTCCAGTCGCGGGAAATCCCAGTGCAGCCCGTCGCGGCCCTGACGCGGCAGCGCTTCGGAATACCCGTCGAACTCGAGGCTGCCCGCACGCCGGTCAAAGATGCGGTTCAGCTTCGGACCGATGCGATGCTCGGCTCCCTCGCCGATCTGGTGGCAGGCCGCGCATTCCTGCTGGTACAACTCGGCCCCCTGCGCCGGATCACCCAGCGGGACGGCCTGCGCGAGCGCGGCACCCGGCGCAAGGGTCAGCGCAACCGCGCAAAAGAGGTATGTGCTGTGCCTCATATCTCAATCCGTATGCGATTTCAGATAAGCGATCAATGCTGCGCGTTCGTCGGCATCGCGCACCCCGCGAAAGGACATGCGGTTGCGCGGGATCAGCCCGGACGGGTTTTCCAGAAACGTGTCCAGCATCTCGGCATCCCAGACCAGTCCCTCGTCGCGCGCCGCCTCGAAGGCCGGCGAATAGCGGAAGCCATCGACCCCGGCAACAGCAGCGCCCACGATCTCGTTCAGCTGCGGCCCGGCGCCGTTGCGCGCGCCATCGCCAAGCTGGTGGCAGGACCGGCATTGCCGCCAGGCCATCTCGCCCGCAGCAACCAGTTCGGGATCAAGCGAGGCAAGCTGAACCTCATTGGCGCTGTCATCTTCAACAGGCTGCGCGGCTGCGTCCTCGATGCTGTTATCCCTCGCAGCCTCCGGGTGGAGCGGATCGGAATACAGGTTGCGGATCACCGGAAATTCGGGGGTCACGTCCAGATCGGTGGCCCGCGCCACGATCGTCACATCGCCGCGGCAGTCGCTCATGCAGGGCTCTTGCGTGAAGACGGGAAACTCCACCTCGGCGCGGTCGTCGATATAGAAGCCATCCTCATTGGGCAGGCGGATTTCGGTGAAATTGTCCTGAGTCAACTCGAAATCAGCATCGACCAGTCCGGCCGAGAACAGGATATAGGCAGTGATCGCATAGACTTCATCCACCTCGAGGGTCTGGGCCGCGCCGAATGGCATGGACCGGTTGATGTAGTCCCACACAGTCGAAAGATAGGGCCAGTAGGATTCGACCGTTTTCAGCGGCCGCACATCCGTCAGCGTGCCCGACCCGCCCACGATCGGGGGCCATGCGCCCGCGCCCTCGGCGAAATCGCCATGGCAGGCGGCGCAATGGTCGATCCACAGATCCTCGCCATCCCAGACATCGCCGTGACCGGGGGGCAGCCCCTGCCCGTCAGGCATGACCGCCACATCCCATGCGGCGATTTCCTCGGGCAGGGCGGCGCGGCCCAGCCCCAGCGCGTCTGCCAGCGGGTCGGCAAGGGCCGGGGCGGCCGCCATAAAGCCCGCAACGGCCGAGCTTGCCAGAAACTTACCCAATCTCGACATTTTCGGCCTCTCCGTTCTCGTTGACATACCAGGTCTGGATGCCGTTGTTATGGTAGATGGAATTGACACCGCGGATCTCGCGCAGCTGGTCCTTGGTGGGCTGGACATAGCCGGTCTCATCCACGGCGCGCGATTGCAGATACATCGGCTGGCCGTCCCATTCGTGGTCGACATAGAAGCGCGTCAGGGCCTTGTCGCCGGGCTCGCCCGCCAGGCGGGCCTCTTGCCAGTTGGCCCCGCCATCGAGTGACACATCCACCCGCGCGATCCTGCCCAGCCCCGACCAGGCGAGGCCCGAAATCACCATCGGTCCCGGCCCGTGGCCCACCGGCATCTGCGGCGAGGGCGATGTAATGACCGATTTCGCGTGCATGGCCCATGTCCATTTGCGCGCGCGCCCGTCAGGCATCAGGTCAGTGTATTTGCTGGTTTCCTCGCGGGCTTCCATCGGGCCATCATGCACACCGATGCGGCGCAGCCATTTGACCCAGAGGTTCCCTTCCCATCCCGGCACGACCAGCCGCGCGGGGTAGCCGTGTTCCATGCGCAGCGCCTCGCCATTGGCGGTAAAGGCGATCATGCAGTCGTCCAGCGCCTTTTCCATCGGGATCGAGCGGCCATTGGACGAGGCATCCGCACCCTCGACATAAATCCATGTCCCCTCGGGCTTGACGCCCGCCTCGTTCAGAAGCGTGCGCAGGGACACGCCGGTGTATTCCATGTTGTGGATCATGCCATGGGTGAACTGCACCGCATTGAGCTGCGCACCACCCCATTCCATGCCGCTATTGGCCGCGCATTCGCAGAACGCCGTGCGGGTGATGCGCGGCATGCGCATCAGATCGCCAAACGTAAAGACCAGCGGCTTTTCCACCAGCCCGGTGATCATCAGCCGATACTCTTCCTTGCTGAGTTCAATTGCGCCCGAGTGGTGGCGTTCAAACGCGCAGCCCTGCGGGGTGATGGTGCCATCAAGCGCATGGATCGGCGTGAAGTTGATCGAGGCGACAGGATCAGCGGTCAGCCAGTCCACATTGCGCCGGACCACATGATCCTCGAAATGAATGGGCATTCCGTAAGGCGTTGCATCAACGCCTTCGCCCAGAAACATCGCCCAGGGCTGAACCTCGGTGATCAGCGGGTCAGGCGATGTCGCGCGCGCGCCGCCTGCCCCCAGTGCCGCGCCCCCGGCAGCAAGCCCTGCCGTGCGCAGGAAAGCGCGGCGCGAGGTGCCGCCCTTTGCCTCTGACCTGTCTGTCATGACATTCGTCCCTTTGTCTCTTGGCAGGGTGGCCCTGCAGTTGGTTAAGTCAGGTGCCCGTCACCTGAACCGAGGTGTTCGGCTCCAGACTGACGCGCCCGAGTTTGCGGATATGGGTTTCGACCACATCCCAGATCTGCGGCCCCTCGACGCCCTGATTGACGCTGCCCCAGCCGCCGACCGTGTAGCTGCGGTCGGGGTCAATGGCCTCGCCTGTAGAAAGCAGCACCATCTCGGATATCCGGCTGCCCTGCGATTGCGACACATCGATGCGGTAGCCCATGCCCCCCATGCGCACCATGTCGCCGCCCGCCTGAAAATACGGGTCGGGGTTGAAGATGTTTTCGGCCACATCCTCCATCGTGGCTTTCAGCGTCGCGCCCGTCATTTCCATCCGGTAGCACTGGCCATAGGTCATTGTGGTGACGGCATGGATATCCTCGCGTGTGATCGCATCGCCCGGCATCAGGCTCGCGCCCCAGCGCACACCCGGCGACAACGCGATTTCCGTGTCACGCTCGGACATGATCGCGTCCACGATCAGATCATCCCATGTGCCGTTGAAATTGCCGCGCCGGTACAGCAGCGAGTCCGTGTGCCCGATCACCTCTTCCAGATCCTCCTTGTAGGGTGCGCGCTCTGCCTCGATCAGGGCGGCCATGTCGCGGTCGGGGGTGATGACATCGGCAAAGACCGGGATCAGCTTGTGCCGAAACCCCATCATGCGGCCCTCTCGCACATCGAGATCCAGCCGCGTGACGAATTTCCCGTGGCTGCCGCTGGCAATCAGCAGTGTTTCCCCCTCGATCACCGGCTCGGGGAGGGCGTCATGCGTGTGGCCCGTCAGGATCACGTCGATCCCCTGCACGCGCTGCGCCATCTGCCGGTCGGTCGGAAATCCGTTATGCGACAGCACCACGACCAGATCGGCCCCGTCGGCGCGCACCTCATCGACCATTTCCTGCATCCGGCGCTCGCGAATGCCAAAACTGTAATCCGGGAACATCCAGCCGGGGTTCGAGATGGGCATATAGGGAAAGGCCTGCCCGATCACCGCGACCCGCGCCCCGCCGCGTTCGAAGATGGCGTAATCGTCGAATTCGGGGTCGTCCCAGTCCCGCTCGAAGATGTTCTGCCCGAGGAAGGGGAAGGGCAGGGCATCCACGATCTCGTGCACGCGGTCCTGCCCGAAGGTCCATTCCCAATGGCTTGTCATGCCATCGACGCCAAGGCGGTTCATGATATTGACCATGTCCTGACCCTGGGTCAGATGGCTGGTCATGGACCCGTGCCAGGTATCGCCCCCATCCAGCAGGATCGCATCGGGCCGGTCGGCGCGGATGGCGTTCACGACGCGCGCGACGCGGTCCAGCCCGCCCATGCGCCCGTATGCCTGCCCCAGTGCTTCGAAATCAGCATAGGTCAGCGCATAGGCCTCGGGCGAGTCGGGGGCGATGTCGAACATCTCCAGAAACGCCTTGCCCACCACATGCGGCGGGCGTCCCGAGGCGTCGCCGACCCCGATATTCACTTCCGGCTCGCGGAACCAGATGGGCCGGGTCTGGGCATGAATGTCGGTCACATGAATCAGGGAAACATTGCCGTAGCTGTCAAAGCGCAGCAGATCCTCTTCGGACAGCACCTGTTGCGCGGCCAGCCGCGCCCAGTTGCCCACGCCCGACGCACCATACAGCGCTGATGCGGCGAGCGAGGCTTGCAGGAATGCGCGGCGTGAAATCATGCGGGGGCCTCTCTTGGGCAAGGCTGTTCTGTTCAGCCAGGGCTGTGTTCGCGCGGCGCATCCGCCGCACCAGTTGGATCTGCGGGGGAGTTGCGGGACAGATTTGCCTGCTGCGCATCTGCCCGCCCGACAAGCGGCCGGGCGCCGTGTCAGCTCAGCTCAAGATGCTGCGTCTCGGAATAGACCGAACCGTCATCATCATGCCAGGTAAAGACGAAATCGGCCGCGCGCTCGACCTTGACATCGAACTCCATGAACGGATTCGCCGCGACCGACACGCCCAGATCCACGTCCAGCACCATCTTGCCATCATATTCGCAGGTGAAACGGTTGATGATCTGACGCGGGATCACATTACCATCCGCGTCGCGGCGGTTACCGGTTTCCATGGGGTGGCTGATCAGGGTGCGGACCTGCACGACATCGCCCGGACGGGCAGAGCGGGGCAGGCGGATACGGGGTCTGACATTGGACATCTGTTCTCTCCTTGCTGGCAGGGCTTGCGGGCGGGCGATCAGCCGCCGCAGCCGCCGATCGTGACGCGCACTTCGGCCTTGCCGCGCTTGTAGCTGCCATCGGCCATCTGCGCATAGGCCGTGACCTCTTGCGTTTCGCCCAGACGCAGACGCGTTGCCAGACGCGGCGCGCCAGAGGCCTCGCCGAAGCGGACATCGACCACGCGCGGGGTCGGGTTGCCCGGCGCCAGAAGCATGATCGCGACTGCGCCGGGGGCATCAACCTCGACCGGTACATTCTCGCCATTCTCGGCAATCTCGGGGGCGATAACGCTCACGCCTTCATCGGCGACGCTGGCGCCGCCGGTGAAATCTGCAACCGCATCCTCGACAGTGGGAATGCTCGCGCTCGCTTTCAGCGGAGCGAGTGTCACTGCAGCGGCGCCAAGGCCCAGCGCCATGGTGGAACGTCGTGTGAACATATCAGCTTTTCCTCTCAGCAACCGCGAAACGGTCAAGAATGCTCGGGGCAGGAATGCCTGCCGCGCCTGTGTCACGGGTCAGGGTAAGGGAGGTGCGTCCCGCGTGGCGTGCCCTAACAGGCAACAGATCCCTGTTTGCGGGAATGCCCCGCATTGCGTGATGACACATCATCGAATTCCTCCGCCTTGTCGGTGCGGGCCGGGCGTTCCAGACGCGCCGCGCGACCTGCACATCACCTCCTCCAAGATGCGACATTATGACTGTAGCCCATGGCATGCCGTTGCCGCAAACAAAAATTCAATATCTGCAATATTATTTTCTCTGAATTTGTATATTTCTCTGGAATTCAAAAGGTTTTTTGCTGGGGGCCCTGAGCGGGATACCCCGGAATCAGCCCAGCCGCCCCAGCCATGGCAGCCATTCCAGCATCGCAAAGGCCAGATATTCGACCGTATTCGTGCCGATCAGAATCGCGAATAGCACCAGCATCGCGCCCATGACCTTCTCGACATGGGCCAGCCGTGCGCGGTTCCGGGCGACCCAGTTCAGGAAGGGGCGAGAGAACAGGGCCGCCAGCACGAAAGGCAGGGTCATGGACAGCCCGTAGACAGCCAGCAATGCGGTGCCGCGCCACAGATCACCCATGCCCGACGCCACCATCAGAATCGCCGCCAGCGCAGGGCCGATGCAAGGCGTCCACCCAAAGCCGAAGGCCAGCCCCATCACATAGGCCCCCGCAACGGATTTGGGCGGGCCCGAGGTTTCCAGCCGCGCCTGCCGATACAGGAACCCGATCCGGAAGACCCCCAGAAAATGCAGTCCGAACGCCATCAGCACGCCCGCCGCCACCCATTGCAGCACCTCGCGCCATTCCAGAAATGCCTGCCCCAGTGCGGTTGCCCCCAGCCCGAACAGCATGAAAATGGACGTGACCCCAATCGAGAACGCCATGGATGACACGACCAGTCGCCGCTGCGCGCCGGCTGGCATCTCCTGCTCGCCGCGCAGTTCGGACATGGACAGCCCGGCCAGGTAGCACAGGTAGAACGGCACGATGGGCAGGACACAAGGCGTCAGAAAGGACAAGAGCCCTGCAATCGCCGCGCCACCAAAGCTGATATCCAGCATGTCCTGCCTCTTGCTCCGGGATGGGTGCGCGGTGCCGGTCTGAGTGCGCCACCTTGCCGTCATGGCGACGGCTTTCGCTTGAGTTTGTCAGATTGTTATATTACATTGTTCTGATGTTTAGCCCCTCGCGTCAATCCCCGCTTTCATTGCTGCGCGCCGCGATGCGCCAGACGGGAGTATTGGTCTTTGCGTTTGCGATGATGCTGCCAATGGCAGCGGCCGCTGACGGGCTGCGCCTGCTGATGGTCGAGCGTCCGGGCTGTTACTATTGCGTCGTCTTCAAGCGCGATGTCGCCCCGATCTATCACAAATCCGAAGAGGGGCGCCTTGCGCCGCTGGTGCATTATGATCTGCGTGACACCCTGCCCGATGATATTTCGCTGGCTTCTCGGGCGCATGTCACGCCGACCTTCATCCTGCTGGATGCTGACGGGCAAGAGGTGGATCGCCTGACCGGCTATCCGGGGGATGATTTCTTCTGGCCCTATATAGACGGCATGATCACCCGCGCAATTGACGCGGGTCTGGACCAGCCCTCGGGCTGAACCTGTGCGGCGCCCGTCTGATATGTCACCACAAAGCTGACCTCGGCTCAATCGCCGATGGTCGCCCCGGCGGGTGTGACATGGTCGCGCGCGACCGACATGGATTTCACGATGGCATGTACCGGGTCGCCGGGGCGCAGGGCAAGCTGACCGGCGGCGCGGCGGGTGATGCGCGCGATGATCTCATGCGCGCCCACAGTGATATGCACCATCACCGCAGGCCCCTGTCCGGGCACGATCTGTGCAACTGTGCCCGCAAGGATGTTTTGCGCCGACAGCCCTTCGGGGCGCGTGCGCGCCACGATCACCTCATGCGCCATGATGCGCACCCGGACGCGCGTGCCGGGCGGGCTGGCCACGCGCGGCAGGAATAGCGGGCCGGACGGGGTGTCAAGGCGGGTCAGGCCGTCGGGCAGATGTTCGGCGACAGTCGCAGGCAGCAGCGCCGCCAATTCGCGGATACCCATGGCGCGCAGCGCGGTTGCGTCGGCCATCACCTCTGCCACAGTTCCCTGCGACAGCACGCGCCCGCTCTCGATCACCAGCATCCGGTCGGCGAGAAGCTGCGCCTCGTTCACATCATGTGTGACCAGAACCACCGGCATGTTCAGATGTGCGCGCAGCGCGATGATTTCGGCATAAAGCTTTTCCCGAGTCGCGCGGTCCACCGCCGAGAACGGCTCATCCAGCAGCAAGGCTTGCGGGCGACGCGCCAGCGCGCGGGCCACCGCCACCCGCTGTTGCTGCCCGCCTGACAGTTGCGCCGGGTGGCGCGCGCCCAGATCCTTCAGGTTCACCAGATCGAGGATGCGCCCGGCTTCCGCCGGATCGGGCTTATCCATCGCCGCCATGACATTCTGCGCGGCACTCATATGCGGAAACAGCGCATAATTCTGGAACACCAACCCCACCCGGCGCCGATGCGGGGCCAGGTTGACCCGCGCGCGCGTGTCCAGCCAGGTCTTGCCATTCACCGCCACCCGCGCCTGCGTGGGTGTCCACAGCCCGGCGATCATGCGCAGGAGCGTTGTCTTGCCCGACCCCGAATGCCCCACCAGCGCCAGCAACTCGCCCGGTGCGACCCGGAACGCCACATCCAGCGGGATCGGCGCGCTGGCCTGTGCGCTCACCTCCAGCGCCATCACGACAGCCTTCTGCCCACGCGCGCCGACAGCGCAAAGGTCACTGCAATGGTGGTCACCGAAATCGCCACCAGCACAGCCGACATGATCGCGGCAGAGTCGGTGTCGAACGCCTGCACCCGGTCATAGATCGAAATGGCGATGGTCCGCGTCTCTCCGGGGATGGAACCGCCGACCATCAGCACGATCCCGAATTCGCCCAGCGTATGGGCGAAGGTCAGCACCATCGCGGTCACCACGCCGGGCCATGCCAGCGGCAGCTCGACCTGCCAGAGCGCGCGCAGGGGCGACATCCCGCAGCAACTGGCCGCTTCGCGCAGCTCTGCCGGAATGGCCTGAAACCCGCGCTGGGCGGGTTGTATGGCAAAGGGCAGGTTGAAGATGACCGAGGCGATCACCAGCCCGGTGAAGCTGAAAACCAACTGGCTGCCAAAGACATCCTGCCAAAGCTGCCCGATGGGCGAGTTGCGGCCAAACGTGACCAGCAGATAAAAGCCCAGCACTGTCGGCGGCAGCACCAGCGGCAGCATCACCAGCGCCTCGACCAGTGCCTTGCCACGGAACTGCCGAAAGGCGAGGAACCGGCCAAACAGGATCGAGACGGGCAGCAGGATCGCGACCGTCCACCCCGCCAGCCGCAGGGAAAGCTCCAGCGCTGTCCAGTCCATGCCTTACTCCTCTGGCGGCGCAAACCCATACTGTGCCAGAATCTCGCGCGCGGCGGGGGCCATCAGATAGGCATAGAACGCCTCTGCCACCGGGCCTGCGTTCTCCAGCAGCGCCATGCGCTGACGCAGGGGGCTGTGCAACTCCGCGTCGATCAGGGCGTAGTCCCCGCGTTCGGCCAGTTGCGGGGCAAGTGCCAGCGACCAGGCGATGATCCCGCCCTCGGCATTGCCCGACAGCGCAAATGCGGCGGCCTGACTGACATTCTCGCCCAGCACCAGGGCGGGTTGCAGGGCCTCCCACAGCCCGTGCGCCTGCAGTGCCTCTCGCGCGCGCATCCCGTAGGGGGCGTGGTCAGGATTGGCGATGGCGAAGCGCATGATCCGCCCGGCATCCAGCATTTCGGCCAGATTATCCAAGTCCGCATCGGGTGTCAGATCCGCGCCATGGGGCGCGACGATCGCCAGCCGCCCGATGGCATAGAGATCGCCCTCATCCCGCGTGAAACCGTCAGCATGCAGATCCGCGATGAATTGCTCATCCGCGGCCATGAATATCTCGAACGGCGCGCCCTCGCGGATCTGGCGGGCGAAATTGCCGGTCGATCCCATGGCGAGCCGCACGCGCATCCCGGTCTCGTCCTCGAAGGCGGCAGCGATGTCGTCCACCGCGAATTGCAGGTCCGAGGCTGCCGCGACCAATGGTGCATCCTCCTGCGCCCAGGCGGGCGCGGCAGCAAGGGTCAGCGATGACAATGCCGCCAGCAAGAACCGGCGGCCAAAGCAGAACGGCATGGGGGTCCCTTGTACGATATGATCCGGCAACCATATCGCCGCAGACGGCCCGCTGGCACAAGCGTTATTTTTCGTCGGGAATATCGCGCAGCCGCGATTGCAGCTCCGCGATCTGTTCGGCCCCGGCGATCATCGCCTCACGTTCGAACGCGCGATAAAGGGCCAGCACCTCGCGCCCGGCCTCGGTCAGCGCTGCGCCGCCACCGCCCGGACCGCCACGCGTCCGGGTGACCACCGGATCGCGGAACATCGCATTCATCGTGCCCACCAGTTCCCAGGCGCGGCGATAGCTCATCCCCATCTCGCGCCCGGCCGCAGCGATAGAGCCGCAGCGCGCGATCCGGTCCAGCAATTCCGCCTTGCCGGGGCCGATCATGCCGTGATCGCCAAATGTGATCCGGATACGCAGGCGCAGGGTGCTCTTGTCCATGCCAGGACAATCAGGCCATGTGGCGCCAGTTGCAAGCGCCGTGTCATGACTTGAACGGGCAGGGAATTGTCAGTCAATCGCTCGGATATCGACCCCTGCAGGCGCGATGCTGCGCCCCTGCCAGACGATTGTCTCGTCCCCGTGGTTGAAGATGTAGCGCCGCCCCCCGCTGTCGCGCAGGCGCAGTTGCGGCGGCAGGTCCAGCGTCGCGATGCCCTGATCCGCGCAGATCCCCCTCAGGATCTCGGTCAGCGTGGCATCATCGGGCCACCCGGCCAGATAATGCATCGCGTCATGGCGGATCAATGCGGGGCTACCGTCCTGCCGCCTGATCGGGGTTTCGGCAGTCGTCTCGATATCCTCGACCCAGTGAACGAAGCTGCCGCCGGTATCAAGCATCTCGGACGCGCCGGGGGGCAGGCTTTGCACGCGCGCAACCTTGGCATCCAGCCCCGGCAGGTCGGGCGGCAGCGGATCGGGGATCGCGAAATCACGCGTGCGGGCATTGGCGCGCGGGCCAAAGACCACTGCACCGCGGCAGGAGGGGAGCGCCGCGCGCAGGCGGTCTGACAGAGTGAACAGCCCTGGTGCCAGCACCAGCCGCCACGGCGACAAATCCTCGGCATCGGGGGGGATGATGTCGATATTCAGCCCCAGCCTGCGCAGCGCCCGATACCAGGCAAAGCACAGGCGGAAATAATCGAAATCCGCGCCCTGCGGCTGTGTCGTCCAGGCCCATGCGCTTTCATAGTCGAAGACCAGCGCCACATCGCCGGGTGCGCAGCCCTGTTCGGGCGCGTCCGTCAGTTCGCGCGCGACCTGCGCGGCCTCTGCCAGAGCGGGGGCGGGGGCGCTGTCGGGGCGCAACAACCCCGCATGCATCTGTTCCTGCCCGAAAGGGGCCTGCCGCCAGCGGAAATAGCACACGGCCTCGGCCCCGTGGGCGAACGCCTCCCATGTCCAGAGTCGTACCATGCCGGGCAGGGGGGCGGGGTTGTAGGGTGCCCAGTTCACCGGGCCGGGCTGCTGTTCCATGACCCACCAGCGCCCGCGCCCGACCCCGCGATAGAGGTCGTGGTGAAAGGCCTGAAAATCCGGATCGCCCTGCCGCAGGAAGGCGGCCTTGTGTGTGGCGGATGCCTCCAGCCGGTCGGACAGAAACCCCAGCGGGTAGCTGTCCCAACTGGCGATATCCAGGTCCGCCCCGACGGCCCAATGGTCGAATTCGGTGATCCGGCCCATGTAATTATGCGTGATCGGCGCGCTGGAATAGCGGCGAATGATCCGGGCCTGTGCACGGTTGAACGCCACCACCTGATCGCTGCTGAAGCGGCGGAAATCCATCACATGCGCGGGGTTGGGTTCGGTGACAGTCAGATTGGGCAGATCGATCTGGTCGAAGCTGGCATATTCCATCGACCAGAACACATTGCCCCAGGCACGATTCAGCGCGTCCATGCTTTGATATTTCTGCGCCAGCCAGTCGCGAAAGGCCGATCGGGCCGCGTCGGAATAGCTGTGGATCGTGTCATGGCAGCCATATTCATTATCGGTCTGCCAGGCGGCGACATGGGGGGAGCTCCCGTAGCGTTCGGCCAGCAAGGTAACGATGCGCTGGCATTCGCCAAGATAGCCCGTATGGCTGAAGCAATAATGCCTGCGCGAGCCGAATTTGCGCGGGTGGCCCTGCGCATCCACCGCCAGCATGTCGGGGTGGCGGTCCAGCATCCAGCGCGGCGGCGTGGCGGTGGGCGTGCCCAGCACCACTTTCAACCCTGCGGCCCCAAGGACCGCAATCGCGCGATCCAGCCAGTCGAATTCCAGCTGGCCGGGGGTGGGTTCCAGCCGCGACCATGCAAATTCGCCGATACGGACCCAGGTCAACCCGGCTTCGGCCATGCGGGCGGCATCCTGCGACCAGATTTCTTCGGGCCAGTGTTCGGGATAGTAGCAAACGCCAAGGCTGCGGGTCATGTATGCTCTCTTTATCTCGGCCTGTCAGGCACAGGCATCCCATGCGGCGACGGCCTCACGGGCGCGGGCGGCGACCTCGGGCGCGGGCAGGCCCGGCGCATAGAGCGCGGTGCCCAGACCGAAGCCCGTCGCGCCCGCCTTGCGCCAGGTCGCGAAGTCCTGCGGGCCGACACCGCCCACAGCATACACGGGCGTGCCGGGTGGCAGGACCGCACGCATGGCCGCCAGCCCCGCTGCCCCGACCTGGGCGGCCGGAAACAGCTTGAGCCCGGTGGCGCCCGCGCGCAGGGCGGCAAAGGCCTCGGTCGGGGTGAAGATGCCGGGAAAGCTGTCCAGCCCGGCGGCGCGGGTCGCGGCGATCACCTCCGGGTTACAATCGGGCGAGACGACGAGCCGCGCGCCAGTGGCAACAACGTCCCGGACCTGCGTGACATCCAGCACAGTGCCCGCGCCGATCTGCGCCTGCGCGCCGAATTCGGCCTGCATGGCGGCAATGCTGTCCAGCGGTTCGGGCGAGTTCAGCGGCACCTCGATCCGGGTGATGCCCGCATCGATCAGCGCGCGTGCAACGGATGCGGCCTCAAGTGGCGTGATGCCGCGCAGAATAGCGATCAGTTCACGCATGGGCGCGCCCCCGCTTCGGGCAACAGCGCCCGCGCGGCAGAGAGCCCCGCAAGCGTCATTTCCGTGGCATCATGCGTGCTGACCGGCACCGAGAGCGGGCCAAGCGCCTGCGCATAGTTTCGCATCAGCACATCCGCCCCGATCAGCGCCACGCGCTGGCCCAGCCAATAGGGCTTGGCCGAGGCGAGTTCCGCCCCGATCAGCAGGCCCGACAGCCGCGCCCGCGCAAGGCCCGGATCCAGCCCGTCAAGCAGCCCTTCGGCGCGCAGCGTGAACAGCCGCGCCATCAAGCGCTCGGGGCGTTCCATCCCCTGTTCGACACCGGGGCGGAACCCGGCATCATCCCAGCCCGCGGTCGTGTGGCGCAGCACGGACTGGTCCGAGAGCAGGGCAAACATCTCACCCGTCAGAAAGGTCTGGAAGCTCACAACCTCGCCCGCGCTGACATGGACCCATTTGCTGTGGGTGCCGGGCAGGCAGATCACCCCGTCCCAGCCGGGATGCTGCGCCAGAAACCCGGCGATCTGGGTTTCCTCGCCCCGGATCACATCGGCGGGTCGCGTCTGTTTCAACCCCGGCACGACATGCACAGACAGGCGCAAATCGCGGCATTGCGCCTGCGCCAGCGTGCCGCCAAGGGGCGCACAGGGCAGCGCGCGATAGGGGGCCTCCACCCAGCCCTGACGGCTGCCCAGCATACCGCAGGCGATGACGGGCGTGATCTGTGCATCGGGCAGCCACTCCGCCACCAGCGCCAGAAGCGCCCCCTCGAATTCGCTGCGCGCCAGATGCGCCATGCCCTGATCCGAGTTTGCCTGGTAAATCACCTTGTCGCCCGCCAGCCCCCAGACCCGCAGATGCGAGGTGCCCCAATCCACAGCGATCCAGTCGATGCCGCTCATCCCGTCACCACAACGCCGCCATCGATCACCAGCGCCTGCCCGGTCATCGCGCGGCTGGCATCCGAGGCCAGAAACAGCGCGCCTGCGGCAATATCGGGCGGCACCAGCTTGTCAGGCAGGCATTGGCGTTCCAGATGTGCGGCCAGCTTTTCCGGTGTGACCCATTTCTCGATCTGTTTGGGCGTCATGACCCAACCCGGCACCAGCGCGTTCACGCGGATACGGTCAGGGCCGAATTCGCGCGCAAGGCTGCGGGTCAGCCCGTTCAGCGCCGAATTGGCCGAGGTGTAGATCGGATAGCCCGCATTGCCCATCATGTAGCTGATCGAGGTCAGGTTCACGACCGATCCGCGCCCGGCCTTCTGCATGGCGGGAATGACGGCCTGACAGGCGGTCACATAGCATTTGAAATTGATCGCAAGCGCCCAGTCCATGAATTCCGGCGTCACCTCGGCAAGCGTGTGGCGCTGGTCATTGGCGGCATTGTTCACCAGCACCTGAATGTCGCCATGCGCGTCTGCGGCCTGCGCGATGGCAGCTTGCAGGGCCTCCGGGTCGGTGATGTCACAGGCGATGAAGAGGGGGCGATTGCCCGTAGCCTGTTCCATTTCATCGCAAAACCCGCTGGCATCGGAGCGCTGGACACAGGCCACGCGTGCGCCCTGGCGCAGGAATGCTTCGGTCAGGCCCGCGCCGATGCCCGAGCCACCACCAGTGATGAAGACGGATGCGCCATCAAGATCGGGATAGACAGGGGTCATGCGGTTCTCCGGGCATTGAGGGTGGATTTGAGTATTTTTGGCAAGATGAAGATCATGCCGCCTTGCGTCCATGGCACCAGCTAGGCAACCAGTCGCCATGCGCGGCCAGCAGGTCATCGACAAGCGCGCGGATCTGGCGAAGGTCCAGCTCGGCTGCGGTATGCGGATCGAGCATGGCCGCGTGATAGATATGGTCGCGGTTTTCGGTCAGCAGCGCCTGCACGGTCAGTTCCTGCACGTTCAGGTTGGTGCGCATGAGCGCCGTCAGATGCGCCGGCAGGTCATCGACCACAGTGGGTTGCAGGCCATTGGCATCGACGAGTGTCGGCACCTCGACGGCCGCACCCTGGGGCAGTTGTGGGATGTAGCCGTGATTGGCGATGTTGCCATAAATGACGGAGGGTGTGCCTGTGATCATGCTGTCCATGATGGTGGCCGCATATTCGTTCGACGCCACGTGGTCGATGCGCGGGGCGGATTTCAGCGCTGTGGCCTGTGCCGACCAGGCCGCGATCTGTTCCTCGCAGCGCTTGGGGTATTCGTCAAGCGGGATGCGGAACTGCCCGATCAGGTCGGGGCGGTGGGATTTGATGAACCAGGGCACATATTCGGCGAAATGTTCGGACGATTCGGTGACGAAGGCCCCGAAATGTTCCATCACCTCATAGCGGACGAGATTGGGGCAGCGGGGGTTCCAGTCACTTTCGAGCGGGATACGCCCAGCGCGGTAGCCGTCGCGCAGGGCGGGGTAGAGGTCGCGCCAGCCTGCGCCCTCGCGTGCCTCAAGCGTCAGGTAAAATGCCATGTGATTGATGCCCGCCGCGCGGTAGCGCAGATCGGCCGGGTTCAGACCCAGATCGCGGGCCAGTTCCGCCACTGTCCCCTGCACCGAATGGCACAGCCCCACCTGCCGGATATCGGGGTAGCGGGCGGTCAGCGCCCAGGTATTGATCGCCATGGGGTTGACGTAGTTGAGCATCACGGCATCGGGGCAGAGCGCGCGCATATCCTGCGCCAGCCGCCACAGATGCGGGACTGTGCGCAGCCCGCGCATGATGCCCCCCACGCCCAGCGTGTCGGCGATGGTCTGGCGCAATCCGTAAGCCTTGGGGATGTCGAAATCCGTGACGGTGCAGGGTTTGTAGCCGCCGATCTGAAAGGCGACGATCACGAAATCCGCACCATCGAGGGCGGCGCGCTGGTCGGTCGTGGCGCTGACGGTCGCGCCTGCGCCAAGGCTGGCCACAAGCTTGCGCGCGACCAGTGCCGATTCCTCCAGCCGTGCGGCATCGATATCCATCAGCGCGATATGGGCGTCCGACAGGGCGGGGCGCAGAAGCGCATCGCCGATCAGGTTTTTCATGAAGACGGTCGATCCCGCCCCGATAAAGGCGATTTTGG
>REDZ01000178.1 GCA_007695345.1 Paracoccaceae bacterium | reverse complement strand
CGAAGAGGCGCAATTCTTCAAACCCTGGAACGCGGCCTATCAGGACTGGGCCGTGTCGCGCGGCCTCTATGATGCGCCACAGCCCTATCTCTTCAACCTCTGGCTGGAACCCTTGCGCAAGTTCCAGCTCGCCGCCGAAGGACATGGCACGCGCCAGCCCCCCGATCACCTGCGCGCCCGCCTGATCGACAGCATGGACCCCCTGCCACTCTGGTATCCGCCCTTCTCCGATCCGCAGGCTGACCAATTCCCGCTGCACGCGCTGACCCAGCGCCCGATGGCGCATTACCACAGCTGGGGCAGCCAGAACGCCTGGCTGCGCCAGATCCACGGACATGCACCGCTCTATGTCTCGGGCGATATCTGGAACGAACACGGCTTCGCGCAGGGCGACTGGGCCGTGCTCACCTCACCCCATGGCCGGATCACGCTGCCTGTCGCGCGCATGGACGCGCTCAACCCGCAGACAGTCTGGACATGGAACGCCATCGCCAAACGCCGCGGCGCCTGGGCGCTGGACGACAAAGCCCCCGAGGCCACGCAAGGCGCACTCCTCAACCATCTGATCCACGAGCTTCTGCCCCCCAAGGGCGACGGGCTGCGCTGGGCCAATTCCGACCCCGTGACAGGTCAGGCCGCGTGGTATGACCTGCGCGTGCGCATCGAAAAGGCACCCGCAGGCCAGCGCATCGCCTATCCCGACCACCGCGCCCAGCGCTCTCCGGTCCCGCCCGCGCCCCATGACCTTGCCCAACAGGTGAAAAAGTGATCGCCATGCTGCTTCATCTTGCCAAAAATACTCAAAAAACGCCGCCCACAGGCCCCGCGCCGAAGGGACGGGCAGCATGACCGCACTGCCCGAAAAAACCGATCGCAAGCTCGGCCTTGTCATCGATCTTGATACCTGTGTGGGCTGTCATGCCTGCGTCATCTCCTGCAAGGGCTGGAATACCGAAAACTATGGCGCCCCGCTGTCGGATCTGGATGCCTATGGCGCGGACCCCGAAGGCACCTTCCTCAACCGGATTCACAGTTTTGAGGTCACACCCCCCGACGCACCCCCCATGGTGGTGCATTTCCCCAAATCCTGCCTGCATTGCGAGGATGCCCCCTGCGTCACGGTCTGCCCCACCGGGGCCAGCTACAAAAGGGCCGAGGACGGGATCGTGCTGGTCAATGAAGATGCCTGTATCGGCTGCGGGCTTTGCGCCTGGGCCTGCCCGTATGGCGCGCGCGAAATGGACGGCGCGGAAAAGGTGATGAAGAAATGCACGCTGTGCGTGGACCGCATCTATAACGAGTCCCTGCCAGAAGTGGACCGTGAACCCGTCTGCGTGCGCACCTGCCCTGCAGGCGCGCGCCATTTCGGCGATCTGGGCGATCCCGACAGCGATGTCAGCCAGCTTGTGGCCGCACGCGGCGGGGTGGATCTGATGCCCGAACAGGGCACGAAACCCGTCAACAAATACCTGCCCCCGCGCCCGCGTGACCGGCTCTCGGCGACCCCGCCGCCACTGACGCAGTCCGCCGACACCCCGCAGGCAAGCGGCTTTCTCGGCTGGCTCGACCGCGCGTTGGAGCGGCTCTGATGCATCCTGCCCCCTCGCTTATCCTGTTTACGGTGCTCTCGGGCCTTGGCTTCGGTCTGCTGGTCTGGCTGGGTCTCGGGCTGCGCGCACCCACGGGCGTGGCAGCGTTTGTGCTGTTCGGGCTGGGCTACGGGCTGGCAGGCGCGGGGCTGCTCGCCTCGGCGTTTCATCTCGGCCATCCCGAACGCGCGCTTCTGGCCTTCACCCAATGGCGCACAAGCTGGCTCTCGCGCGAGGCCGTCTTGGCCTGCGCCGCGCTTCTGGTCATGGCGCCCCATGCCGCAGGCGCCGTGTTTTTCGCCACACCCCTGCCCGTCTTTGGCTGGCTGGGGGCGGTGCTGGCGCTCGCGACCATCTTCGCGACTGCCATGATCTACACGCAGATCCGCGCCGTGCCGCGCTGGCACCACTGGTCCACCCCGCCGGTCTTTCTGTTCGCCGGACTTGCGGGTGGGGCGCTGCTGGCAGGGTCGCCCAGGCTGTCGCTGGTCCTGATGCTCGCGCTGGGCGCGGCCATGGCCACGCATTGGCTGATGGGCGACGGCCGGTTTGCGCAGGCGGGCAGCACAATGGGCAGCGCCACGCAACTGGGCGGGCCGGGGCAGGTCCGCCTGCTGGAGCCGCCCCATACCGGGCGCAACTATCTGCTGCGCGAAATGGTGCATGTCGTGGGGCGCAAACATGCGCATAAACTGCGGCTGATTGCACTGGGGCTGGGCGCGGTCCTGCCCGCCGCGCTCTTGCTGTTGCCTGCGGGCCATGTCGTGATCGGCCTTGCGCTCATCGCCCATGTCACCGGTATCGCTGCCCAGCGCTGGCTCTTCTTCGCCGAGGCCGAGCATGTCGTCGGCCTGTATTACGGCCAGCGCTAGGGAATTGCAGTTTTCACGCCCCGGCCAAGACGCTAGTCTGAACCCTCCAGATGCCGAAGGCGCAGAACATGCAGAAAACCATCCTTGACCGACTGGAGGCGCAGGGCCTGCGCGTGACCGAACAGCGCCGGACCATCGCGCGGGTGATCGACGCTGCCGAAGATCACCCCGATGTCGAGGAATTGCACAGCCGCGCCAATGCGCTCGACCCGCGCATCTCGCTTGCAACCGTCTATCGCACGGTCAAGCTGCTGGAAGAGGCCGGTATCCTCGAACGCGTCGAATTCGGCGATGGCCGCGCCCGGTTCGAAGATAGCGAACGCGCGCATCACGATCACCTGATCGACATGGACACAGGCGAGGTGATCGAATTCTGCGACCCGGAAATCGAGGCCCTGCAGGAACGAATCGCGCGCCGCCTTGGCTACCGGCTCGAAGGGCACAGGCTCGAACTTCTGGGCCGCCGCCTGAAATCCTGACCGCCCCGCGCGCGCCCTCCGGGCGGAGCGCAAGGGTGGGTGGGTGGGCGCTCCGTCCGGAGGGCGCGCGCGGGGCTACCCCAGATAGGCGCGCAGGCTTGGCGGCGGATCGGCCAGCAGGGCCTGCGTCGCATGCGGGCCGCTGACCGCGCCACCGGCGACCAGCAATGTCTGATCGGCAATCGCCTCAACATCGCCCACATCATGCGTGACCATCAACAGCGTTGCGCCCGTCTCGTCACAGATTTCCGCCACCAGAGTCAGCATCTCGGCCTTGAGCGCGGGGCCAAGCGCGGCAAAGGGCTCATCCAGGGCCAGGATCGGGCGCGCGCGCAACAGAACCCGCGCCAGCGCCACGCGACCTTGCTGCCCACCCGACAATTGCGCCGGGCGCCGGTCCTCCAGCCCCTCCAGCCCGACCCGTGCCAGCGCGTCGCCCACACGCGCGCGCTCGCCCGCACTCAGCCGCAGCGACGGGCGCAGGCCAAGTGCCACATTCTCCGCGACCGTCAGATGCGGAAACAGGTTGTTATCCTGAAACAGGATCGAAACAGGCCGCGCCGACGGGGTGAGCGGCAAGAGCGACGCGCCCTCCCACATAATCTGCCCCGATTTCACGGGCACAAAGCCCGAAATCGCGCCCAGCAGCGTCGATTTCCCCGCGCCCGAGGGTCCGATCACACCGACCCGCGCCCCGCGCGCCACCTCCAGATCCGCGCGTAGCCGGAACCCGGATTGCGCAATCTCCAGCCCCTCAAACCTCAGCACGGCCACGCCCCCAGCGATCACAGACCCAGAACAGAAATAGCGAGGCGCCCAGGAGCAGCACCGCCGCCCCGGCGGCATCGGCCTGCCGGTAGGCCAGCATCAGCGAATAAAGCTGCATCGGCAGCGTCGCCCCCTCGCGTTCGGCAAACAGCATGATCACGCCCAGATCGCCCATGGACAAGGCCGCGGTCAGCCCGGCGGCAAAGCCAAGGGGGCGGCGCAGGCGCGGCAGGGTGACAATGCGCAGCCGCGCCAGCCCGTGCAGCCCCAGCGCATCGGCCAGCCTGCCTTGCGTTGCCTGCACCTCGCGCAGGCCCGGCAGAATCAGCCGCAGCGCAAATGGCAGCGCCATGCCCGCATTGACCAGCATTGTCACCACAAGCGCCCAGTCGCGCGGGCTGGTCACCGGCAGCAGCAGCACGAACAGCCCGGTCCCGACCACCAGCGATGACGCCGCCAGCGGTGCCAGCCCCAACCCTTCCAGCGCAGCCCCGCGCGCACCGCCCAGGGCCAGCACCGCATGCGCCAGCGCCAGTGTCATCACCAGCGTCACCGCTGTTGCCCCCAGCGCCACCATCAGCGAGCGCAGGGCCGAATGCCAGACCTCGGGCGGCAGGACCGGCACTTGTGCAATCCCGCGCGCCACGATCATGCCCAGCGGTGTCAGCAAAAACAGCGCGGCCAGCGCAATAAGCGCCCCGTCCAGCCAGCCGCGCCCCAGATCGAAGCGCTGCACGGGCCGGTCCATCCCGCCCCCCAGCCCCGCTGGCAGGGCCACGCGCCAGGCCAGCAGTGCTGCCGCCGCGCATAGCCCGAACTGCAACAGCGCCAGCATCGCCGCGCGCCCCATGTCATAGTCGAAGCGGAACGCCTGATAGATCGCCAGCTCGACCGTGGTCGCGCGCGGCCCGCCCCCCAGTGTCAGCGCCACTGCGAAAGAGGTCAGGCAGATCAGAAAGATCACCAGCACGGCACCCGGCACCAGCTCGCGCAGCATGGGCCATTCCAGTTGCCGAAACATCTGCCAGGGCGAAAACCCCAGAGATGCGGCCAGTCGAAACCGCTCTGCCGGGATCGTCCCCCAGCCCTGCAACAGAATGCGCGTGGCCAGCGGCAGGTTGTAGAACACATGCGCCAGAACGACCCCATGCAGCCCGTATATGCTGATCGGCGACACGCCCACGGACCCCAGCCCCTGATTGACCAGCCCCGATCGGCCAAACACTGCCAGCAGACCCAGCACTGCCACCAGCGTCGGCAGAATGAACGGCGCGCCCATCAGCGTGATCAGCAGCCCCCGGCCCGGAAATGTGCGGCGCGCCAGCGCCCGCGCCAGCGGGATGGCCAGCAGCACCGACAGCCCCGCCGACCAGAGCGCCTGCGTCAGGGTGAACCGCACAGCGGCCCAGTCCGCACTGCGCAGGCCAGAGAACCCCTCGGCGCGCCAGGCGACCGCACCCAGCGCACCGAAATTCAGCACCAGAAGCCACAGCGCCACCACGCCCCCGGCGCCAAGCGCGCACAGGCGGGCGGCGCGCGGGCTCACTGGGTCATGCCCTCCAGCCACAGCTCCAGCGCGGGGCCGCGCTGTTCTTCGGCTGCGTCCTCATCCAGAAAGATCGCCGTCTCGGGCAGCGGCAGGTCGCGCATCACCTCGGGCCAGTCCTCGCGCGGCAGGGCCGAGGGGTAGGACCAGTTGGCATAGGCGATCATCTCCTGAAATTCGGGCGTCAGGATATAGGCCATGAAATCACGCGCGAGGTCGGGCTGTTCCGCGCCCTCCAGCACGCCCGCGACCTCGGCCATGAAGTAATGCCCTTCCTCGAAAATCGCCGCCGCTTTGGTCTCATCCTCCTCGGCCACGATGTGATAGGCAGGCGATGTGGTGTAACTCAGCACCATGTCGGCTTCGCCATCCGAGAACAGGCCATAGGCTTCGGACCAACTCGCTGTCACGGTCACCGTGTTGCCCTGCAACACGCGCCAGACATCGGCTGCATCAGCGCCATAAAGCTGATCGACCCAGAGCAGCAACGCGAGGCCGGACCCCGACGACCGCGGGTCCTGCCAGATCAGCGACAGATCCTCGCGTTCCAGCAATTCGTCAAAGCTGGTGGGCGGGTTTTCAACGCGTGTCGTGTCATAGACCCAGGCCGCATACCCCCAGTTGAACGGGATGAAAATGTCATCGGGCCAGTCCACCGGCACGGTCAGGGCGTCCAGATCCTGCTCATGGGCGGCAAACAGTCCGGTTTCGCGCGCCCGCAGCGTGTTGTCGGTGTTCAGCCCGATCACCACATCCGCGCCCACGCGCGCGCCTTCCAGCATCAGCCGGGGCAGAACGTCGCCGGTGCGGTATTCCAGCACGCAGTCGCAGCGCGCCTCGAACCCGTCCTTGATCGCCGGGCCCGGACCCCAGCTTGACCCGAAATAATCGGGCGCCAGCACAGTCAGCACGGGGGTATCGGCCTGCCCCGCCCCGGCCAGCATGACTGTCGCGAAAAACACTGTTCTCATGGTCCAATCTCCATTTCCACGACAGGCGGAGACTGAAACGGGCCTGACCGCCCGCACCCTTCCCTCCGCCGGTCTTAACCGGTTCAGGTTCAACGGGTTCGCGGAGATTACCGCATCTCAGCCCGCTAGGGGCACCCCGAGGTAGCCGGACAGATAACCTGCCTGCAGCCGCGCGACAACCCCGGTTGCTTTCCAAACCACATCGACATACTGTTGACTACTCTGAAGGAACCCCAACATGTTGCAGGCGCGACTGCCACCATTCATCCGTGATCACTACGAGGTGCACGAGTGGAGACACGCGAGCGCCATACTCACCGCTGATTTTCCTGGAGAATGGAACGATATCGTTTCTGTGTTGACTGCGTTTCGACTGAAGAAAAGCTGGATCACAACCGGGGGTGGCCGAAAAAGCCAGGTTTCAGAATTCATCGATCAGCATTTGTATGAGCGCGGCTGGGTCGAAAAGAAATTCGAGACGGGCGTCCTGCTGGATGATGAGCAACTCGATAGCCCGACGCATCAGATCGACTGCTTCAGGAACAAGATCGCGCTGGAGATTGAATGGAATAACAAGGACCCATTCTTTGATCGCGACCTGAACAATTTCCGTCTGCTGTTCGATTTGCGCGCGATCAGTGTCGGGGTCATCATCACTCGTTGCGACGAATTGCAACACATCTTTAAGGATATTGGTCGAGGCTCTTCCTATGGGGCCTCAACCACACATATGAGCAAACTGTTGCCCAAGATCGAAGGTGGCGGAGCGGCTGGGTGCCCGCTTCTAGTCTTTGGTATCTCAGCGCGACTGTATCAGGAGGATGACACATGAAAACCGCAGGCGACGACCTGATGGAAGCCCTTGGTGGCCAGAAATTCCAAACCATCCTCGCCGATCCGCCCTGGCAGTTCCAGAATCGCACCGGCAAGATGGCGCCCGAACACAAGCGACTGTCGCGTTACCCCACACTGACGTTGGATGAAATCTGCGACATGCCAGTAGAGGCCCTGGCAGACCAGCCTGCACATCTCTATCTTTGGGTCCCAAATGCACTTTTGCCAGAGGGGCTGAAAGTCATGGAACATTGGGGTTTCAGCTACAAATCCAATCTGGTCTGGTACAAGGTGCGCAAGGATGGCGGTCCCGACCGGCGCGGCGTGGGTTTCTACTTTCGCAACGTGACGGAAATCCTGCTGTTCGGTGTACGCGGCAAGAACGCCCGCACGCTTGCACCGGGACGCAGTCAGGAGAACATTCTTGTCACCCAAAAACGCGAACACAGCCGAAAACCGGACGAGCAATACGACCTGATCGAACGCTGCAGTTTCGGTTCTAAGCTCGAGCTTTTTGCACGCGGCCCGCGTGCCGGATGGACAGTTTGGGGCAACCAGTCCGATGACTATGCGCCGACCTGGGACACCTATTCCAATCATTCGCAAAGCAAGGTAGTCCCGTTGCGTGCCAGACAGGGATGACACGCAACCATGAGCTACAACACATTCGGACATCTTTTCCGGGTCACGACATGGGGTGAAAGCCACGGGCCTGCACTGGGGGCCACTGTCGATGGCTGCCCCCCCGGTGTCGCGCTGGATGCCGGGATGCTGCAGCACTGGCTGGACCGGCGCAAACCGGGGCAGAGCCGCCACACCACCCAGCGGCGCGAACCCGACGCGGTCGAGATACTGTCAGGCGTGTATGAGGGGCACACGACCGGCACGCCGATCCAGTTGATGATCCGCAATGTCGATCAGCGGTCCAGGGATTACGGCAATATCGCCGACACGTTCCGCCCCGGCCATGCCGATATCACCTATTTCCAGAAATACGGGCTGCGCGATCCGCGCGGCGGCGGGCGATCCTCGGCGCGCGAAACCGCCGCGCGGGTCGCGGCGGGCGGGGTCGCGCGTGCGGTGCTGCAATCGCTGCTGCCCGATCTGCGGATCATGGGCTACATGGTGGCCATGGGGCCGCACCGGATTGACCGCGCACGCTTTGACGCGTCCCAGATCGATCAGAACCCGTTCTGGGTGCCCGACGCGCAGGCGGCCGAGGATTGGGCGCGCGTGCTCGACCGGACCCGCAAGGATGGCAATTCGCTTGGCGCACTGATCGAGGTGACGGCCTCGGGCGCGCCCGCGGGGCTTGGCGCGCCGGTCTATGCGAAACTCGACACCGATCTGGCCGCGGCAATGATGTCAATCAACGCCGTCAAGGGGGTGGAAATCGGCGCCGGGATGGACGCCGCCAGCCTGACCGGGACCGAGAATGCCGATGAAATCGACATGGGCGCGGATGGACCGGTCTACCGCACGAACAAGGCAGGCGGCATCCTTGGCGGCATCTCGACCGGGCAGGAACTCGTCGTGCGCTTCGCGGTCAAGCCCACCTCCTCCATCACCACGCCGCGCGACTCGATCCTGCGCGATGGCAGCCCCAACACGGTCGTGACCAAGGGCCGCCATGACCCGTGCGTCGGCATCCGTGCCGTGCCCGTGGCCGAGGCGATGATGGCCTGCGTGCTGCTGGACCACCTGCTGCTGCACCGCGCCCAGACGGGCGCGACCGGTCCGCTGGGCGATATCGGCGCATGAAAAAACCGCCCCGACGCACGTCCGGGGCGGTTCTAGAATTCGGTAAGAAAACCCTCAGCCCTGGCGGGCCTTGAACTTTTTCTGCGTCTTGTTGATGACGTAAACCCGGCCCTTGCGGCGCACGATCTGGCAATCGCGGTGACGCTGCTTGAGCGACCGGA
>REDZ01000110.1 GCA_007695345.1 Paracoccaceae bacterium | reverse complement strand
CTCGCTCGGGCCGCGAACCTCGCCTGCGATCACCACGCGATCTGTGGTGGCAAGCGTTTCGCAGGCCACGCGCGATTGCGGATCGGCCTGCAGATAAGCGTCCAGAATAGTATCGGAAATCCGGTCGCACACCTTGTCCGGGTGACCCTCGGAGACCGATTCGCTGGTAAACAGCCAAGTCTTGCCGGGCATGTAGTTCCTCCTGTCCTGTTCCTTGGCGCCTGGTGTTTCAGGCAATTTTGCGCTCAGGCACGGGGCTGGCGCGTTCGGGTGTGTCGCACTGGCTGGTTGTGGTCAGGTTTCGGCCCCGGGGCAGGCGCTATGCGCTCGCCGGTGCTGCCATTGGCCCCGTTGTTGCCCGAAACCACTCCGGCCCAGCCATCTGCAACTGCGGGGCACCCTCGACCGGCCTTGCAAGGACGGCCTCGGTCCATGACGTGAACAGATCGACCGAAGCGGACGAAATCTGTGCCATGCGGAGCCCCGGTAACGTCAGACCTGCTGTGCGCTCAGCGCTGGGGTTTGCGGAAGAGCTGAATGCCCCAGCGCAATTGTCCCGCATCCGCGGCCTTGACCCAGTTCTCGAGCCCAAGCATCATCTTGTCGAGATATTCCGCCGTGCAGCCTGCATCGCGCAGCTTGTCGTAATTGGACAGCAGTTCCTCACGCACGCGGTCGTAATGGGTGCGCAGATCGGTGGTCGCCTCTTCCTGTTCCACGACCTCGAATCCCGCCGCCGTGGCCGCGTCCCGGTAGAACCCGGGGCTGCCAAGACTGTTGAGTTGCAGCCGGTCATAGACGGGTTTGAGCGCGGCAGGGTCGGCATCGTCCGCCTGCATCGGGTCGGTGAAGATCAGATACCCGCCGGGCTTGAGCACGCGCCACGCCTCGGACAACACGCCCGCGCGCTGGTCCGAATGCAGGAACGCGTCCTGGCTCCAGACCACATCAAAGGCGTCATCGGCTTCGGGCACATCCTCGAACACCCCGTGGCGGACGGAGATACGGTCGGTCAGCCTGGCCTTGCGGATCTTGTTCTGATTGTATTCGTTCTGCGTTTCCGAGATGTTCAGGCACACGGCGCTGCATCCCGTCTTGGCCACCAGCCGGCGCATCGCGCCGCCATAGCCAGCACCAAGGTCGAGCACCCGCGTCTCGGCATTCAGTTCCGGCAGCCGGTCGATCATCGAATCGATCGTCCGGTCAGAGGCCGTGCGGATATCGCGCGTCTCGGCATAGCGCCCGATATGCAGGTCCTCACCCCCCCAGATGGTGGAGTAGAAGGTATCGGCGTCGTCGCTGTCGTAATAGCTTTCGGTGACATTGCGGATGTCGGCCGCCTCTGCGTCCGAGCCCTTGCCCCAGCGCATGACCTGAAGCGCCGATTTCTCGGCCACGTGGATGAAGAAATCGGGCTCATCCTCGGCATAGGTTTCCTGAAAATCGCCATAGGTGCGAACACGCTCGAATCCGGCCTCGGACAAGAGGCGCCGCATGTAGTTCTTGCGGATCGGACACAGATTGAGCGTGTAATCCGACCCGTCGGGGAAGGAATACTTCATCCGGCACAAGCCTTCATCGACATGCTCGGGCTCGGCCGAGACCATATCGCCGCAGTAGTAATACTTGTGCTTGGACGTGAAGCCCTGATCGAGCATCGCATCATAATTCCGCTGATCGAGGATCAGGATGCCGTCATGCTTGAGGGCGGCATAGAACTCTGCCAGCGCGCGGCGTCGGTCGCTTTCCTTGTAGAGATGCGTGAAAGAGTTGCCCAGGCAGATGATCGCGTCGTACTTGCCGTTGATGTCGCGGTTGAGCCAGCGCCAGTCGGCCTGCGCCGTCTTCAGGATCAGCCCGCGCGCCTGTCCATTCTGGAACGCCTTGGCCACCATGGTCGCCGAACCGTCCGAGGCCGTCACATCAAATCCGGCCTCGGTCAGCCGTACTGAGTGAAACCCGGTCCCGCAGGCGACATCGAGCACGCGTTCCTTGCCCCGCGCCCGAAGGATATCGATGAAGAACTGCCCTTCACTTTCCGCCCGACCGCGCCAGTCGATCAATTCGTCCCACTTGTCCACGAAGGACATGACGTATTCCTTGCGGTAGTGATCCGTGTCACGATCTGCAAGCGGGTCGTCGCCATAAACCTGGGTGTTCAGTGTCAATTCCGCGTTCTGGGCGGCCATCTCTGTCACTCCTTGCCCTGACGGGATCACATGGCTCACAGTCGCGCAAAGCGCGTGGCACGCGCGGCATCCCGCGCCTGTGTGCAACCCCTGACTGTTCTTTTCATGCAGGATCGCCGCGTCCGGGCGTCCCTTTTGCCGAGCGACCCGTTCTCCGGGCCTTGTCATTCGGCACCCTCTACCGCAATGCAGATCTCGCTGCGCTTACCTGCGGATGTGATGCAGAGGTTACGAATCTCGCTCTGGATTGCAACCTTTGTGAACGGAAAATGCAGATCGAATATTCAAAACTGCGTCCGACGGAGGTGCAAGTCCTGTTTGCAAGGCTGTGGTTCGTGCGAGAAAATGCATTTCTTATCATATAGATATATAAGGCGGCGCTGTCTTTTTCAGCATTGGTCATGCGTATTCGAAAATCTCGCGACGTGTCCGTACTGAGCCCATGTAGATCGAAGCTGACGGAACAGCACGTCTGGAAATCAACGCAACCGGACCCGTCAGACGATCCGCATTTCGGGAGATCACGGCGAATCCCGACATTGGCCCTGACCTGCCCAACCTTTGTCCGCCATGGATGGCGTGGACGGCACATGTTTCCGGCATCGCAATGTGCCATGTTGGGTGTTCAGCACATGCGGTGTCGGGTCGGATACATAAGATGGCAGGTGATATCAGTCTAGAGTTTGCCCAGGCAGCGCGGGCAATTGCACACCTATCCCGCCACCTGCCCCACGGTCGCGCGCAGGATTAGCCGGGGCGGGAGTCTTGTGACAACCGGGGCACCCGGCCTGATTACTGCGTGCTGCGCGCCCAGCCGCCCGATGCCTTCCTTGTCAACTGCTATGGTTGTCAGTGGCGGGTGAATCAGCTCAGCCTCTTCCATGTCGTCGCAGCCGATGACGGACAGGCTTTCGGCCGGGGTCGTCCCGCTGCGCAGGATCCCGGCGACCATGCCAAACGCGATCAGGTCGCTGAAACAGATTGCCGCCGTGGGCTGGCCAGCCGGGTCCGAGCGTTTCAGGATATCCTGCGCGGCATCCAGCCCGAACCGGCGCAGCGTCGGGCCGTGCAACACCTCCATCGCGGGCAGTCCCGCCTGTGCAATCGCCTGCGCGGCCCCGGCCTGCCTGTCGCGCGCGGTCGATGTGTCCTGTCCGCCCCCGACCCAGATGATCCGCCGATGGCCATGCGCGATCAGGCATTCAGCCGCCATGGCGCCCGCGCGACGATCATCATTCAGCACTTGCGGCACGTTCAGACCCTCCAGCCCGCGCGAGATCAGCGCGGTGGGGACCAGTGGCTCGGCTCGCTCGTCGGGCCAGACGGGCCGCAGATGCGCACGGGTTGTTCCGCGCACCGGGATCAGGACAACGCCACCTACACCCTGCTCCATTGCCGTCTGCAGGAATTGGCTTTGCAGCGTCAGGTCATCGCGCGCGATCCCCAGGAATACCTGTCGCCCCTGCCCGCGCAGCTCTGCCTCGACATGGATCAGGAACTCATTGAAGACCGGGTTGGATGCGTCGCTCAGGCAGACTGCGATCAGCGATGACTGTGTCTGGCGCAGGTTTGCGGCCGCGCGGTTGTAGATATAGCCCAGCCGCACGGCCGCCTCAGTCACTTTGGTGCGCGTCTGGGGCGAAATGCGCGGATGCGCGCGCAGCGCCATCGACGCTGTCGCAACTGTCACGCCCACATCTTCTGCGATGTCGCGCAAGGTAACTCGTCTGTTGTTCATGCTCAGACAGACTTGGCTGAAAAATGTGGCATTTAACATTGTTTAATCGATTGACCTGCGGCAAGGCAACATGCTTATCTTGGCCGCGAGGGGATTTGCGCCTGTCGCGAGTCGCCTTCGAACAGGAGGAGGAGAGACACTCATGAGAAAGCCATTCACGCGATTTCTGGGGCAAAGCGCAGCCGCTGGCCTGCTGGCTGTGACCTCGACCGCAGCGTTCGCCGATACATGCGACTGGACACCGGACCGCGCCGTGACCTTTGTCGTGCCCTGGGGCGCGGGTGGTGGCACGGATGCCAATTCCCGCATGCTGGCCCAGATGCTTGAACAGAAATGGGAAGTTCCCTTCAATGTCGTCAATCGCACGGGCGGTAATGGCGTCACTGGGCACAGCGCCATTTCGAATGCCGACGCCGACGGGCTGACGGTGGGCGCTGTCACGGTCGAGATCAATACCATGCACTGGGTCGGGCTGACCGACATGACCTATGAGAATATCTCGCCCATTGCGCTGATCGATATTGTGCCGTCCAGCGTGCTGGTGGCCGCTGACAGCCCGTTCGAGAGCCTGGGCGACGTGCTCGAGCACGCGCGCGAGAATCCGGGCGATCTGACCGCGTCGGGAACGTCGCTTGGCGGGATCTGGCACCTGGCGCTGGCCGGAATGTTGAATGCCGAGGGCATGGACCCCGAATCGATCCTGTGGATACCGTCGCAAGGGGCGGCCCCTGCCATGCAGGAACTGATCGCAGGCGGTGTGGACATGGTGACACCCGCCCTGTCCGAGGGGCGCTCGCTGGTGGATTCGGGCGAATTGCGCGCACTGGCCTATATGCACGACTCGCCGATGGAGGCACTGCCGGACGTGCCGCTGACTGCTGATGTGCTCGACAGCGGCTGGACACTCGCCGCCTATATCACGATCTCTGGCCCTGAAGGGCTGCCGGACGAGATTGCCTGCGCCTATGAACAGGCTGTTCAGGACATCACCGAAAGCGACGAATGGGCCGAGTTCAAGGACTCGCGCGGGGCAGACAATGTATTCATGGGGCGCGAGGAACTGCGCGATTACATGATGGCTCAGGACGCGGCACTGGGCGAAACCATTCAGGCCATCGGACTGGCGGAATAAACCTTCCGGGATTCGCATGCCGTTGAAACGTGATCTTGTCGTGGGGGCGGCCCTGACCGCCCTCGCCATCTTTATGATCTGGCAGTCACAGGGATTTCCGCGCATCCGCGCCATGCCCTATGGCCCCGATCTGTTCCCACGCATCATCGCGGGCGGGCTGATTCTTGCTGCCATCGGCATCGTGATCGAGGGGCTGCGCAATGCCCGCAGCGGCGCGGCAACATTGTCCACTGCAACGAGTACCCCGCCGGTGCACTACGCCGCGCTGTCCTTTGTCGGCGTTGCCGCGCTGGTCGCAGGGTTCGCGCTGCTGTTGCCGGTGCTGGGCTTTCACATCGCAGCGGCACTGGTGGTGGTGCTGGCGGTGCCGATCTTTGGCGGCAGCTTGCTGCTGGCGCTGGTCATGGGGGGCGTCGTTCCCGTGGTGCTGCATTACATCTTCTACTCGCTCATGCGCGTGGTTCTGCCCTGGGGCCTGCTGACCCCGATTGCCTGGTAGCCGGTGATGGATCTTTTTGCCCTTCTTGCCGTGGTGCTGACCCCCAAGATCCTTGGGACCGTTTTCCTGTGCACGCTTTACGGTGCCTTTGTGGGGGCCATGCCAGGGCTGACTGCAACCATGGCAGTGGCGCTGCTGGTGCCCTTCACCTGGTTCATGGACCCGGTGCAGGCCGCCGCCGCAATCGTCGCCACAACCACCACGGCGATCTTTGCAGGCGATATCTCGGGCGCGGTGCTGAAGATCCCCGGCACCCCGGCATCCGCCGCTTATGTCGAGGACAGCTATCGCCTGTCGCAATCCGGCCATCCGCGCAGTACGCTCTATTCCGCGCTGTTCGCCTCGGTGGTCGGGGGCGTGATCGGCGTGACGATCCTGATGTTCGCAACGCCCACGCTGACCTATCTCTCGCGAAACTTCTCCAGTGATGAAGCGTTCTGGCTGGCGGCACTTGGTCTGTCCTGCGCCGTACTTGTCGGCGGCCCATCCGTACCGCGCAATTTCGCGAGCCTGTTCATCGGGCTGGCGATTGCCACGGTCGGGATCGATGTGGCCGTTGGCCATCCGCGTTTCACCTTTGGCAATGTCGAGCTTTATGACGGGGTCAGCTTCATTCCGGCCATGATCGGCATGTTCGCCCTGTCGGAGTTGTTGCGCAACGCGGTTGGAGGGCGGCAGTCGTCACGCCTGCGTCTGACGGTCGAGCCATTGCGCGAGGCGCTGCTGACCGCTGCGCGCCAGTTCGCTGCCCTGTGGAAGAATGTGCTGCGCTCCGCGACCGGCGGCACATTCATCGGCGCGCTGCCCGGTGCCGGTGCCGATGTCGCCGCATGGATCGCCTATGCCGTGTCCCGGCGCTTCTCGCGCAAGCCCGAAGCCTATGGGCGCGGGCATATCGAGGGTGTAGTCGATGGTGGCGCGGCCAACAATGCGGCTGTGGCAGGGGCGTGGACACCTGCGCTGGTCTTCGGCATTCCGGGCGACAGCGTCACGGCCATTGCCATTGGTGTGCTGATGATGAAGGGGCTGACCCCGGGCCCCGATGTGCTGAACACTGATTCCGCGCTGGTCTATGCGATTTTCGGATCGTTTCTGCTGGCCAATCTGATGATGCTGGTCACCGGCGGTCTGGTCGTCGCGATGGCCACTCAGGTTCTGCGCGTGCCGCGTGCCGTGCTGATGCCGATCATCCTGATTCTGGCCATGCTGGGGGGCTACGCCATCAGCGGCAGCACGCTGGCGATCTGGATCATCCTTGTGCTGGGGCTTCTGGCCAGTGCCATGCTCTGGGCCGATATCCCGCTGGCACCGGCCATTCTGGGCATCGTTCTGGGCCGCATCGTCGAGGATAATTTCATGGTCTCGATGCTGAAGGCGCGCGGCGATCTGACCGAATTCTTCGCGCGCGACATCGCCGCCGTTCTGGGGGCAATCACACTCACGATCTGGGCGATCCTGCTCTATCGCGCGCTGCGCAGCTTCATCGCGCCCGCAAAACCGCAGGGCAGCCGGGACACCACCCGCGACAACACTGACCGATAGGACGCATGCAATGAACAGACGCAACACTCTGAAAACCAGGCTCGAGGCCGGAGAGACCATCGCCGCAGCGTGGCTGGACCTCGGATCGGCAGAGGTGGCCGAGGTGCTGGTGCATACAGGCTGGGATGTCGTGATCGTGGATTGCGAACACGGCCCCGCCACGGTCGAGGATGCCGTATCCCTGATCCGCGCGATAGAAGCCGCAGGTGGCCAGGCCGTTCTGCGCGTGCCCGAAGGCGCGGACACAGTGCTGAAACGGGTGCTCGACAAGGGGGCCCATTCGCTGATGGTCCCGATGGTGCAGGACGCCGCCGCCGCGCGCCGGATTACATCAAGCTGCCTCTACCCGCCACACGGGCAGCGCGGCTATGCAGCCCCGATCCTGCGCGCGTCGCATTACGGCGCGGTGTCCGACTATGCGACGGCAAACGCCCATGACGAATTGTTGTTGATGATGCAGATCGAACATGTCGACGCGATCGAGGCCATTCCCGAAATGGCCAGGGTGCCCGGCGTCAACATGATCTTCATCGGCCCGAATGACCTCGCGGCCTCTATGGGGCATCTGGAGAATATGGGACACCCCGAGGTGCGCAAGGCCATTGCGCGCGCTGAAACGCTGGCACGCAATGCAGACGTGATGCTGGGGACCGTGCTATGGGCCGATCACGATTACCGGTCGCTGCGCGACGCGGGATATCAGTTCATCGCAGGTGCCTGCGATGTGGCGATGCTGGCGCAAAGCGCGCGCGCCGCGCGCGCGAGTGCGCGCGAAATGCTGACCTGAGCCGTGTACGCGCCGCTGATCCTTTGCGCCGGGCTGGTGGCGCTGGATTTCGAGTTTTCCGTGACGGATTTCCCGAAGCCCGGCCTGAAGCACAAGGCCAGTGGCGTGGCCGCCAAGGCGGCGGGCGGCGCATTGAACGCCGCCGCCGCCGTGAACGCCTTGGGCGGCAGGGCATATCTGCGTGCGGCCTTGGGCGATGATCCGCTGGCCGATCTGATGCGCAGCCGCATCACCGCGCGCGGCGTGGCGATGGATGGCCTGCATTGCATCGCGGGCCAGATCACGCCGCATTCGGCTGTGCTTATCCAACCCGGAGGCGAGCGCACCGTCATCAATTATCGCGACGACCGACTGTGCGATGCCCTGCCACCCTTGCCCCGGTCGCTTCGCTTTGACGCAGCGCTCTGCGATACGCGCTTCCCGGCGCTCTCGGCACCGGTCCTGGCTGCCGCGCGCAAGGCAGGCAAACCCGCTGTGCTGGATGCCGAGGCCCCGGTAAGACAGCTAGGAGACGCGCTGCATCTGGCCAGCCATATCGCCTTTTCCGAACAGGGGCTGATCGACTATGCCGGGGCTTGCACGCCTGCAACCTTGCGCGATGTGAGCCGGTCGCTGGGCGCATGGGTCTGCGTGACGCGCGGGCCAAAGCCTGTCCTGTGCGATGACGGGAGCACGGGGTCGGAAGTGCCGGTGCCTGCCACCCAAATCGACAACAGCAATGGTGCCGGCGACTTCTGGCATGCCGCCTTCACCCTTGGCCTAGCTCTGGGCCAGCCGGAGATTGCGGCCGTCGCATGTGCAAATGACGTGACAGCACGCCATCTTTCGGGGCGTGGGATCACTGCGATAATCGCGGCATCCTGAGGCACTCGCCCAGGCCGAAACCTCGGCGTCCGTCCGAACGATTCTGTTGCACAAATCAGCTGATGGTCGAGCTTTCCCGTCCCCGAACAGTCTCACCCATAGACGTTCAACAGATAGAGGGATAACCTTTTGAATTTACAGAGTTATTAGCTCTAAAGACGTTCATTGGCGTGGTTCGCCAGGCAAAGGTTTCACTGGGCCGGCAGGGCCAGCCGCGGCGAAGCAGACGTTCATTTCACCCCAGATGTATCAGTGATGTGACAGGACCTTTCGTGCAACACGCTTCCT
>REDZ01000060.1 GCA_007695345.1 Paracoccaceae bacterium | reverse complement strand
ATGACGATCATGGCCATTCGCATGATGATGACCACGGCCACAGCCATGACGATCATGGCCATTCGCATGATGATGACCACGGCCACAGCCATGACGATCACGGCCAAGCGCATGATCACGACCACGGCCACAGCCATGACGATCACGGCCATTCGCATGACGATGACCATGGCCACGGCCATGACGATCACGGCCATTCGCATGATCACGGGCATGACCACAGCCATGACGGGCTCGACCCACATGCCTGGATGTACACGCATAACGCCAAGGCGTGGCTGGACGTGATCGCGGCGGAACTGTCGCGCCACGATCCCGACAATGCCGAAACCTATGCCGCCAATGCAGAGGCCGCGCGCGACACGATTGCCGAGATGCGCGCCGAGGTCGAAGCGATCCTGGAGCCTGTGGGCGACACCCCCATCGTGATGTTCCATGACGCCTATGGCTACCTGTCGCACCAGTTCGGGGTGAATGTGGCAGGCACGATTGCCCTGGGGGATGCGGCCAGCCCGGGGGCGCAGCGGCTGTCCGAACTGCGCGCCGAACTGCAGGAGGGCGGGATCGTCTGCATCTTCCCCGAGGTCAATCACTCCTCTCGCTATGTCGATGTTGTGGTCGAGGGAACGGATGTGCGCGTGGGTGCGACACTTGACCCCGAGGGCGTCATGTTCGATTCAGGCGCGGACCTCTATCCCACGCTGATGCGCAGCATGGCGCAGGAAATCGCGGATTGCGTGGCCGGGTGAGCGCGGTCTGAAGCTGGTTCGACACAGGGCAGCCCCGCATTCGGCGGGGCTGCCCCTCTGGTGTGCGTGATACTGAAGCGCCACGCACCCGCGAAACGCGACCTGTTGACCGCGCAGACTGCAACCCACTGGACCTGCGCGCCCCCAAAGGTTAGGTCTGGGGCGAGCAACGGAGGTCTGACATGCCCCCCCCCCTCACCCTCTATCTGGCGGCGCCCCGCGGCTTCTGCGCCGGGGTGGACCGCGCCATCAAGATCGTCGAGATGGCGCTGGAGAAATGGGGCGCGCCAGTCTATGTCCGCCATGAGATCGTGCATAACCGCTATGTCGTGGACGGGTTGCGCGACAAGGGGGCCGTGTTCGTCGAGGAACTGGATGAATGTCCGCCCGACCGCCCGGTTATCTTTTCCGCCCATGGCGTGCCCAAATCCGTGCCGCAGGCCGCACAGGCGCGCAACATGCTGTATGTCGATGCGACCTGCCCGCTGGTGAGCAAGGTGCATATCGAGGCCGAGCGCCATCACGCCAATGGCTTGCAGATGGTCATGATCGGTCATGCCGGGCACCCCGAGACGATCGGCACCATGGGGCAATTGCCCGACGGCGAAGTACTACTGGTCGAAACGCCCGCGGATGTGGCGGGGCTGCAGGTGCGCGACCCGGAGCGTCTGGCCTTTATCACGCAGACCACCCTGTCGGTCGATGACACCGCCGAGGTCGTGGCCGCGCTGAAAGCGCGCTTTCCGGCCATCATCGGTCCGCACAAGGAAGATATCTGCTACGCCACGACCAACCGGCAAGAAGCCGTCAAGGCCATTGCGCCCCGCATCGACGCGCTTTTGGTAATCGGGGCGCCCAATTCGTCCAACTCGCAACGGCTGGTCGAGGTCGGGCGCGCGAAGGGCTGCGCCTATGCCCAGCTTGTGCAACGCGCGGCGGAAATCGACTGGCGTGCGCTGCAGGGCGTGTCGTCTGTGGGCATCACGGCCGGGGCCTCTGCCCCCGAAGAACTGGTCAATGAGGCGATCGACGCGTTCCGCGCGCGCTATGACGTGACCGTCGAACTGGTCGAGACGGCGCAGGAACGGGTCGAATTCAAGGTGCCGCGCGCGCTGCGCGAACCTGCATGAGCGCCATTCCCCGCCCGGCCCTTGCGCTCGGGCTTGCCGGGCTGCTGCCGTTCCTGTTCGGGGTGGCAACCCTGCTCTCACCCGCGCTGGCGGATCTGACCCTGCGCCTGGTCGGCCCGCGCTTTACTGCGCCCTATGTGCTCATTTCCTACGGCACGGTCATCCTGTGCTTCATGTCCGGTGTGCTCTGGGGCTTTGCCGCGCGCGGCGCGGAGCAGCAGTGGACAGGCTATGCGCTCTCGGTCATCCCCGCGCTCTGGGCGTTTTTCTTCGTGGGCGGCGGGGCCGTGTTCGCGCTGAACGCCCTGATTGCAGGCTTTCTGGGGCTGCTGCTGATCGACTGGCATTTCAGCCGCCTGGGCCTGACCCCGCGCTGGTGGATGCCCCTGCGCCTGATCCTGACCGCCGGGGTGGTGCTGTGTCTGGCGCTGGGGCTGACCTTGGGCTAGACAGCCGCCAGACGCGGCGGAGACAATCAGATGATCCTCTATTCCATGCCCTCTTCGGGTAACAGCTACAAGGTGCGGCTGCTGCTGGCGCTGCTCGGGCGCGATGTGACACGCATCGATGTCGAATATGGCAGCGCCGCGCTGGAGAGTGCGCATGCGGAAGGGCGCCTGCCCTTTGACAGGGCGCCGGTGCTGCTGCTGGAGGATGGCACCGCCCTGCCCGAATCGAACGCGATCCTGTGGTATCTGGGCGCGGACACACCGTTTGTTCCCGCCGACCCGGTGGCCCGCGCGCAGATGCTGGGCTGGATGTTCTGGGAACAGAACCAGCATGAGGGCGTGATCGCCGTGCGCGCCGCGCTGCTGCACTACCCCCACCGCAAGCCCGAGGCCACGCCAGAGCGTCTGGCCGCGTTGCTGAGCCAGGGTCAGGCGATCCTGCAGCACATGGAGGATCATCTGAGCACGCGTGACTGGCTGGTGGGTGATGCCCCAAGCCTCGCCGATCTGTGCCTGTATGGCTATACGCATAGCGCAGGCACGCGCGGCGGGTTTGACATGGCCCACCTGCCCCATCTGCGCGGCTGGTGCGACCGCATTGCCGCCCTGCCCGGATATGTGCCGCTGTGACCGATCTGGTCGCCTATACTGACGGGGCCTGTTCGGGCAACCCCGGCCCCGGTGGCTGGGGGGTGCTGCTGCAGGCGCTGCGCGACGATCAGGTGATCCGCGAGCGTGCGCTTCAGGGCGGCGAGGCAGAGACGACGAATAACCGCATGGAACTGATGGCCGCAATCACCGCGCTGGAAACGCTGGAGCGCCCCAGCGAGGTGACCATCGTCACCGACAGCGCTTATGTGAAAAACGGGGTGACAAGCTGGATCCATGGCTGGAAACGCAATGGCTGGCGCACCGCCGCGCGCAAGCCGGTCAAGAATGTGGAACTCTGGCAGCGGCTGGATGCCGCGCAGGCGCGCCACAAGGTGCGCTGGGAATGGGTCAAGGGCCATGCGGGCCACCCCGAAAATGAACGCGCCGACGCGCTGGCGCGCGCCGGGATGGCGCCCTTTCAGCGCGGGAAACAGGGATCATGAGCGCCGTTCAGGTCCTTGATTACGCGGCTGTTTTCATCTTTGCCGTGACCGGGGCGCTGGCAGCCAGCCGCGCGCAGCTTGACGTCGTGGGGTTCGTGTTTCTGGCCTGCCTGACGGCGGTTGGCGGGGGCACGTTGCGCGATGTGATCCTGAATCGTGATCAGGTGTTCTGGATCGCCGATCCGGGCATGATCGCCTCGGGCTGCCTCGCGGCGGTTCTGGTCTTTTTCACGGCACATCTGCTGGAATCGCGGCTGCGCGCGCTGGAATGGTGCGATGCCTTTGCGCTGAGCGCGGCTGTGCCCGCAGGGGTCGGCGTGGCTCTGGCGATGGATCAAAGCTGGCCGGTCGTGGTGATCATGGGCATCGCCACCGGCACTTTCGGCGGGCTGATGCGCGATGTCGTGTGCAATGAGGTGCCGCTGGTGCTGAAAAAGGGCGAGCTATACGCTACAGCCGCCTTTGCTGGCACATTGGCAGCGCTGGGGACAACGCTGCTGACGGATGACAGCCGGTTCATCCTGCTGACCTGCGCGCTTACGACATTCGCGCTGCGCGCGGGATCACTGGGGTTTGGCTGGCATCTGCCGGTCTATAAAAGCCGGCCGCGGCGCAACTGACCCTCAGCGTCGCCCCTGATATGTCTGCCACAGCCACAAAAGGAGCAATGACCCGATCAGCGCCAGCACAAACGCTCCGACCCACGAGGCCGAGCTTGCGAGAAACCGGAACCCCATGCCGCCCACCAAGGCGCCCAGAACGCCGATCAGCATGGCGGTGGGCAGATCGGTCTGCATCCGCATCAGCCGCGTGGCAAAGACGCCCGCGGCTGCGCCGATCAGCATGAGAAGGAACACACCCGGCATCCGCTCAGCCCCGCCGCTGATGCGCGGGCGGGCCTGCGCCGGGTGATTTTTGTGATAACACCATGGACATCCTCAATGGTTCGTGCTGCAGAATTCCACACAGGCTGCCCAAGGTCCAGTCTTCGCAAAGAAGTTATGCCCGCAAAAGGTAAGGTGGGTACACCCACCCTACACATCTGCGTCAGAACACCTATGCTATAAGGCATGAAAAGAAGACATCTTTTGTTCGCCGGGGGTGCGGGTGCCGCGGCGGCGCTCGGGTGGGGCGCGCGTGGACCGGCGATCGCTGCTGTTGACCGTGGCTTCAACCGCTTCGCGCTCGACCCTGATGCGCCCGAACCCGATGCCGCTGATCTTGACATGCACCAGGGTCTGTTTCTCGCTGATTTGCATGCCGACTGCCTGAAATGGGATCGCGACCTGCTGCAATGGTCCGAATACGGCCATGCCGATGTCCCGCGTCTGCATGCCGGGAACACGGCGCTGCAGGTCTTTGCCATGGTCACCCATTCGCCCGTGAACTTCCCGTGGCGCGACTGTCTCAGCGCCGATGCGCCCAACCATGCGGCCTGGCTGGCCGCGCTGCAGGGGCGCCCCTTTCGCAGCGCGCGGGGACGGGCCTTTTACCAGATGGACCTGTTCTGGGACGCAGTCCACCGCTCGCGCCTGGCCGCAGACACGCCTGAAATCCGTCCCATCCTCAATGCCTCGGAACTGCTGGCGCTGATCGAGGCGCGCAGTGCGGGCGCTTCGGTGATGGGCGGCATGCTTGCGCTCGAGGGCGGGCACTGGGTCGGCCAGTATGACCCCGGCCCCGGCGTCGTATCGGCCGAGATCCGGCGGCTCTATGATCGCGGATTGCGGATATTTGCGCCAGTGCACCGCTTTGACAATCCGCTGGGCGGCTCGTCCGAGGGGTGCGAACGCTACGGGCTGACACCGGCGGGGCGCGTGGCGCTGCAGGTCGCCGAAGAACAGGGCATGATGATCGACCTTGCCCATGCCTCCGAGGATCTGATCCGCGATGCGTCAGAACTGCTGCGCAATCCCTTCATCGTGTCGCATACCGGTGTGCGCGCGGTCTGCGAGGGGCTGCCCTGCCTGCCTGACCGCAACATGTCGGATGATTCGATCCGTGCGGTGCTGGACAGTGGCGGGCTGATCGGCGTGGGCTATTGGGGACAGGCCGTGGGCGAAGGCGTGGCCAATATCCCCCGCGTGATGGAATACATCATGGAAATGGCCGAACAGCGCGGGCTGAACGGGGCCGATCATGTCGCGCTCGGGTCTGATTTCGATGGCTCGGTGGCCACGCAGATCTCGGCCAATGAACTGGGGGTGCTGACCGCGACCCTGCGCCGCGCAGGATTCGATGCCAGCACGATCGAGCGGATTGCCGGGCGCAATGTCTGCCGGTTGCTGGCAAGCGGTCTGCCCGGCGGCAGCCCGGTGATCGCAGAGAATATCGAACAGGCGCTGCAGAAGGGCTTTGTCTGACGCGGGTCCTGATCTGCTGAAAGGGCCGGGTCAGCGGCGGCGTATGGGTTCGACCCGCAAGCGGGTCAGGCAGCGCCACAACCATTCCCACGGGCCCTGCCGGTAGCGCCGCAGCCACAGCCGCGCGAAAACCAGCATCACGGCAAAGATCGCGGCGGCAATCAGGATCACGGTAAAGGTGCCGTGCCGCCCGATCTGGTTCAGCCCCCAGCCATAGAACACGATCTGCCCCAATAACCCGCCCATCAGGTAACCGGTCAGCGCCATCGCCCCCAGAGGCGCCAGAAGCGCCCGCACCCGCGCCCCGCGCCCGCTGTCCAGCCATAGCGCGAGTAGCGCGACATAGCCCATGCCCACCAGCGCCTCGACATTCTCCAGAAGCAGCCCGCCGGGCACCAGCACCAGCCCTGTGCGGTGAATCGCCTCAAGCGCCAGCCCACCCGTGACCAGCCCCCAGCCCAGGGGCAGCAACCAGGATCGCACCTCGCCCAGCCGCGCGGGCAGATTGGCCAGCCCCGCCGCCAGCCCCACCAGAAACAGCGCGGCAAGCTGCGCGTACCGGATCGCCCGCAACCCGCGCGTCTCGCCATCTGCACCGGTGAACAGCGCCCAGTTATGCGAAATGGTCACAGCCGGGCGTGGATCGGCAAAGGCGCGCAGGCTTTGCAGCTGATCCATCTCCAGTGGCGGGATCGGGGCCTGACCCAGCAGCGCATAGGCCATGGGCGGCGCGATCAGCAGGGTGGCCGCCAGCCCCAGAAGCACCTTGATCGGCAACAGGGCCGCGACCGGTAAGAACAACCCCAGCACCGCATAGGTCGTCAGGATATCGCCCCAGAAGAAAAACAACGCATTCAGCAACCCCAGCCCATAGAGCAGCAGGATACGCCGCAGATAGATCGCAACCCAGGGCTCGCCCCGCGCCTGCATCCGGCGCATCAGCAGCGTGAAGCTGACCCCGAACATCAACGAGAATGCCGAGCGCGCCTTGCCCTCGACCAGCACCGACAACAGATAGGCCACGACCCGGTCGGCGGGGCCGTGGATCGCGGCGCGCATCTCGGGCGTCAGATAGGTCAGCCCGGCGATGGTCAGCATGTTGATGGTCAGCACACCGATCAGCGCCGCTGCCCGCGTTGCATCCAGCGTGACGAGGCGATCAGCCGCTTGTGCCTTGTCCGGGGTCTTGCGGGGCGGCGGGGCGGCATTCGGAGCGGCCGGATGTGACGTGGCGTGCCTCTTGCGGGGTCAGTGTCTCAGGGGCGCGAGGGGGTTAGCCCGGCCTCGGCGGCGATCTGCGCGGCGGGGCGGCGCGCGCGTTCGGTCGCGGATTTCAACTGTCCGCAGGCGGCCATGATATCCTCGCCGCGCGGGGTGCGGATGGGGCTGGCATAGCCGGCCTTGTGCACGATATCGGCAAAGGCCTCGATCCGCGCCCAGTCCGAGCGCGTGTAAGGCGCGCCAGGCCATTCATTGAATGGAATCAGATTGATCTTGGCCGGGATGCCCGCGATCAGGCGCACCAGACGCCGCGCATCATCATCCGAATCATTCACGCCCTTGAGCATGACATATTCAAAGGTGATCCGTTCGGAATTGGACAGGCGCGGGTAGTCGCGCAGCGCATCCAGCAGCGTCTGGATGTTCCAGCGCTTATTGATCGGCACGAGCCGGTCGCGCACCTCATCCGTGGTGGCATGAAAGGACACTGCCAGCAGGCAGCCGATCTCGCTGGCTGTGCGCGCGATCTCGGGCACCACACCCGATGTGGACAGCGTGATGCGGCGGCGCGAGATCGACAGCCCCTCGCCATCCATCACCACCTTCATCGCGTCGCGGACATTGTCGAAATTATACAGCGGCTCGCCCATGCCCATCAGCACCACATTGCTGACCAGCCGCGTCTCATCGCGCGGGGCGCCCGGAACGGGCCATTCGCCCAGATCGTCGCGCGCGACCAGCACCTGGCCCACAATTTCGGCGGGGGTCAGGTTGCGCACCAGTTTCTGCGTGCCGGTATGGCAGAAGGAACAGGTCAGGGTGCAGCCGACCTGGCTGGAAATGCAAAGGGTTCCGCGGCTTTCTTCGGGGATGTAGACGGCCTCGACCTCGTGCCCGCCCGCGATCCGCAACAGGTATTTGCGCGTCCCGTCATCCGAGATCTGGCGCGACACGATTTCGGGGCGGGCAATGGTGAAATGCTCGGCCAGTTGCGCGCGATACGCCTTGGCCAGATTTGTCATCGCGTCAAAATCCTGCGCGCCCCAGTGGTAGATCCATTGCCAGATCTGGCCCATACGCATCCTGGCCTGCCGCTCGGGCGTGCCCATCGCGATCAGGGCCTCTATCATCTGCGCGCGCGTCAGGCCCACCAGATTGCGCTGCCCGTCCTCGGGCAGTTTGCGCGGCAGGGTCAGGACATCCTGCGTGATCGGGGGGGTCGCACTCATCTGGGCCTCTCGGGGTTTGTTCGTTCACATATAACAAGACCGCCCGGCTTTGACAGCCCGGGCGGCCAAATCAGGTTGTTCTGTGATCACTCCTCAGCGCATTGGCGCTGCGCTTCCTCGGTCGCGGCGGTAAAGCCGAACAGCGAAAAGGTGTCCTGCGTGTCGGTTCCGCGCGACGAGCGCGCGACGAGTTCGGCCTCTGCGCCCGAACGCATGGCCGCCAGAATGCGCTGGTCTTCCTCGGACGATCCGGCCCATGCCCATTGGTCATCCACGAACAACTGGAACTCGTTTGATCCGATGGTCAGCGCCACAGTCGAATCGCTTGCGAACGGGTATCCGCCAGTAAAGGAAATCTCTGGCGTGCTGCTGCCCGGGCGATAGGTCGCAAACAGCAGGATATCGCCGCGATTCACCTGCACCGGCTGGCCATCGCGGGTGTTCACGGTTTCCTTGGGCGCCGAAACCGCCCAGCATTCGCGCGGGCTGTCCTCTACAAAAACGCTCCAGTCGGTATCGGCGGCGACGCGGTTGCTCGATTCCTGCGCCTGCGCGCCCGGCCCTGCCAGGGCCGCGACGGCGGCCACGGCTCCAATTCTGCCCAGTGACGTCATATGCTCTCTCGCCTCCAATTGACCCGGCTCGGATTTTGCGCCACCCACATCGCAAGCCTGCGTGGTGTGGACAGCCTGTGATTGCAATTCTTAGCGCCTGCGCCAGGAAAGTTCAAAGCCCTGATGGCGAAAAATCGCGCAGGCGTGAGCGGTCGTGCAATGGGAGTGATCGGGAATGAGGGACAGAATGCAAGATGTGACCAGCGTGGATGCGGGCGCGGTGCCACTGGTAGAGTTGTGGCGCGGCGATTTGCTGGAAAGCCTGCATCGTGGTCATGCGGTTGTCGCGCGCGCATCGGGCGACGTGGTCGAGGCCTGGGGGCGCACCGACGCGCTGATCTACCCACGCTCAAGTTGTAAGATGGTGCAGGCATTGCCGTTGCTGGAATCGGGCGCCGGGCGGGACCTGGGGTCAGAACATCTGGCACTGGCCTGCGCATCGCACCAGGGCGCGGGCATCCATGTCGAGCGTGTGGCGCGGTGGCTGGCCGATATGGGCCTGTCCGAGGACGATCTGCGATGCGGTTGTCAGGACGCACAGGATATCGAAGAACGCGACCGTCTGGTGCGCGCGGGCGATAAAGCAGGGCAGTTGCACAACAATTGCTCTGGCAAGCATGCGGGATTTTTGACCCTTAATCAGCACCTTGGTGGCGATTCTGAATATGTGGCCCCCGATCATCCCGTGCAGCGCGCCGTCCGCACCGCGTTCGAGGAGGTGACGGAGATGCCCGCGCCCGGTTACGGGATCGACGGGTGTTCGGCCCCGAATTTCGCCACCACGGTCGCGGCGCTCGCGGGCGGCATGGCACGATTTGCCAGCGCGAGTGACGGCGATGCCCGCAGCCGCGCAATGGTGCGTCTGCGCGAGGCAATGATGGCCCATCCCGATCTGGTCGCAGGTGAAACCCGCGCCTGCACCGACCTGATGCGCGCCATGGGCGGGCGCGCGGCCATCAAGACCGGGGCCGAGGCCGTTTTCGTGGCCATACTGCCGCAGGCGGGTTTGGGCATCGCGCTCAAGATCGTGGATGGCGGCGTGCGCGCCGCCGAAGCCGCCATAACAGCGCTGCTGATTCGTCACGGCGCGCTGGCGGCTGATCATCCAGTCGTGGCCCGCTATATCGGCCCCACGCGCAACCGGCGCGATATCGTGACAGGTGAGACGCGCCTCGCGCCGGGATTTGCCTGACCAGCATGTGATCGCACAAATGGTGCTGCACTGCGGCAAGCGGGTTTTCCTGCCCGCAGCCTTGGTATACGCAGGGGTGTTGTCACAACATGGGGATATGCAATGTTCAAGTTTCTGTTCGGCTCAAAATCCGACGCACCGGAAGTCAAGCGCGAGACGCAGCGCGAAACCGTGACCCGCGCCCTGCGCGAGGTGAACGAGATCATGGCAGACCTGGACCCCAAGCCCCGCATCACGATCTATCCGGAAGAGGGCACGCTGAGCATAGAGCTGCCCGAACAGATGCCCGATGAGGCCAAGGCCCTGCCTGCGCCCGAGGCGAAACCCAAGGCACCAGAGGCCCCGTCCGCGCCGCAAGCGTCCGAAAAACCCAGCGCCAGCGCGGCCTGAGCCGCTTACTCGGGCCTTGCCCTGCACCCGGTGCTGGCGTAGCGTCACGGCCAATTTCCGAAGGGCAGGAGGACCCGATGGCTGACAAGACACCCGATTTCGAGACGCTTCAGATCCATGCGGGCGCGCGTCCGGACCCGGCGACGGGCGCCCGGCAGGTGCCGATCTATCAGACGACATCCTATGTGTTCCGCGACGCAGATCATGCCGCAGCGCTCTTCAACCTGCAGGAAGTGGGCTATATCTATTCGCGCCTGACCAACCCCACTGTGGCCGCGCTGCAGGAACGCATGGCCGCGCTTGAAGGGGGTGCAGGTGCTGTCTGTTGTTCGTCAGGGCATGGCGCGCAGATCATGGCGCTGTTTCCGCTGATGGGGCCGGGGCTGAATATCGTGTCATCCAATCGACTATACGGCGGCACGGTCACGCAGTTCAGCCAGACGATCAAGCGCTTCGGCTGGCAGGCCAGATTTGTCGATACTGACGATCTGGATGCGGTCGAGGCCGCGATTGACGAAAACACCCGCGCCATATTCTGCGAATCCATCGCCAATCCGGGCGGGTATATCACCGATCTGGACGCGCTGGCCGCAATTGCGGATCGCAACGGCATTCCGCTCATCGTGGATAATACCACCGCCACGCCCTATCTGTGCCGCCCCATTGAACATGGCGCCACGCTGGTGGTGCACTCGCTGACCAAATACCTGACTGGCAATGGCACCGTGACCGGCGGGGTGATCGTCGATTCGGGTACGTTCAACTGGTCCAATGGCAAATTCCCCGCCATGTCAGAGCCCGAACCCGCCTATCACGGTCTGAAATTTCATGAGACATTCGGACCGCTGGCCTTTACCTTCAACTCCATCGCCATTGGCCTGCGCGATCTGGGCATGACGCTGAACCCCCAGGCCGCGCATTACACGCTGATGGGGATCGAGACGCTCAGCCTGCGCATGGACAAGCACTGCGCCAATGCCGTCAAGGTTGCCGAATGGCTGGAGCGCGATCCCCGCGTGGCCTATGTCACCTATGCCGGTCTGCCCTCTTCGCCCTATCATCACCGGATGGCGCAGATCTGCCCGAAAGGGGCGTCTTCGCTTTTCACCTTCTCGCTCAAGGCCGGGTACGAGGCTTGCGTCAAACTGATCGATTCGGTCAATCTGCTCAGCCATGTGGCCAATCTGGGCGATACGCGCTCGCTGATCATCCATTCGGCATCGACCACGCATCGGCAACTGACTGAAGAACAGCAGATCGCCGCCGGTGCCGCCCCCGATGTGGTGCGGCTGTCCATCGGGCTTGAAAATGCCGATGACATCATCGCCGACCTGGATCAGGCCCTGACCGCGGCGGGCGCATGACGCATACCGCAGGACCAAGCGGCTGGGCGAAATTTCGCGCCATGAAGCGGGGGTCAGGGTTTTGTGACTCCCCGTTTCTGCAAAACCTGTGCTAAAGGCAAGGCATGAAACCGAATTTCGCTCTCGGCATGACCACGGACGGCATCACGCTCTGGCAGCGGGGCCGCTCGGGGTGGTTGCGTGTCGGGGCCGTCGCCCCTGACGCCCCGGATATGGATGCGCAGATGCGCGATCTGAGCAAGGTCGCGCAGGCGCTGGCCCCTGATGGCATCACGACCAAGCTGGTCGTGCCGGATGAACAGATCCTCTATTGCGACCTGGAGGTTGCGGCGCGCGACCGCAACGCGAGAGAGGCCGAGATCCGCGCCAAGCTGGCCGGGCGCACGCCCTACCCGGTTGAAGAGCTGGATTTCGACTGGACGATCAATGGCGCGCAGGTGCATGTGGCCGTGGTTGCGCGCGAAACCATTGTCGAGGCTGAAGATTTCGCCCAGGGCTACGGGTTCAACCCGGTCAGCGCAACCGCCGCGCCTGCCAATGGCCGCTTCAACCGAGAGCCCTTTTTCGGCCCGACGCGACTGGCCCGCAAGATTGTGGGCGACCCCGAGAAGATCGAGCGCGAGCCGGAAATCCTGCGCGAGACCGGTATCGCCGAGTTGCCGGACCCGGAGATGGCCCCCGCCGCGGCCCCAGGGGCCGCCGGGTCAGGGACCGCAAAACCTGCCGACACACCGGCCAAGCCTGCACAGGCAGACGCCCCTGCGCCAAAAGGCAAAGCTGCCACACCGACGCCAGCAGCCGCTGCAGACAAGACCGAAGCGGCCAGACCGGACGCGCCAGAGGCCAAGCCCGCCTCGGCAGAGGGCGAACAAGGCGCGCCCAAGGCAAGCGAGTCACTGGGTCTGACGCGGCTACTGTCTCTGCGCAGCAAGGGCAAGACCGCCAAACCCGAGACGACCGCCAAGCCGGATGACGACAACCCGCTGACCTTTTCCTCGCGCCGCAAGCCCGGCACGCCCGACAAACCCGCAGCAAAAACGCCAGAGCCGGCAGCCAAGCCAGCGACCGGCAAGGCCGCGGCCAGTGCAGCCTCTGCCGGGGTGGCGACAGCGCTGCGCGCGCGGCTGGGCGCTGCGGCGCAACAGGTCAGTGGTGTGGGGCGCACGCAAAGCACCAAACCTGTCGCTGCAGATACGAAAGATGGCAGAACCCCGGTCCCGCCCAAGCCCGCCGCACCGGCAGGCAAGCCGGAAAAGGCCAAGGCGCCCGAAGCCAGAACCCCGGAGGCAAAGGCACCGACTGCAAAACCCGCCCCCGCCAAGGCATCCCCCGCCGCAAAAGCGCCTGACCCGGCCAAGCGCAAGGACCCGCTGGAGACGCTGCATGCGCGCGTCGCGACAGGCGCATCGGATGACGAAGCCAAGCGCATGACGATTTTCGGCGCGCGCAATCAGGATCAGCCCGGCGGCACGGCCATGCGACGTGGGGTGCTGGTCGCCGGTGGGGTCGCGCTTTTGCTGGGGGCGGTCACGATCTGGGCGGTATTCTTTACCAGCACGCCCCAAAGCCCGCCGCCAGAGATTGCGGCCCTGCCAGGGGATGAGATCGTCGCCCCCGATGACGCGGCCCTGCCTGCCGAGACTGCCCCGGCCGAGGATACACAGGGTCAGGCAACCGTCGAGCCCGATGAGGCCGATGCTGCAGAGATCGAGGCCGCGCTTGGGCTGGAAGATGCGGCCCAGCAACCCCCGGCTGATGCCCCCGAACCCGCAGAGACAGGCGAGGCGCAGGATACCGGGGCAGGTGACGCCGCGCCTGCCAGCCAGCCCGACATGCCCGCAGGCCGTGTGGCAGGGCTCCGCTCGGTCGCTCTGCTGCCGCTGCAAGAGGCCAGCCCCCTGCCGGAAACCCCTGCGGCCCCTTCACCGTTCGGGGCCGATCCGCTGCCCCCCACCCGGTCGGAACTGGCCGCGCTGGATGCTGCCCCGGTCGAGGATGACGTGACCGATGATGCGGTGATCGCCGAGGAGGAGGCGGGCCTGCCCGCCGAAGAAGCAGAGCTGGAAATTGCCGTTACGTCCGGCACCCCGCCCTCCACTCCGCCCACGCGGCCAGAAGCGCTGACCCCCGAGCTTGAGGCCGAAGCCGCCGCTGCGGCAGAGGCTGCCGCAGCCGCCGAGGCTGAAGCCGAAGCCGCCGCCATAGCCGAGGCAGAGGCTGCAGCGGAAGCAGAGGCGCAGGCCGCCCAAGCCGCAGCCCTGGCCGAGGAAGAAACCGCCGCTGCGGCAGAGGCACAAGCAGCCGAGGCCGCTGCCGAATTGCTGGATGAAAGCCTGCTGGAGATTGAGGTCAGCGACGGCACCCCGGCATCCATTCCGCCCCAGCGCCCCGAGGGGCTGGCGCCCGAAGCTGCTGCGCAACCAGAACCCGAAACCGACGCCCCCCCGGACGATGCGGCCCTGCCCGAAGCTGAAGCCGAGGCCGATGACGGCGATCAGGCCGGCCTGACCCCGCCGCCCGGCGGGATCGCCCTGACCGCCCTGCGCCCTGTCACGCGCCCCGAGGCTGTGGTTGAAGCGGCCCTGACCCCCGCGCCCGAGGAGTTCGATGCCTCGGAGATGGCGGTCGCCGCCTCACTGCGGCCAGGGTCGCGACCCGGCCAGTTCTCGGCCATCGTTCAGCGCACGATCGAAGCAGAGCAGGCGCGCAGCCAGACCGCACAACAGGCTGCACCGCAGCAACCGGCAGCGCCGCAACCGCAGCAAACCGCCAGCGCTGCAAGCGCCGCCCCCGCAATCCCGACTTCCGCCTCGGTCGCGCGCGAGGCCACGCAAACCGGCGCGATCAACCTGCGCGAGGTCAATCTGATCGGCGTGATGGGCACGTCCAGCAACCGCCGCGCCTTGGTGCGACTGTCGAACGGGCGCGTGGAGATGGTGCAGGTCGGCGCATCGCTGGATGGTGGGCAGGTCACAGCGATTGGTGAAAATGAATTGCGCTATGTCCGGCGCGGGCGCGATCACGTGCTGCGCATCGATTCATGACGCTCGCATAACAGATCAGGATCAAGGAATTCGCATGCTGGAACGACAGGTCTCGCCCGCAGTCAAGATCGGGCTGGAACTTGGCCCCGTGTTGCTGTTTTTTCTCGGATATATCAGCACACGTGGACAGGTCTATACCATCGGTGGCACGGAATATGACGCCTTCATCCTGCTGACGGCGGGGTTCATCCCGCTGATGGCCGTGGCGACATTCGTGTTATGGAAGCTCTCGGGCCGGCTGAGCCGGTTGCAGCTTGTCACGCTGGTGATGGTGGTGCTGTTCGGCGGGCTGACCGTGTGGCTGAATGACGAACGCTTCTTCAAGATGAAGCCGACAGCGGTCTATTCGATCTTTGCAGCACTGCTGTTCATCGGGCTGGCGCGTGGACAAAGCTGGCTGGAACTGGTGATGGAAGGGGCCCTGCCCATCACGCATGAAGGCTGGATCGTTCTGACGCGGCGGCTGGCGCTGATGTTTGCCGCACTGGCCTGCGCGAATGAGATCGTGTGGCGCAGCATGTCCACCGATGCCTGGGTGAATTTCCGCACCTTCGTCCTGCCCTTCGCGCTGTTTCTGTTCTTCATGGCGCAGGCCAAGCTGTTCGAGCGGTACAAGACCGCTGCCGACGACTGACCGGCTTTGCCTCTCAGGGGTGGCACCCGCGAGGTGTGTCATCACACCCCGATCGGGCGCCCACCCCTTGCCAATCGGCACGGCGGGAACTCAGCCGCGCTTGCCGAACAGGATTTTCTGCGCTTCGCGATCATCCTGCAGGTTCTGGCGCTGATCGGAGCCCAGTGCATGGCCCTTCTGCACTGCGTCGCGCGCGCCGACCAGATCCAGCCAGCGCGCCAGATGGGGCTTGTCATCCAAGGTCTGTGACTGCCCTTCCCACAGCGTGGCCCAGGGCCAGATGGCCATGTCGGCAATGCTGTAGCTGTCGCCCGCGACATACTCGTTTTCGGCCAGTTGCCGGTCCAGCACACCATAGAGGCGACCAACCTCATTGCTGTAGCGTTCCTTGGGATATGGCAGGTCCTGCGGCGGGTCCATCGAGGGCGCGTATTTCAGGAAATGATGCGCCTGCCCGGCCATCGGCCCCAGCCCGCCCATCTGCCACATCAGCCATTGATCGACCGCAATGCGCATCCGCTCCGAGCTGCCACCGAATTGCCCGGTCTTGCGGGCCAGATATTGCAGAATGGCACCGGATTCGAAAATCGAGATCGGTGCGCCATCAGGGCCATCAGGGTCCACGATCGCAGGCATCCGGTTATTGGGTGCGATCTTCAGGAACTCGGGCTTGAACTGATCGCCCGCCCCGATATTGACGTAATGCACACTGTAGGGCAGCGCCATCTCTTCCAGCGCAATGGAAATCTTCCAGCCATTCGGGGTAGGCCAGTAATATAGGTCGATACTCATGTCTGCTCCTGCATGGATTCGCGTTCGTGCAGATGCTAACCTGCCACGCACGATTGCCAAGCCCATGGCCGGACACAGGCCCCCTGCGCCAACGCGCAGGCACGCAGGGAGTCAGCGTGCCAGCGCCGTGTTCTTTTCGCGCGGGTTCGCGCTGTGCAGAGGTGGCACGCGTCGCGGCCAGGCGGCCTCGTGCTCGCGATGCACGCGCGCCATGCCGCGCAGCGCCAGGCTCAGGATCGCCATGTCATGACGTTCGTCATTGCGCGATCGAACCACAGGCTCGCTGTCACGTGCGGCTGAGTTGTCCTTGGGCATTGTCTGTTCCCCCTCCTGTTGGCAGCCCGGTATCCGAATCTGCCTGTCGCGCGGTGCCGGTTTCAGCTTGCATTGCGCGACATCGTTACAGCCTGCATCCTTCCAGCTTCTCATGCAAGCTTTCCGGCCCAAATGACTCAGATCAAGGCAACGCGCCGTTGTCGCCCTGCCCCCTCTCGACTCAGGCCCGAAACCCTGCATAGTGACGCCATGCCCCCATTGCGCGACCACCCTTTCCTGACGGCGCCGCTGTCCCATGCCTTTGCCCATCGCGGCGGCGCCATTGAGTGTGAGGAAAACACCATCCCCGCCTTTGACCATGCGGTCCGGCTTGGCTACACGCATGTAGAGCTGGATGTGCATGCCACGCGCGACGGGCAGGTCGTGATCCATCACGACGCCGATCTGACGCGCATCTGCAACGACCCCCGCCGCATTGCCGACCTGGACTGGTCCGAGTTGCGCCATATCCGCACGCGCCAGGGTGCGGAACTGCCGCTGCTGGAAGCGCTGTTGCAGGAGTTTCCGGGGCTTTTCGTCAATATCGAGACGAAATCGCGCGACGTGGTCGCGCCGCTTTGTGCGCTGATCCGGCGGTTGGGTGTACTGGACCGGGTCTGTATCGGCGCGTTTGACCCGGCCTGCACGCGGGCCGCGCGCGCCGTGCTTGGCCCCGGCCTGCTGTATTCGCCTGCCCATGCACAGGTCGCGCGGCTCTGGGCGCGGGGCTGGGGTGTGCCGTTGGGATTGGATGATGGCTTCGGGGTCGTGCAAGTGCCCGTGGCGTGGAAGGGTATCCCCATCGTCACACCGCGTTTTGTGCACGCGGCCCATACCGCTGGCCGTGCCGTGCAGGTCTGGACCGTTGATGAACCGGCCGAGATGCATCGCCTGCTGGATATGGGCGTGGACGGGCTGATGACCGACTGCCCCACCCGCCTGCGCGAGGTGCTGCAGGCGCGCGGCGCATGGCCATCACAGGCTTAGCAGCATCGCCATCACAGCGGCATAGAACAGGAAAGAGCCCGCCAGCACGAAGATGTGCCAGATCGCGAAGTGATAGGGCAGCCGTGTCCACAGGTAGAACACCACACCCAGCGTATAGACCACTCCGCCCGACACCATCAGCACCACCACCGCGATGGGCAGGCTTGCTGTCAGCCCCGGCAGTAGCGCCACCCCGACCCAGCCCATTCCCAGATACAGCCCAAGCGCCAGAACCCGGAACCGCAGGGGCGACACGATCTTGAGCGCAACACCCACCGCCGCAGCCCCCCACAGCCCCGCCAGCAGACCCAGCCCCTGCCCCGTGATCAGCGTGAACGGCGTATAGGTCCCCGCGATCTTGACATAGATCGCCGCGTGATCGATGCGCTGGAACAGCCAGTTCAGCGCCGGGTTCACCCCCATGTTGAACAGCGCCGATGCCCCCAGCATGCCCAGCAAGCTGACGCCATAGATCGTGACTGCAACCACGAAACTGCCTGAGCCGGTATCGAGGGCACGCACCAGCGCGGCGCCGATCAATAGCGGCACCGCCAGCAAGGCCAATCCCAACCCAACGACATGGACAGCCGAATCAAGCCGCTTTTCCGATGCGGTATAGGTTTTTGCGCCGGCAGTCATGATGCTACCATAGGCCATGCAAGGCACGGGACAAAGCGGCAGCAGCGGCCCGCGCCGGGTGACCAAGCGTCAACCTGCGCCGCCGGTCATGCTTGCGTTCAGCACGAAACCCGACTAGCCCCGTTGCAACCCGCTGCGAGAGGAGCGTTCGCGCATGTCCGTCTATCTGCATTCTGATGACCTGCCCGATGATCTGGACCTTGGCCCTGTCATCGCCATCGATTGCGAGGCGATGGGCCTGCTGCCGCATCGCGACCGGCTGTGCGTGGTCCAGCTTTCTGGCGGGGATGGCAACGCGCATCTGGTGCAGGTCGCGCGCGATATCCGGCCCGCGCCCAACCTGACCCGCCTGCTGGCCGATCCCGCGCGGCTGAAGCTGTTTCATTTCGGCCGCTTCGACATCGCGCTTTTGCGGCACAGCTACGGGGTGACGGCAGCGCCGGTCTATTGCACCAAGATCGCCTCGAAACTGGTGCGCACCTATACCGACCGGCATGGGCTGAAAAACCTGCTGTCGGAATTGCTGAATGTCGATATCTCGAAACAGAACCAAAGTTCTGACTGGGGCGCGCCCGCATTGAGCCAGGCACAACAGGATTATGCGGCATCCGATGTGCTGTATCTGCACCGCTTGCGCATGGCGCTCGACACCATGCTGGAGCGCGAAGGGCGCACAGACCTGGCGCAGCGCTGTTTCGACTTTCTGCCCACACGCGCCGAGCTTGATCTGGCAGGCTGGCCCGACACTGACATTTTCGCGCATTGAGCCGCGCCTTGCGCCGTCTGACCGCATGGGACAGCGTAACCGCCGCTCTGGGCAGGGTGCTGCGCTGGGTCCTGCCACTGGCCGCGCTTGTGCTCTTGTCCACGATCTTCCTGATCTCGGGGCAGGTTGACCCCGATCAGGCGGTGCAGGAGTCCGGTCTCGATATCGAGGAACTGACGCGCGAGCCGCGGATCGGCATGGTCCGCATTGCCGGTGTCACCCGCGACGATGCCGCGCTGAACGTGACTGCCGCCGCCCTGCGCACCCCCGGCGATCCGCGCGGCGATGCACCCTTGCGGCTGTTTCTGGACGCTCCACGCGGATTGCTGAGCTTCCCGAATGGCCGGCAGGTCGAATTCGAATCCGAAAGCGGGCAGCTTGACCAGACAACCGAGCGACTGGTGATGCGCGGGGATGTGAGGCTCGTCAGTTCCGACGGGTATGATGCGCGGATGCGCGAACTGACCACTGCGCTCGACCGCTCTCACATCCTGGGCACGGGCGGGGTAACAGCCACCGGTCCGCCCGGCGAGATTACGGCACGAACCGTCACAATCCGCCCCTCAGAGAACGATTCGGACGGATATCTGCTTGCGTTTCGGGGCGATGTCAGGGTGATATACCATCCTGACCCGGAATGAGGAGCCCGCCCGCTTGCGCCCCAAAGCCATCTCTCGGTCTGCCCTGACCTGTGCCGCCCTTGCCGGGGCGCTGTTCTGGGCGCTGGGCACGCTGGCTCCTGCGGCAGCCCAGGGCACCGGGATGAACTTTTCGGGCCTTGAAAGCGTGCGCGGCGAACCGGTCGAGCTGCGCGCCGACAGTCTGGATGTGGACAACACCACGGGCGAGACATTGCTGCGCGGCAATGCCGTGCTGGGCCAGGGCGACATGCGCCTTGCCGCCCCTGTGATCCGCATTTTCTACGATCCCGGCGCCAGCAACCGTATCCTGCGGCTGGAAGCCGAGGGCGGCGTCACGCTCGTCACCGCAGAAGAGGCCGCAGAAGCGCAGGAAGCCATCTATGAGGTCGTTGCAGGCACCGTCACCATGCGCGGCGATGTCATCCTGACACAGGGGCCGAACGTGCTGTCAGGCGATCGGCTGACCGTTGATCTGGGCGCATCGCGCGGCCGGATGGACGGCAATGTGCGCACCATTATCCAGACGACGCCCTGACCCCATGCAGACCACGTCGGAAACACAGACAGGCCCGATGGCCCCGCCCGCGATTGATCAGCGCAGGGACGCGGCGCTGGTGATCGAAGGGTTGCGGAAAAACTATGGCAAGCGCGTGATCCTGCGCGATGTGTCGCTGCATCTGGAACCGGGCGAGGTGGTGGCGCTGTTAGGTCCCAATGGTTGCGGCAAGACAACCTGTTTCTACTGCATCGCCGGGATCGTCAAACATGAAGGCGGCGGGGTGCGCATTGACGGGCAGGACGCAACTGACCTGCCGCTCTTTCGGCGCGCGCGACTGGGGCTGGGCTATCTGCCACAGGAAATGTCGATCTTTCGCGGGCTGAGCGTGGCGCAGAATATCATGGCGGTGCTGGAGGTGACCGAACGTGACCGCCACGCGCGCCGCGACACGCTGGAACGGCTGCTGGCCGAATTCTCGATCGGGCATCTGCGCGACTCGCCCGCGCTCGCATTGTCGGGCGGCGAACGCAGACGGGTGGAAATCGCGCGCGCGCTGGCCGCGCGGCCGCGCTATGTGCTGCTGGACGAACCCTTCGCCGGGGTGGACCCGATTGCCGTGGGAGAGATTCGCGCGCTGGTGGCCGATCTCAAGACCCGCGGGCTGGGCGTTCTGATCACCGATCACAATGTCCGCGAAACCCTCGCCATCGTGGACCGCGCCTATATCCTGCATGACGGGCGCGTCCTGAATTCCGGGACACCCGCAGAGGTTGTGGCCGATCCAGAGGTCCGCCGCGTCTATCTGGGCGCGGATTTCCGGCTGGACTGAGCCACCGCGCCCCGCCCCAGGCTGCACCACGACCCGTCGCGAAAGCATTGACATCCTGTCCCGATATGACGCCAAATGTGCCGAGGACAGGCGCGTTTCCCCATCGCGCGATGCAGGACCAGATAACACCGGCGGGCCATCTGCGGCCTGCCCAAACACCAAGGAGGCGCGTATGCGTTACCAGATCAGCGGCAAACAGATCGATATCGGGGAAGCCCTGCAGACCCATGTGAAGGCCGAATTCGGCGAACTGGTCGAGAAGTATCAGCAGCGCCCGACCGAAGCCGTCGTGATCTTTTCGCGTGATGCCCATAACCTCGTCTGCGAGGCAACGCTGCATCTGTCCACCGGGCTGACCGCGCAGGCCAAGGCGCAGGCGACAGAAATCTATGCCGCATTCGAATCCTGCCGCGAGAAACTCGACAAGCAGTTGCGCCGCTACAAGCGCCGCCTGAAAGACCATCACCGCGACCGCGCCAAACCGGTTGAGTTTGCCGGCGCATCGTCCTATATCCTCGCCGGAGACGAGAATGCGACTGATAGCGAGCCTGACAGTCTGCAACCGATCATCATTGCCGAGATGGAAACCCGCATTCCATCCTTATCCGCAGGAGAAGCCGTGATGCAGATGGAACTCGCCCATGCGCCTGTTCTGATTTTCCGCAATGAGCGCCATGGCGGGCTGAATGTCGTCTATCGGCGAGACGACGGCAATATCGGCTGGATCGACCCGCAATAACCCATTCCTTTTCACCCGGGCCCCGGCTTGCGCCGGGGCCCGCCCATTTTGCTGACCGGGAGCCCGCCATCATGGACATGATCACCTTGCTCAATCCCAAGGCCGTGCGTTTCCTGTCCTCTGCCACCAGCAAGAAACGCCTGTTTCAAAGCATTGGCGATGTCGCGAAGTCGGTCTATGGTCTGGATCAGGAAACGGCCATCTCGGCGCTGCAGGAACGCGAAAGCCTTGGCCCCACAGGTGTCGGGCATGGTGTGGCGGTGCCCCATGCGCGGCTCGACGGGATCGACTCGGTGCTCGGGGTATTCTTCCGGCTGGAAAAGCCGCTCGACTACGGCTCGGTTGACAAATCACCGGTCGATCTGGTCTTTGCGCTCTTCGCCCCGCGCGAGGCGGGGGTCGAACATCTCAAGGCATTGGCCTTCATCTCGCGCACCCTGCGCAACCCCCATATCTGCGAAAAGCTGCGCGCCAATGATGACCCGGCCAAGCTGCACGCCATCCTCAGCGCGCCCGAGGCCAACAAGGCCGCCTGATCCGGCCCGAACCCGGCCCAAAGGGCCTTGAGCGCCAGGACAACCGCCCCCCCCTGCCCTTTCATCTTTGTAAAAATATCCAGATACACCGCCGGCCCCGGATCGCTGCGCAGGCGTCTTTCAGCGCGCCCAATCGCCAAAGCCCAGGCGCAGGTAATCCTCGGTATAGGCCGCGCGGCAGGCCGTATCGAGCGCCGCATCATGGATCGCGGCCAGATCCAGCGGCAGATCGCCCGGGCCCTCGGCATATTCCGGCAAATCCTGCCCCAGCTCACCGCCCAGCGCGGGCAGGTCCTCGGCCAGCCGTTCGGCCCGGATCAACCGGTGGGGCGGGCATTGCGTCACGATGGCCTCGATCAGTCGCGACTGGCTGGCCCAGATCGCGCGGGTGGGCAGCGCAGTCTGCCCGGCCAGATTGGCCTGGACGAAATGCAGATAGCCCAGAAACCCGGCCCGATGCTCGGCATTCGCCCAGCCGCGCGCCTCTTCCGCATCCGCGGGCAGGCGCACGCCATGCACGCGTTCGATAAAGGCGCGCACATTGACGCGCTTGCCCAGAATGACCTGCCGGACGAATGTCTCATGCGCGCGGGCCAGAGGGTGGCGCAACACGCTGAAGGCCACGCGCTGCGGATGCGCCGCCTGCCAGTCGTGCCAGGCGCGCGGCGTGAAATCGCGCAGCAGCGCGTCGGGCGCCACCCCGTCGATCTGCGCCATCCAGGCATGGATCGCCCGGTCATTCCCGCCAGGGATGGGCGCATGGATCAGTGGCGTGCGCGCGCAGGCCCGGAACGCGCCGATGGGCGGGGATTGGCGGGGCTCGAAATTGGGGGTGCGGGACAGGTTGAACCGGTCCAGCCGGGCGATCCCGTCTGATACCGCCTCGGGGTTGAGAAGTTTTTCTTCCAGCGGCTCGGGGTTCTGGCGCTTCATCCTGCGCGGGGCCTGTTCGACCCGCTCGGTCAGCCCCAGCCAGCCTGCAAGTCCGTTGATGATATCCAGATCCTTGATATCCTCATACCCGATATAGAATGCCGTCTGCCCCGTGGTCTGAAGCACATGCTGCACGCGGGTCTGAAAGCCCTGCAACTCGGTGACATGGTCGGCAAATTCGACCGGGTCGAACACCACCTGCGCCGCGCGCTTGTTCTTTACATCGCCCAGCCGCCATTGCTGCGTTTCGCGCGCGATCTTGAGTGAGACATAGGATTCCAGCGGATTGCGCGTCAGCACGATCTTGGCGCAGCGCGGATCACGCATGAACGTGTCGAACACGCGCGGGTCATGATCGTGGAAATAGCGAAACCCGTTCAGCCCCGGCTGATCCGCGATCTGCGCCAGCAGCGCCAGCGGGTCGGCATCGCGCGCTGCGCGTGTCACCCCGTAAAGCGCATCGATCTTGGGATAGGCCACAAAGGCCGGGTTGAACACTTCACCTTCGCAGGACAGCCCGTCAAAGCTGTTCAGATACGCCTCGAGCAGGTTCGAGCCTGTGCGCATTTCGGCCAGCACCACGAAATAGTCAAACTGCGCCATGTGCGTCGCCTCCTGCCCGCTCAGGGCTGATAATCCTTCAGAATCTGCGGGGGCAGACCCTTGTTGCGCAGGCCCACCAGCCAGTCGTCAAACCCCTCTCGCGGGCGCAGGGACGGGTAGCCATGCGCCTGCAGCCCCGCCGTGCCGCCCAGGCGGGTCACGATTTCTTCCAGCCGGGGGTTGGGAGCGGCCAGCATCTCGCCCAGCGACCAGACGTGCACCCGCGCCTGCGCCCAGCGCGAGGCCATCTGCCCCAGCCAGTCCTGTTCGCGCCGTTGCAGTGCCCCGGCATGGGCCAACAGATCCTCTGACCGCGCCTCGCCCCGCCACAATGGCAGCAGCCAAGCACCGCGGATAACTGCCAGCGTGGCATTGGGGTCATAGGTCATGAAATCGATCATCTCATGACCCAGCGTATCCTCGGGGCCGAAGCTGAAGGCCTGAACCTCGCCGCGCGTGGACCACAAGAGATTGGTCAGGAACATGCGCGGGTTATAGTCGCGCAACTTGGCCGAAGCGCTGAGCGCACCATGCCAGACCTGCGCGCCGCCATGAAACTGCACGCACCCCGGCGCATAAAGATGCCCATGCGGGCGCAGCCCCGTGACCTGCCCCAGCCAGTAGTCGAAATTCTCGAACACATGGTCAAAGCCCGCAAATCCCACATAGGGGCCCGCACTGCGCGCCGCGCCTGTCTCATTGATATCGGGAAAGCGGCTTTGCATATACAACCCCGCGCGCCCTTCGGTCCGCTGGCGTTCGGCCAGTTCAAAATAGCGGTCGATCTTGGCAGGTTCTGCCGGGACCGCTGGCAGCCTGGCGGGCTGGTCGGACAGAAAGAAATCATACAGACCATCCGCCCCCGGCCAGATCTTGCGCGCCATCAGGCAATCAGACCGGCGCAGCAGGTTCAGATGGTCGTCATAGAACAGGTTGGGCCGCCCGTTGCGGTCGAATTTCACCAGCGTCAGCGAGCGGCTTTCGATCTCGCGCGCATGCAGGCGCACCAGCGTCTGGAAATAGGATTCGTCAGGAATCCAGTTGCGGCGAAAATAACGCTCATACCGCGCGCGCTTCGGGTGGGTCAGGATCGCCTGCAACGTGGTGCGGGTCAGGCACCACCATTGCGACCCCATATGTGGCGCCAGCGGGCGCGGGATCTCGCGGCGGATGCGCAAGCGGCGCTGCCAGTCCACCGCGCGGTCGAACAGCCAGCGCTGGCTGCGCCAGTTGAACGGGAAATAGAGGGTGAAGCGTTCCTCGGACAAGCCCCCCATGATCCATGTCGCATGGTCGATCGCGACGGATTCGATGAAATCGGTATCGGGTCGGGCTGAAAGCATCTCCAGCATCTGCGCGACCGGACGCAGGGGCAGGCAGGCACCCGAACTCAGCATCACATGATTGACCTGCGGGAATTCGCGCAACAACAGCGCGGCCGCATCCTGCGACGCGCGCACGATATTCCATGACCCCCAGGGACAGCGGTAGCGCGGGCCAAAACGCAGCAGATCCTGCGATCCCAATGCCGCGCGCAGCGCTGTCACCTCGCGCTCCGGCACCGCGCGGTCGATATGCATGACCACCGGGCAGCCCGCCTGCATCCAGAAGCGCGCGACCTGTTCCGCGCGGTCCAGCGCCGTGTGACACAGCATCACGATGCCCAGCCGCGCGCTCATGCCCAATCCCCTTTCGACATCAGACCCAGAATCTCCAACTGGCGCCAGTTGATGTATTCCTGCGACCATTCGCACCACAAATCCTGATCGCGCGCCAGCGTGTCGGCATAGGCCCGATACTCGCGCGAGCCGGCATAATGCTGCCCGCGCTGCAGTTCTTCCTGTGCCTTGTCCACCACCAGATCAAGGAATTTCGCATGCAGCAGCACGCCCGAGGCCAGTTCCCCCCCGCCTGCATCATAGACCTTGTTCAACCCGCGCGGCAGCAGCATGTGAGTGGAGCTTTTATAGGCGTATTTCCGGGTCCAGAGCACCAGCGGGATCTTGTTGAGCGCGGGCGCCTGTTCCGGGCTGTCGCGCAGGATGACGCGCTGACGCACGCCACCCTGTATCCACAGATTGTGATATTTCGGGTTGCGCGAGATGACATGGTTGCCCGCATCGAACCAGCGCGCAATCTCGAAAGGGTTCTGCCCCGAGGCATAGGGCTGCGCCGAGATCGCGCCTTTGGGGTACATGTCCAGAAGCATGGCCGAGAAGGATCGCCGCCCCTGTGCCTCCAGCCAGTCGGTCAGCGCGCTGAGAGGGCGCGTGTCGCAGAACGGATAGACCAGAAATTCATCGACATCGAGCGTCAGGCACCAATGCCCCGCCCCGAAGCGCCACAGCAGATGGTTCAGCCAGTCGATGCCGAACCCCGCCGCCTTGTAGCTGGCCGGCGTGGTCCAGAGCGACACATCGCGCTGCTTTTCCAGCCATTCGCGCGTCCCGTCATCCGAGCCATTATCCACCATCAGAAAATGCGCCACACCCTGCGCGCGGTAATACTCCAGAAAATACGGCAGGCGCGGCAATTCATTGCGCAGGGTGACAAAGGCCAGAATATCACGCGGGCGGATGCGGTCGGTCCGGTCCGCACAGCGGCGCAGGCTGGCGGCCTTGCGCAAAGCGCGCAGCAGCTTTGCCTGGCGTTCGCCCCGCAACCGCAACTGTTCGCGCACACCCATCGCCTGCCCATCCTGATCGCATGGCACATCCATGCGGTTTGGCTGCCCTTGTTATGCGCGCCGGTCCGGCCGTGCAGCCTTGGGCGGCAGCATTGCCCAAGCCATTCACAAATTGCAACAATCTTTGCAATTCGCGATATTTGTTGCCAGTCGCGCCCCAGCTACGCCCATCCCCCGCGCGATATCAGGCCAAGCTCTTCCAGTTGTTCCCAGCCGGCGAATTGCGTGGAGTCCGCGCACCACAGATCAGGTGCCTGCGCGACCGCGTCGTAATAGGCATCGAACACCGTCGCATTGCCGAAATGCTCGCCGCGCGCTTTTTCCACGGGTGATTTCGCGACCACGCTGGGCAGGAATTTGGTGTGCAGCAGCACGCCCGATATCCGCTCGCCCGGCCCGGTATCATAGACGCGGTTCAGCGCGCGCGGCAAAATCGAATGCGTGGAATTGACCCAGGCGTTGTGAAAGCTCCAGCGGATCAGCGGCAGCTTGGTCAGCGTGGGGGCGCGATTGGGCCGGTCATGGAAAAACGCACGCGCCCGCGGACCGCCCTGGATCAGCAGACAGTCGAGCAGGGGTTTGCGGGTGATGGTGTAGTTGCCCGCATCAAACCAGTTCAGACAGTTCAGCGGGTCCGTGCCAGGGGTATATTGCGCCTGATCGAGCGGGCCTTTGGGATACAGCTCCAGCATCATGGCGGGCATTACCTGCGCGCCCTGGTCGTCCAGCCAGCCGGTCAGCGCCGGAAGCGGGCGGGTCTGCCAATGCGGATAAATCAGCAATTCATCCGCATCCGCCACCACGCACCAATGCCCATGCGCATGGCGCAGCATCACCCAGTTGATCCAGTCGAGCCCGAAGCGCGACGCCCGGTAGCTGGCCTGTGTGGCATAGACGGTGGCATCAGGCTGCGCCAGCAGCCGCTCGCGCGTGCCATCGTCACTGGCATTATCGACAAAGATGAAATGCTGTACGCCAAGGCGGCGGTAGTGGTGCAGGAACCAGTCCAGGCGCTCGGCCTCGTTGCGCAGGGTGCAGAACAGCAGGATCGCCCCGCGCGAAATGGGCCTGCGGCGCAGGCAGGTCAGCTCGCGCGCTTTCAGGATGGCGCGCGCACGCAGGCGGCGGCGCTTCCAGTGCATCCGAAAGGTGAACCAGCGATCCTGTGCCGGGGGTAGCGGGGTGAACATGCGCGGCCTCTCCTGCGCCGCAGCAGACCCCAATCGCGCCGCAGGCGCAAGGCATCCGTCGCTTTGTGCGCGTCAGCGCCCGTCCTCGCCGCCTGCGCCGGCGTCGTCGCTCAGCCCCTCGATCACATCGCCCAGATTGTCGCGGCGCAGCCCGTCCTGCGCGGGTTTCTCGAACTCGGGGGGCGGGGCGGCGGGTGGCGGGTCGCCGCGCAGCACCTCGGGGTTGCGCAGCCAGACATCGCGCTGCGCAAACGGGATCTCGATGCCTTCTTCGCGGAACCGCTCGGCAATCTGGTGGCGGATTTCGGTGCGCACTGACAGCCCGAAGGCGACATCGCTGATCACCATGCGCAACTCGAATTCCAGCGCATCGGCCCCGAAATCATTGAAGGTGACCGAGGGCGGCGGGTCGATCAGCGCGAGTGGCTGCGCCTCGCCAATCTCTTGCAGGATGCGTTCGACCTTGCGCGTATCCGACCCGTAAGCGACGCCAACGACAACCGTGATCCGCCCCAGTGCGCTGTAGCGCGTCCAGTTGGTCACCGTGCCCGAGATCAGGTCGGCATTGGGCACGATCACATCGGTCCGGTCAAAGGTTTCGATCCGGGTCGAGCGGACCGAGATGCTCTTCACGATCCCCATGGTGCCACCGACCTCGATCCAGTCGCCCTCGGCCACCGGGCGCTCGATCAGCAGGATCACCCCCGAAATGAAATTCGACACGATGTTCTGCAGGCCAAAGCCGATCCCCACCGACAGCGCACCCGCAACGATTGCCAGGCCCGACAGGTCGATCCCGGCGGTCGAGATCGCGACCAGCGCGGCGATGAAGATCCCGATATAGCCTGTGCCCGAGATCACCGCCTTTTGCCCGCCCGTGTCGATCCGTGTCTTTGGCAGGACCGAACTGCCCAGCGCCCCCTGCACGGCGCGGGTCAGCATGTAGCCGATGGAAAAGACGATGATGAAGCTCAGGATATTGCCAGGCGCGATGCGCGTTTCGCCAATTCTGAACCCTTCGCGCAGGACCTGAAAGACCTCCATCAATTCGGTTACGCGCATGCCCCAGATCAGCGCGAACAGCGGTAGCGACAGCAGCACCAGCGCGAAATTGATCAGCGCGGGCACCAGTGCATCTGGATCATCAGGGCCGCGTTTGGTCAGCAGGTCGTAGATGTCACTGACAAGCTGGGTCAGGAAGATCAGCGCCGTGATCATCCCCAGCGACATGATCGCCGGGAACAGAAGCGCCTGTGCCGCCTGCACATAACCGATACCCGCAAAAACCGGCGCGCCAAGGCCGATCGCCATGGCGAGCTTGCCCAGTGTTCCCAGCATCCGGTCAAAAAAGCGCATCTCCAACTGATCCTCGAGGATCAGGCGCTGATGCATCGACAAGAGCGCACCCAGGCGGAACAGCACGACCCCCGCCAACACCATCAGCGGAAAGACGATGACGGAATTGGCGGCATCGGACTGCGCTTCGGGGTTCAGATAGGCAATCACCAGGAAGTAGAGGCCAAGGAACAGACCGACCATATTGGCCATGAACCGCCCCTCGCGCCGCCGCGGTGCGGGCAGGCGCAGCGATAATTCGGTGTTGTCGCGGACCGGGAACATCTGCCGCCCGGCCCAGCGCGCCGTGAAATAGCCCATCCCGGCAGTGACCATGGCGCCGGTCAGCGCCGTGCCGATATCCCCGAACAGCGATGTCGTCTCGAGCGCGAGGGCAAGGGCGAACACCGCCGCCACCGGCACGATGATCTGGGTCAGCGACATGACCTGTGCCAGCAACCGCTTGCTGCGCCGCCCGCCCCCTTCGTCCAGCAACCTGGCCACGAAGCGCTCGATCCAGTCGCGCCCGCGCCACAGCACAAAGCCCGAGAACACCAGAAGCAGGACCACAACCGGCAGGTTCGAGCGGAATTCGCGCATCCTTGCCGGGTCTTCGAGCGAACCGACTGTCTGGGTGACGAAGGCGAATGTCGTGCCCCAGATCGCATCGACCGCGGCCACCCAGTTGACCGGGTTCAGCGGTGATGGCGACAGCGCCAGCAGTGCTTCGGCCTGACGTTCGCGCAACGTGGTGTCGATCTGGCGGATCAGTCCGTCAGCGCGGCGAAAGGCCTCTTGCGCTGCGATGCCGGGGGCCTGCAGCGTGGCCAGTTGTTCCGACAGTTCCGCGCGCCGCTCTGCGATCTCGTCGGGCTCTGACTCGCCCTCTTCAGGCGGGGGGCCAAGGGCGGCGAGCTGGTCACGTGTGGCAGAGATGCGCGAGGCATTGGCATCCTGCGCGGTCAGAAACCGCGCGCGAAAGGTCACCAGATCCGAGCGCAGTTCCGTCAGCACCGCATCGCTGGTCAGCGTGCCATCGATCAACCCTTCGGCCCGGTTGGCAAAACTGCGCCATTCCTCAATCTCGGAGGTCGTCAGCGCGATCTCCGCCTGCGCCTGTATCTGCGCAGGCGCAACAACAATCCAGGTCACGGACAGAAGGACAGCAAGGAAAGCCGCCCTGAGGGTCGAAATCAGCACGGCAGGATCACTCCACCATCACATCGGGCAGTGCACGGGGGCTGCGGTCCATCCAGTCAGGGACCGGCAGGTTCTTGCTGCGCAGGAAGTCGGGGTTGAACAATTTGCTTTGATAACGCGTGCCATAATCGCACAGGATGGTCACGATGGTATGGCCCGGCCCCATCTCGCGCGCCATGCGGATCGCACCGGCGACATTCACACCCGATGACCCGCCCAGGCACAGCCCCTCTTCGGCCAACAGATCAAAGACCACCGGCAGCGCCTCGGCATCGGGGATCTGGGTACAGAAATCCGGCACCAACCCTTCCAGATTGGCCGTGATACGCCCCTGCCCGATCCCTTCACTGATCGAATCGCCCTCGGATTTGAACTCTCCGGTGGTGTAGAAGCTGTAAAGGGCGGCCCCCATCGGATCTGCCAGACCGATCCTCACACCCCTGGGCTGTAGCGCCTGCGCGACCCCGGCCAGCGTGCCACCCGACCCGACGGCGCAGATGAAACCATTCACGCGGCCCTCGGTCTGGTCCCAGATTTCGGGACCGGTGGTTTCAATATGCGCCTGCCGGTTGGCCACATTGTCGAACTGATTGGCCCAGATCGCGCCCGCAGGCTCACTCTTTGCCAGTTCCTCGGCCAGGCGCCCGGAATAGCGCACGTAATTGTTCGGGTTGCGGTAAGGGGCGGCGGGCACCTCGACCAGGTCTGCCCCGGCAAGCCGCAGCATGTCCTTCTTTTCCTGACTCTGCGTCTTCGGAATGACAATGACCGTGCGAAACCCCATCGAGGCCCCGACAAGCGCCAGCCCGATTCCGGTGTTGCCGGCCGTTCCCTCGACAATCGTGCCGCCGGGGCGCAGCGCCCCGCGCGCGACTGCGTCCCGAATGATATACAGCGCCGCGCGATCCTTGACCGACTGGCCCGGATTCATGAATTCCGCCTTGCCCAGAATCTCGCACCCGGTCGCATCGCTGGCCTTGTTCAGCCGGATGAGCGGGGTGTTTCCGATGGCGTGCGACAGATCAGCGTGAATGGTCATGACATGCTCCCGTTTCCCGAGGGGTATGACGTACCGTTCGGGATGGCAAGCGCGTCACACGCGCGCGTGACCCCGCTTGATTCGTGCCTGCCAGGTCACAACGTGCCGTAACGTTTGGCCGTGCGCGCATAGAGCCACAGGCCCGCTGTCACCGCCGTCTGACTGGCAGCAAAAAACAGCGGATCGACGCCCCCCATCGGGCCAGCCCCCTGCACAAAGGCCAGCACCCCCCAGACCAGGGCAACAAAAGCCGCCAGCAGGGCAAGCGACAGGATGAAAACCGACGCGCGATCCCCCAGCAGCAGCAGGAACGCCCCCAGCAGACCGGCCCAGATTGTCACCGTAATCGCGATTGACGACCATTGCGGCAGTTCTGCAAAAAAGGGCCGCAGGCCAAGCGGCGGTGGCAGGATCAGCAATCCGCCCAACGCATCATAGCGCGCATGAACATATTCGAACCCGTGCAGTGCGAACCACAATGTGCCGACGACACCGAACAGCGTGACGAAGAAACTGCGTTGCTTTGTTGCGGATTTTGCGTCGGCCATGGGCAACTCCCTGTTTTGCGTCAGATTGCCCTGCCCCGCGCGCAGTGTCCAGCCCCACAAGGTCCACGATCCGCCTCTGTGCGCCGCCAACATGCAAAACGCCCTGCCATTGCTGGCAGGGCATTTGATAATATCGCGGATGTCGCGGTGTCAGGCTGCGAACAGCAGACGCGATTCATGCAGACGCAGGGTCATGCGCGCCGCCCTGAACTTGCCCGCGCCGCGCTGATCGACCAATTCAGGGAACAGCGCCAAGATCTCGTCGCGCTGCTCGGCGCCCAGCCCGTCGAGCGAGTATTGCGCTGGCTGGAAGCTCTCGCTCCACAAACCATCCCCCAGCACGATCTGATGCGAATCGAACATGATATGCACATAGGTCACTGCGCCCGTATCGCGTTCGATCCCCGGATTGCCCACCAGATGCCCCGCCGGGACAAGCACTTCGCTTTCGCCGAACAGCACTTCGGCACGCGGTCCGGTCACCAGCACCCGGTGCGACGGCGACACCCGCGTATCGCGTTCGGGCATGTTCGGACCCAGCGCGCCTGCGCGCAGAATCACCGCTGCGAAACCAGGCATGGCGGCAATATCAGCATCATCCATTGCCCGTTGACCAACCCATTGCAGCGCCATGTAGCCGTGATCGCGTGTCAGTACCAGATCGCCGGGTTTCAGATCCTCGACCGGCTTGCGCCCGTCTGCAGTGTCGATCAGCGTGCCCAACACGAAACACGGGATTTCGACGTCCTTGTCATCCCCCAGTTTGTTGCCATCGCCATCGCGATTGAGGTTGATCGCATTTTCTTCGGTCAGCGGCGAGGTTACCTTGATGCTGTTGATCAGCCCCGACTGCCACCCCTCATCATTGAAGTCATCCGAAGGCGAGGCGATCACCAGTTCCTCGCCCGCTTCATTTGTCAGGACAAGATAGAGCGTCTGCCCCTCTTGCTGGAATTCGTCCTTGGTGCCCGCGTTCATGGTATAGGTTGACAGGGCGTTGTAAGCCGAGGACAAGGTAAAGGTCTCGCCACCGATCTCGGCGGTCGATCCGACAGGGATGGTGCCGAACTCATTGTCGGTCTCGAAGGTCACCCCGTTCAGGACATCGATCAGCCCTGTCTCATCCGGATCATCGCTCCAGTCAAAACGCGACCCCACCGGCAACGAATTGTCGAGGCCCGGGCTGTTAATCAAGATCAGGTCGTTAATTGTTACTTCAGACATTCTACCCACCCTTCGTCACCAATATCGCGAATGCCCAGCGGACCTGATGGCCCTGATCATGGCCGCATCCGCATGATCCAGTCCGTCGGCACGCACATCCTCTAATGGACATCACGTGCCTCTTTTGCACACTATCATATTCAAATGCCGCCCGAATAAGGCAAAAAAATGTCAAACCCCAGCCGATTGCCTGGCAATCCACGGATTGTTTGCATTTTGAAAACAGTGCGGGGCGACGCTGTGGGTTCCCGCGAAAACACGAACAATTTTCATTGTCCCACAAGGCATTCGACGGTCGCCACACGGGCGACCGCCGATTCGCAAATTGCATTCAGCGTCAGGGAATCGCGCGCCGGTACAGGTGCCAGGTCGCATGTCCCAGAACCGGCAGCACGACGAACAGACCCAGAAAAGCGGGGATCATCGAGACAAACAGCAGTCCCGCGATCACACCCGCCCAGGTCAGCATGACCTTAAGGTTAAGGCGCACGGTCTCGACACTGGTGATCATGGCGGTCACGAAATCGACCTCGCGCTCCAGCAGCATCGGCAGGCTGATCACCGTGACCGAGAACAAGAACAGCGCCACCAGTGCTCCCACAATGCTGCCCACCAGCAGCATCGACACGCCCCCTGCGGACCACAACATGCCCATGGTCTCGAACCCGATGCCCGTGCGCGCCATGAAGATCGCGAAAATCCCGCGTGCGAGGATGATCCAGAAGCCGAAGACAATCAGCACCATGACCGCGATCAGGGCAAGCTGGCCATCGCCGCGGCCTTTCAGCGCGCTCAGCACCGGCGGCCAGTCCAGCGGCTCCCCGGCCTCGCGGCGGCGGCTGACCTCATACAGGCCGACAGCGGCAAAAGGGGCAAAAAGCGGAAAGCCAGCGGCGATGGGGATGAACCAGACAGGCTGCCCGGCCGCCCCCAGCCCGAACCACAGCCCCAGCCCGCCCAACACATATACCAGCGCGAAGAACAGGCCAAAGGCGGGCGCTGCGCGGAAATCATCCCAGCCCTGATGAAGCGCCGCGCGCAGATCGGCCTCGGACAATGTGCGCGGGCTTGCGGCAGGCGGGGTGCCGGGAAGGATCTCGTCACTCATCTGTTGGTCTCCTGTCAGCGTCAGATGGCGAGTATGGAAAGCGACCCGCTCTCTGGCAAGTGATTTCAGGCCGGAACAGAGCTTTTAAAACATCTATTTGGAGCGCATGTTTCGCACCAGCCCTGCCCCGCAGGGGCAAGCGCGCGCGAGCGGGTCATGGGCGGGCGGGAGGGGACCCCGAGCGCGCGCTTTCACGCGCCCGCCGTTGCCTCGGCACGCGACTTGCCGGCCACATCCAGCGCCAGCGTCGCCGCCATGAACCCATCAAGAGCCCCGTCCAGGACGCCCTGACTGTCCGATGTCTCATGCCCCGTGCGCAGATCCTTCACCATCTGGTAGGGGTGCAGCACGTAGGACCGGATCTGATTGCCCCAGCCTGCATCGCCCTTGGCCTCATGCGCAGCATCGATCGCCTCGGTCCGCTTGCGCAATTCCAACTCATACAGGCGCGATTTCAGCGCGTTCATGGCGATCTCGCGGTTCTGGTGCTGC
>REDZ01000109.1 GCA_007695345.1 Paracoccaceae bacterium | reverse complement strand
ATTCGACCCGGTCGCGCGCAAGCATGTCGAATACAAGGAAGGCAAGATCAAGTAATCCTGCCCCATCTCGACGGACTGCGAAGCCGCACCCTGCCGGGGCGCGGCTTTTTGCTGCGTTGCAACTGCGCAAGCCATGCTGTCAGGGGCGCCTGCGCCTGACCCCCGACAGGCAAGGGGACACACGCAACAGCAGGGGTCACAGGTCCGCTGCTGCTTCATCTTGCCAAAAATACTCAATTGAGCGGCTGCGCCACAGCCCCCGCGCCCGCGCTCAAAGCCCCAGCTTTGCCGTCACGATCTCATTGACCGCCTTGGGATTGGCCTTGCCCCCCGTGGCTTTCATCACCTGCCCCACGAACCAGCCCGCGAGCTTGGGGTTGGCCCTGGCTTTTTCCACCTGTGCGGGGTTGGCGGCGATCACCTCATCCACCGCAGCCTCGATGGCACCGGTATCCGTCACCTGCTTCAGCCCGCGTGCCTCGACGATCTGCGCAGGATCGCCGCCCTCGGAATAGACGATGTCGAATACATCCTTGGCGATCTTGCCGGAAATATCGCCCGCGCGGATCAGCCGGATGATCCCGGCCAGTTGCCCTGCGCTCACCGGACTGTCCCCGATCTCGCGCCCGTCCTTTTTCAGTCGGCCGAACAACTCGTTGATCACCCAGTTCGCGGCCAGCTTGCCGTCCCCGGCCTGCGCCGCCACGGCCTCGAAAAATGCGGCATTGGCGACATCGGCGGTCAGCACGCTCGCGTCATAATCGCTCAGACCGAAATCCCCCATGAAGCGCGCCTTTTTCGCATCGGGCAATTCGGGCAGGCGGGCGGCAATGTCATCGACCCAGCCCTGCTCGATCTCCAGGGGCAGCAGGTCGGGGCAGGGGAAATAGCGGTAATCATGCGCTTCTTCCTTCGAGCGCATGGACCGCGTCTCGCCCTTGTCCGGGTCGAACAGGCGGGTTTCCTGCACCACCTTGCCGCCATCTTCCAGAATCGCGATCTGGCGCCGCGCCTCATACTCGATCGCGGCCTGGATGAAGCGCATCGAGTTCATGTTCTTGATCTCGCAGCGCGTGCCCAGATGGGCGAAATCCTGACTGTCCTGATACCGCTCGTAATCGCCCGGACGGCAGACGCTGACATTCACATCCGCGCGCAGATTGCCGTTCTGCATATTGCCGTCACAAGTGCCCAGATACCGCAGGATCTGGCGCAGCTTGCCGACATAGGCCGCCGCTTCCTCCGGCCCGCGAATATCGGGGCGGCTGACAATTTCCATCAGCGCGACGCCCGTGCGGTTCAGGTCCACGAAGCTCATGTTCGGGTCCATGTCATGGATGGATTTGCCCGCATCCTGCTCGACATGGATGCGTTCGATCCGCACCAGCCGCGCGATCCCGGCGCCCATATCGACCAGCACCTCGCCTTCGCCCACCAGCGGGTGATAAAGCTGGCTGATCTGATAACCCTGCGGCAGGTCAGGATAGAAATAGTTCTTGCGATCAAACGCACTGACCAGATTGATCTGCGCGCGCAGCCCCAGCCCGGTGCGCACCGCCTGTTCGATGCAGAATTCATTGATGACCGGCAGCATTCCCGGCATCGCCGCATCAACCAGCGCAACATTCGAGTTGGGTTCCGCCCCGAACCGGGTCGAGGCGCCCGAGAACAGCTTGGCCTCGCTTGCGATCTGGGCGTGAATCTCCATTCCGATGACCAGTTCCCAGTCGCCCGTCGCCCCGGCGATGGTTTTCGGCTTGGGTGCCTCATAGGTCAGATCGAGCATGGTCCGGGCCTCCTCATGCGGCATGGGTCGTGGCCTTCTAGCCCCGCCACCGGGGCGCAGCAAGGGGGCCATGGGCGAATCCCCGCCCAAAACGGCCCCTGCGGGCGTGCGCGAATTGCGATTCGGTGCGTCGCGGGGCATAGGCGCGCCGCAGCCCATTGAACGGGTTGTGCCACCCCTTGGAAAACCGATGATCCGTCTGAAGATGCTTCGCGCGCTTGCCGCGTCTGTGACCGTGCTGTTTCTTGCCGGCTGTCTCCAGTCCGAGCCGGAGGTTGCCTCGCGTCAGGATACGCTGGAGATCACCACCCGCTGGGACCACCGCCCCGAGGCCGATACCTGGACCGAGGCCGCCTTTGCCGCGCTGGCCCAGGACGGGCGCGCGCTGATCAACACGGTGCCTGCGGATATCGACGCATTCTGCCCCGGATATCGCAGCGCGGATGTCGAAGAACGCAAGGCGTTCTGGACGGCACTCTTCTCGGGGTTGGCCGGGTATGAAAGCACATGGCGCCCCGAGGCTGCAGGCGCAGGCGGGCGCTATCGCGGGCTGTTGCAGATCTGGCCGACCTCGGCGCGTTATTACGGCTGCGATCTGTCGCACCCCAACGGGCTGTATGATGGCGCAACGAATTTGCGCTGCGCCACGCGGATCGCCGCGCAGGCGGTCGAGCGTGACCGCGTTGTCGCGGGTGGGCCGGGCCAGTGGGGCGGGGTCGCCCGCGACTGGCCACCCCTGCGCCGCGCCAGCACGCGCAATGATATTGCGGGCTTTACCCGCGACCTGCCCATGTGCCAGCAGTGAACCAGTAGCGTCCGGCGTCCTTCAGCTTTTGCTAACCCTTTTGCGTCAGTCTGCACAGGCAGGACGGGTGGTCGGCAGGATGATGGATTCGGACACAACACGATCAGACAGGGATTCGCAGGGCTCGGCGTTGATGCGGATGGCGTCGCGCCACCGCGTGGCTGCGGCCAGGGCACAGGCGGAATTCGCCAGCGCCCTGCGCATGGCCTTCGGGCGCATGGCGTCCGAATGCCCCGGCCTGGACGGGGTCGTGCAGACGGTCGATATACGCCCGCTCGGTCTGGCGGAACTGGAGGATCTGGTAGAAAGCGGCATGTTCCTGGCGCTGCTGGAAGGGCAGGGTGAACAGATGGGCCTGCTGATGGCCTGCCCCGCCGTCATGGCCAGCCTGATAGAGGCGCAGACGACCGGGCAGGTCAGCGACGCGCCTGCGCCCAGGCGCCGGCCCACACGCACGGATGCCGCGCTGCTTGCGCCCATGATCGATGCCTTTCTGCGCCTGCTGGAAGAGCGTTGCGCCGAATTGCCCGAAGCGGCGATGGTGCGGGGCCATGCCTATGGGTCGTTCCTTGATGACCCGCGCCCGCTGGGGGTCATGCTGGAGGAGGGGCCCTATCTGCTGATGCATCTGAAGGTCGCGCTTGGATATGGCGCGCGGCAGGGCGACTGGATGGTGCTGTTGCCCACCGGCACGAAACAGGCCGCCGCTCGCGCCGGCACCGATGCCGAGGCTGAGGAACGTGACTGGGCCGCCTGCCTGACCGCTGCCGTATCCGTCAGCCCGGTCCGGATAGAAGCCGTGCTGTGCCGGATGCAATTGTCGCTGACGGATGCGCTGCGCCTGCGCCCCGGCGATGTGCTGCGCCTGCCCGAAAATGCGCTGGAAGCGCTGGCGCTGGAAAGCATCGCGCATGAGGCTGTGGGCATCGGGCGCCTGGGGCAGGCGCGCGGCAACCGTGCCGTGCGGCTGACCGCCGATCCGGGCGTGCTGACAGATTCGGTGGGTGTATCGCTCTCACCCGTGGCGCTGCCTGCGTCGATCATGCCCTTCCGCCCGCCACAGGCTGCTTTCGTGCCGGATGAGGGCGCGGCGGACGGGGCTGATGCGGGGTCATCGGATGACGCACCCGACACGGTCCATGCGGACGAATCGGGTGCAGGGTCGTCGGAGGACCCGACGCCAGAAGGTCCGGATAAACCGCAATAGGCGGCGCGGTTAGCGGGCGCTTACGGGGGTAGCCCGTGAAGCGCCGATGGGCCGCATACGGACGTGCGAGGCCGCACCCTCTTTCACGGTGAGTCCACCGGTTCGGGGCCAGTGTCTCGGGTGGCAGGCAACAGCAGGCACAGGGGCACTGGCGGTGCCCTATGCACAGCAAAGCAGCCGCTGAACGGGGGGCGCGCGCAGGGAATCGCGCGCGCGGCCTGATATGAACGAAGCTGCGGCCTGCATCCATTGCAGGGCGCCGCCAATCGCCCAGCTCTGAGGGGCGCGGTCGCTATGCCCGACATCGCCACCCGCCTTCGCTGAGGACGCGAGGCATGTTCTGCCTCTGATCGGGAAGAAAACGAAGGGTCCTCGGCGCGCAATTCTGCCTGTTGCAACAGCCATAAAGCTGCTGCAGGCGCCTTTGCGCAGTGGCGGAGGTGCCGGGGATGCGCGGCGCGCGGGTATCCCCGCGCGCCCGGTTATTGCTTGGCCAGTTGTTCGATTGTCTGGCGAAACGGCTCCAGCCGGTAGCCATGGCGCGCGGGAACCGCGATCAGCTCATCTGTCGGGCGTTGCCCGGCATGGGCCAGCGCCCAGACGATCGAGCTGCGATTGCCTGACGCGCAATAGGCCAGAACCGGCCCCGCACTGTCGGTGATCGCACGGCCCTGCGCGCTGACATTGTCAAGCGAGATCGCGCCGCCCACCACCGGGTTGTCCACAAAGCGCAGCCCGGCCGCCTCGGCTGCGTCGCGAATGGCCGCGACCTGCAGCTCTGGCGGATTCTCGGCATCGGGCCGGTTGCAGACCAGCGTCGTATAGCCCGCCGCCGCGATCTGGGCGACATCTTCGGGGCTGATCTGGGGCGAGACGGCGTAATCCTCGGTCAGGGGGCGAATATCCATGGGCAGGCTCCGGTCAGGCGGCTGCGATCTGATCGATGCGCAGGCGAATGGGTTTGGCGACCAGCATACCGGCGATCATGGCCAGAAGAAAGGTCACGCCCCCGGTGCCGCCCCAACTGAGCGACGCCAACGCCGGGCCCGGGCACAGACCAACCAGCCCCCAGCCGGCCCCGAACAGGACCGAGCCGACGACCAGATTATGCCCCAGCCGCGGGTCGGGCCGCGCGGGAAAGGATTCACCACTGAGTGCACGCTCGCGCCGTGTGGTCAGGTGCCAGGCCAGCATCATCGGCAGGATCGCACCCCCCAGCACGAAGGCCAGCGTCGGGTCCCAGGCGCCGAAGACATCCAGCCAGCCCTGCACCTTGGTCGTGTCGGTCATGCCCGAGACCAGAAGCCCCGCGCCGAACAGCCCGCCAGAAAGGGCCGCTATCAGAATACGTGTCATCAGATCACCCCCAGCATGTGGCGGAACAGAACCATCGTGATCCCGCCCGCAAGCAGATAGAAAACTGTCGCGACAATGCCGCGCAACGAGAAGCGCGAGATGCCGCAGACCCCGTGCCCCGAGGTGCAGCCATTGGCCAGCCGCGTGCCGATGCCGACCAGCAGGCCACCCGCAATGACAATGCCGAGGTTGGAGGTGATATTGGTGCTGACCGGCACGTTATAGAGCGGCAGCATCAGCGCAGGCACGGCGACCAGCGCGGCAAGGAACGCCGCGCGCTCGGGCCAGTTGCCCCAGCCCGAGCGGTCCACCAGCCCGCCGATCAGCCCGCTCGCGCCCATGATCCGCCCGTTCCCGAGCAGAAAGATGGCCGCCGCAGTGCCGATCATCAGCCCCCCGACGAGGCCCCAGATCCAGTCCATGGGTATCATGTCTTGTGTCCTTTCCTTTGAGCAGGCCGGGATGCTGCGCATCCCGGCTGCCCTGGTTTCGCAGCGTGTTGCGCCTCAGAGCGTGTTGACGGGCACCTTGAGATAGACAGTGCCGTTATCTTCGGCCTCTGGCATCTTGCCTGCGCGCATATTGACCTGCAGCGAAGGCACGATCAGCCGGGGCATGCCAAGCTGGGCATCGCGTTCGGTGCGCGCCTTGACGAAATCCTCTTTCGTGGCGCCCGCACCCACATGCTTGTTGGCGGCCTTTTGTTCGCCCACGGTGGTTTCCCAGGCATAGGTGTCGCGGCCTTCGGCCTTGTAGTCATGGCCCACGAAGATGCGGGTCGCTTCGGGCAGTGAAAGGATCTTCTGCACCGAATCCCACATCATGTCTGCCGAGCCGCCGGGAAAATCGCAGCGCGCGGTGCCGAAATCGGGCATGAAGAGCGTATCGCCCACAAAAGCGGCATCGCCGATGACATAGGTCAGACAGGCAGGTGTATGACCGGGCGTGTGCATCACATCGACGCGCAACTGGCCGATATGGACCTGATCGCCCTCGGAAAAGAGCTGGTCGAACTGGCTGCCATCGCGCTCGAATTCGGTGCCTGCGTTAAAGACCTTGCCGAATGTGTCCTGCACGACCGTGATATTGCGGCCTATGCCGATCTTGCCGCCAAGCTGGTCTTGCAGATAGGGCGCGGCGGAGAGGTGGTCGGCATGGACATGCGTCTCCAGCAGCCACTCGACGCGGTAGCCCTTGTCCTTCACAAAGGCGATGACCTCATCTGCGGATTTGGTCGAGGTGTGCCCGGAGGCATAATCGAAATCCAGCACCGAATCGATGATGGCGCAGGATGTGCCATTCGGGTCGCGCACGACATAGGTGATGGTAAAGGTATCCTGGTCGAAAAAGGCGGTAACTTCGGGTGACATGGAACTCTCCTGTGGCTGTCTGAGGGCAATATAGACTATTCTAGACATATTGCAAGATGTGAATGTAAAGCGCATGAAGAAATCGGGCTGACCGGCGCCCCTTGTGCGGGGGTGCCGGGCTGCAGATGGGGGTCTTGAGTATTTCTGGCAAGATGAAGCAGGGGGGGGCGCCCTGCCGCCGGGTCAGAGCTTGAGCGCCTTGGCCGGGGACAGGACATCGATCCCGAGCGCCTTGCCCACGGCGTAATAGGTCAGATGTCCGGCATGGGTGTTCAGCCCGTCACGCAGATGGGGGTCATCCTCGCAGGCCTGGCGCCAGCCCTTGTCGGCGAGTGCCAGCAGATGCGGCATGGTCGCGTTGCCCAGCCCGATGGTGGCGGTGCGCGCGACGGCGCCTGGCATGTTGGCCACGCAGTAATGCACGATGCCATCGACCTCGTAGATCGGGTCGGCATGGGTAGTGGGGCGTGACGTTTCGAAACAGCCGCCCTGATCGATGGCGACATCGACCAGCACGGCGCCGGGTTTCATCTGGCCAAGCTGCGCACGGCTGATGAGTTTGGGGGCCGCCGCGCCGGGGATGAGCACGGCGCCGATGACCATATCGGCATTGGCCACCATGTCTGCCGTGTTCCCGCGCGACGCATGGCGCGTGCGAAACTGGCCCGAGAAGACATCATCAAGATAGCGCAGCCGCGCCAGCGACATGTCGAGGACAGTGACATCCGCGCCCATCCCGGCGGCCACGCGCGCGGCGTGGGTGCCGACCACGCCACCCCCGATGACGACGACATTGGCAGGCCCCACGCCCGGCACGCCGCCCATCAGCACACCGCGCCCGCCATTGGCCTTTTGCAGCGACCATGCGCCCACCTGCGGGGCCAGCCGGCCCGCGACCTCGGACATCGGCGCGAGGAGGGGCAGGCCGCCTGCCCGGTCGGTCACGGTTTCATAGGCGATGGCAGTGACGCCCGAGGCGAGCAGGTCGCGCGTCTGGTCGGGGTCGGGGGCGAGGTGCAGATAGGTGAACAGAAGCTGCCCCTCGCGCAGTTGCGCGCGTTCCGAGGCCTGGGGTTCCTTGACTTTGACGATCATCTCGGCGCGGGCAAACACTTCAGCGGCACTGTCCACGACCTGCGCGCCCACGGCGGTATAATCCGCGTCATCGAACCCGGCCCCCGCGCCTGCGCCGCGTTCGACCATTGCCTGATGGCCATGGCTGATGGCCTCTTGCGCCGCATTGGGCGTCAGGCCCACGCGAAATTCCTGTGGCTTGATTTCCTTCGGGCATCCGATCAGCATGGTGTCCTCCTCCTGCGTCCTCTGGCAGGATATCTTGTCTGCTGGGGGATTTCCTTGACAGTTGCGCGGGAAAACCGGCATCTGGACGCAGGATTGTGCGGCATAAAGCCCTTATGACGAAGGAGGTTGCGCTGCGATGCAGCTAGATGAGACTGACAGGCGCATCCTGCGGGCGCTGCAGCGGCAGGGCCGGGTGTCCAATGCCGATCTGGCCGAGCAGATCAACCTGTCGCCCTCGGCCTGTCACCGGCGCGTGCAGCGGCTGGAATCGGCGGGCGTGGTCGCGGGCTATCACGCACGGCTGGATCTGCGGCAGATCGGGCGGGCCACGATCGTCTATGTCGAGATCACGCTGTCGGGGCAGCGCGATGAGGTGCTGGATGCGTTCGAGCGCGAAGTGGCGCGGGTGCCCGATGTGCTGGAATGCCATCTGATGGCGGGCAGCGCGGATTACCTGCTGAAAGTGGTGGCCGCCGATGCCGAGGATTTCGCGCGCATCCATCGCCGGTATCTGAGCCGCCTGCCGGGGGTGACGCAGATGCAATCGTCCTTTGCGCTGCGCACAGTGGTTGAGACGACGGCAGTCGATATCTGAGGCCCCCTTCCCGAAATGAAACAGGCAGGCGCCCGTCATGGCGCCTGCCCGGTTCTGGGTCTGGATCTCAGATCACGTGGAGGGTTCAGGCTCCATCCCGCCATCGTCCTCGGAGCCGCGCTTGCGCCCGCGCGTCTTGGGGATGGAGGCGACCGACGGTGTGCTGGGCTTGGAATTGTCGTCATCATCATCGCCCTGCCGCAGCTTTTCGCCGCGCATGACGCGTTTGACATCCTCGCCTGTCAGGGTTTCGTATTCCAAGAGACCCAGCGCCAGGTTTTCCAGTTCGTCGCGATGCTCGGTCAGGATGCGCTTGGCGGTCTCATAGCCTTCATTGACCAGATCGCGCACCTTGTCGTCGATCTGCTTCTGGGTCAGTTCGGCATGGCTGCGCCCGCCGCCCATGCTGCCCAGATAGCTTTGCTGTTCATTGGCATAATCGACATAGCCGAGTTCTTCATCAAAACCGAATTGCGTGACCATGGCGCGGGCGATCTTGGTGACCTGCTGGATGTCGCTGGCCGCGCCCGAGGTGACCGCATCGGCACCAAAGACCAGTTCCTCGGCCACGCGCCCGCCCATCGCCATCGCGATCTTGGACTTGTATTTGCGGTAGCTGACGGAAAGCTGGTCCCGTTCGGGCAGCGACAGCACCAGCCCCAGCGCGCGACCGCGCGGGATGATGGTTGCCTTGTGGATCGGGTCATGCTCGGGGACATGGATCCCCACCACGGCATGCCCGGCCTCGTGATAGGCAGTCAGCTTCTTCTCATCCTCGGTCATGACCATGGAGCGGCGCTCGGCCCCCATCATGACCTTGTCCTTGGCGTTCTCGAAATCATCCATCACCACGAAACGCCGGTTTGAACGCGCGGCCATCAGCGCGGCCTCGTTCACGAGGTTCGCCAGATCCGCGCCCGAGAAACCGGGCGTGCCGCGGGCGATGATGCGCAGGTCCACATTCGGCCCCAGCGGCACCTTGCGGGCATGGACGCCCAGGATGCGTTCGCGGCCCTTGATATCGGGGTTCGGGACCTGCACCTGACGGTCGAAGCGGCCGGGGCGCAGCAGCGCGGGGTCCAGCACGTCGGGGCGGTTGGTGGCCGCGACGATGATAATGCCTTCATTGGCCTCGAACCCGTCCATCTCGACCAGAAGCTGGTTCAGCGTCTGTTCGCGCTCGTCATTGCCGCCGCCATAGCCCACGCCACGCGACCGGCCCACGGCGTCGATCTCGTCGATGAACACGATACAGGGCGCGTTCTTCTTGGCCTGTTCGAACATGTCGCGCACACGGGATGCACCGACACCCACGAACATCTCCACGAAATCCGACCCCGAGATGGTGAAGAAGGGCACGCCCGCTTCACCCGCGATTGCGCGTGCCAGCAGCGTCTTGCCCGTGCCCGGAGGACCCACCAGCAGCGCGCCTTTCGGGATCTGCCCGCCAAGGCGGCTGAATTTCTGCGGGTTACGCAGGAACTCGACGATCTCTTCCAGCTCGTCCTTGGCTTCATCAATGCCCGCAACCTCGTCAAAGGTGACGCGGCCCTGCTTTTCGGTCAGCAGTTTCGCCTTGGATTTGCCGAACCCCATCGCGCCGCCACGACCGCCGCCCTGCATGCGGTTCATGAAATAGATCCAGACACCGATGAGCAGCAGGAAGGGCAGCCACAGCATCAGCGTGGACAGGAAGCCCGATTGCTGCTGGGGCCGCGCCTCGATCGGGACACCGGCATCCAGCAGGCGCTGGGTCAGATTGCTGTCATCGGGGCGGACAGTGGAGTATTGCTGCCCGTCGCTGCCGGTAAACACCACGCGTTCGCCGTCAATGGTGACGCGCGTGACCTCATCACGGTCCAGTCGGTCGATGAACTCGGAATAATTGACCGAGCTGGACGAGGTCTGGTTCTGTCCGCCGCTGAACATGTTGAAGAGCATGATCATCAACAGAAACAGCACGATCCAGAAGGCGAAATTTCGTGCGTTGCCCACGCGCTTCTCCTCTTGTCGGTGGTTCGGAGCCGCTAATGGGCACCGGGAACTTAAGTCATAGATAACGATTACGGCACAACATTCAATGCGAATACGCCAGCCACTCAGGCAACAATCGGTGAGTCGGACAGCACTGCGCGCCAATCCTTGCCCATTCCGGCCAGTGGCGCGGCGATAAGCCGCGCGCCGTCCCAGATCGCGGGGCTGGCCAGAAGCGACGGGCGGGGCAGGCACCAGTCGGCGCGGTCCGGGCACTGCTGCAGGCCCTGCGCGCCCAATGCGCCGATTTCCAGCCTGTCGGGCAGGGGCCGTCGCGGCGGAAGGATGCGCCAGCGCTGGTCCCAGCGAGCGTGCAGCGGTGCGCGCAAGCCGGCCACGGCCTGCGCCTCGCGCGTGATGCGCAGGCAGCCGGATTTGCGCGTCAGCAGGCAGCCATGCAGCGTAGCCTTGCGCACGGCCAGCGCCTCATGCAGCGCGCGCAGCCGGGGGCGGTAGGGGCGCGAGGCGATGGCGCACAGTGCGCGCGTCACCAGCCTGTCGCGCGTGTCGCGCGGCAGGGCGTCAAGCGCCGGAGCGTCAAAGACGATATCGCCATGATCCAGGCGCATCACGCCCTGCGCGGCATCTTCAGCGGCGCGCTCCAGCACATCACGGGCGTCCTGCATGTGCTGCGCGCTGCGCGCCAGCCGCGCAGCGCTCATGCCCAGTGGCGCAAGCTCTGTCAGAATGCGCCGGGCCTTGATGCGGTCGAAATCGGGGTTGTCATTGGACGGATCATCCACCCAGCCCAGCCCCCGCGCGCGCAGCCAGTCGCGCAGCTCTGCCCGCGAATGCCCCAGCAACGGGCGCAGCCATTGAATGCCGTGGGCCTTGGTGCGCGGTGCCATGGCCGCCAGCCCGTCCACGCCCGACCCGCGCGCCAGACGCAGCAGCACTGTTTCGGCCTGATCGTCCTGGGTATGGCCGAGCGCGATGGCCCCCAGCCCCGCATCGCGCGCCCAACCCGCCAGCAAGTGCCGCCGTGCATCGCGCGCGGCCTGTTGCAGATTGCCGCGCCCGTCCCAGCCGGTCCAGTGCAAGATGGTATGCGACAGGCCGAGCGCGCGCGCAGCGCGCGCCACCGATGCGGCCTCTGTCGCTGAGTCTGCGCGCAAGCCGTGGTCGATGGTGGCGACATGCAGTGCGCGCCCGTCCGCCCAGTCGGCGGCCAGATGCATCAGCGCCATGGAATCCCCGCCGCCAGAGACGGCCAGCCCGAGGGGGGCGAGGCCGGGGTCACACCCCGCCATCGCCCACGCGAAGCGGGCAGAAACGCTCATGGGCAGCCAAGCTCCGCGCGGGCGCTGCCTGCCTCGGCGGCTTCGGTGCTGTCGGGAAAGCGTTCGGTCAGCTCGTCGAACATGACACAGGCTTCCTCGCGCTGGTCCAGACGGCCCAGCGACTGCCCCAGCGCCAGCAGGGCGCGGGGGGCGGCCTCGCCCTCGGTATCTGCGAGATAGAGGTTGAGATAGGTGCGCGCCGCATCGGATTCCGACCCGCGCGCGCGATGGGTTTCGGCCAGCAACATGCTGGCATCAGTGCCCAGCGGGCTGCCGGGATAGAGATCGAGGAAATCTGACAGCGCATCGACGGCAGCATCATGATCGCCCGCTTCGGCCAGTTCGCGCGCCTCGTCAAAAGCAATGCGCTCGCCCGCGGCCAGTTCCGGCATCGGCTCGGTACTCTCGGCCCCGCCGCCCAGCGGGCGGGGGGTCGGCAATTCGCTTGGATCGCCGCCTTCAAGCTCGGTCAGGCGGAATTCCAGATCGCCCAGCCGGTTGCTGGCCTCGTCAATCGCGCGGCGGATGCGGAACTCAAGCTCTTCGGTGCGCCCGGTCAGGCGCGCCAGCTCCTCGCGGATACGCTCGACCCGCTCGATCACGCTGCCGTCGAAATCGGGCTGCTCCGCTGCCTCGCCCGAGGACAGCTCGCGCGCCAGTTCGGCCACGACCCCGCTGAGCGCCTGCAACTCGGATCGCAGTTCGGCCACGCTGTCGGCATGGGCGGCAGGCGCCGTCACAAGGACGGCGCCCAGAAATGCGGCGCGCAGCGTGGCCCGCATCAGCTTGTCCGCCCACCGCCCGCGATGGTGGTCACCGCGCGACGGTTCAGATCCCAGCAGCGCTGCTCGGGGCAGGCCTCGACCGGGCGTTCCTTGCCATAGCTGACCGTGCGCATCCGGTTGGAGCTGACACCCTGCGAGATCAGGTATTGCATGGTGGCAGAGGCGCGGCGTTCGCCCAGGCTGACGTTGTATTCGCGGGTGCCGCGTTCGTCGGCATGGCCCTCGATGACGATGTCGAATTGCGGATTGGCCGACAGCCAGCGCGCCTGCGCGCTCAGCGTGGAGCGGCCTTCTTCGGTCAGCGACGAACTGTCGGTCGTGAAGAACACGCGATCCCCGATCCGCTGCTGGAAATGCGCGATCGAATTGGGATCATTCGGGTCGCCCAGCGAGCCCGATGTGATGCCGCCATCGTTGAAGCCATTGCCATTGCCAAAGCCGTCGCCATCGGCGCCAAAACCGCCCCCCCCGCGCGGGTTGTTACAGGCGGCCAGCGCAAGCGCGGCAAGAACCAGAAGTGTTTTTGTGGTCAGGTTCATGTCAGTCTATCCCTCAGGGTGTGATGATGCAGTATACAGGTCAGGGCAGAAGCGGGCCCCAGGCCGGGTCAGAGGCGGGCCCCGGAGTGGGAACGCGACGCAGATTACGCCCCGTGATATCGACGGAATATATGGCGGGGTCGCCGCCGCGTGCTTCGCGTGTGAACTTCACCACGCGGCCATTGGGGGCCCAGGTCGGACCCTCGTCAAGAAACGAAGCCGTGAGCAGCCGCTCCTCGGACCCGTCCGTGCGCATCACCCCGATATGGAAGCGGCCCGCATGCGATTTGGTAAAGGCGATCAGATCGCCGCGCGGCGACCAGACGGGCGTCGAATAGCGCCCCTGGCCAAAGCTGATGCGCTGCGCCTCGCCCCCGGTGGCGGGCATCACATAGATCTGGCTGGTGCCCGAGCGATCGGATTCAAAGGTGATCTGGCGGCCATCGGGTGAAAAGCTGGGGCTGGTCGCGATGGACGAGGATGCCGTGAGCTGCGTCATCTGCCCTGATCCCAGATCCAGCCGATAGAGGTCCGTATTGCCGCCGCGCGCGGCGGAAAACACCAGCGACCGCCCATCGGGCGAAAAGCGCGGCGAGAAGGTCATCGCGCCGGGAATGTCACCCACAAGCTGACGCTGCCCCGAGGCCAGGTCCATCAGCGCGATGCGCGGTGCGCCCGTTTCATATGTGGTGTAAACGGCGCGTGTCCCGTCCGGCGACACGCGGGGCGCGATAACCAGCGCGCGCCCGTCTGTCAGCACCTGCACATTCTCGCCATCCTGATCCATGATCGCCAGCCGCTTGGTCCGGTCCGCGCGCGGCCCGCTCTCGGCGACAAAGACCACGCGGCTGTCGAAATACCCATCTTCGCCCGTGATCCGGCTATAGACAGCGTCCGACACCTTGTGCGCCATGCGCCGCCAGTTGGCCGTGCTGCCCGAAAACTGCATCCCCTCGCCCATCTGCTGGCCCGATGTCACATCGAACAGCCGGAACTTCACGGTCATGCGGTTGCCCGACACTTCAACCGCGCCGGTAATCAGCGCCTGCACATTGATCGCGCGCCAGTCCGAATAGCTGACCGAGGCATCGAAACTCGACACGCGGGCAATATGCGCATCGCGCGGCACCTCGCGGAACAGGCCGGTATTGGTCAGATTGGATGCCACGACCCGCGCCAGCGGTTGGGCATATTCGTTGCCGGCGCTGTTTTCCGGCACGAAACCGGGCACGGCGAAGGGCATCGGCTCGATCACCCCTTCGGTGATCTGCAGCCGCAGCGGTTGGGCCTGCGCCGTGGACAGCGCGCCAATCAGCGCCAGCAGCGCAGTCAGATACACGAAAAGCCGGGTCATCGTAGCCTCATCCCTTCGGGGTTGAACGTGATTTCGATATCGCGCCATGAATCGTATTTGTCGCGGGGCAGTCCATAGCCGTCGCCTTCGCACCGTATGATCGCACGGCGGGCGGCGTCAAATGCCTGCTGCCGGGCAGTCTCGGTCCCGCCCGAAGCAGATACGATCCGGATAGAGCCCTGTTCGTGCCGGGCATCGGGCGTCATGGAAAAGCCCACTGTCACAGTCACCTGCTGCGCATCGGTCGACAGCACGCCGATATTCCAGCATTGCTGGATGGCCAGGCGCAGGGCGTCCGCCTCGGATGACGACAGCGCCGCCGATGCGGACGGGGTCGATCCGGTGCCGATCTGTTCTGACAGCGCCTCCGACAGACTATCGGCAAGCGCCTGCTCGATATCCGCGCTGGGGGTGGCGGGTTCGGGTTCTGGCGTGGGTGTCGGCTCTGGCTCGGGGGTGGGGGCCTCGGCCGTTTCGGTCGGTGCGGGCGGGGTGGGGCGTTCGGGGCGCGTGCGCGGGCGGTCGCTGACCGTGGGGGCGGCAGCGGCGCGTTCGGTGGGCGCGTCGTCCGTCTCGGTCGCTTCGGTCACGATTTCGGTCGTGGCCTCTGGCGGTGCAGTCTCGGCCTGTTCCTCTTCGGGCAGGGGGGTGGCCTCGGCATCGTCTTCGGACGCGCTGGGGGGCTGGGCGGCAAGATCTTCTTGCGCAGTCTCTGGCGGGGCCTCGGTCGGATCGGGGGCCACGCGGTCCACATCACGCGGGCGCGGGCGCTGGCTGGCGCCGGGGCTGGGTGCAGGCGAAAAGATCACGCCGGTCGAGGGCGCGGTGATTTCCGGTTCGGGCGCCGGTTCCGGTTCGGGCGCCGGTTCCGGCTGCGGCTGGGGTTCCGGCTGCGGCTCTGGATCGGGCTGCGGCTGGGGTTCCGGCTCGGGCTGCGGTTCGGGTTGTGGCTGTGGCTGAGGTTCCGGTTCTGGCTCGGGCGCGGCAGGCGGCGGGGCCGAGGGGGTGCTGAGCGCCGCGAAATCCTGCGCCGAGATCAGCGACACGTCACTGATCGCCACGCTTGCGGCATCGTCGGGCGCGCTGAAGATATCGAACAGCATCACCCAGAGGATCAGCCCGATATGGGCCACCCCCGAGACTTTCTGCCCGGTATCCATCCGTGCCCAGAGATCGCTGGCGCTTGGCATGCCTCAGATGCGGCCCTGTTTCCCCAAGTTTCAGTTCGACGAGCCGTCGAAACGCGGCCCGCCCTCATCGGTCACCAGACCGATATTGTTGAACCCGCCCGAATTCAGCGCGCCCATGATCTGCACCACCCGCTCATACGGGATGGCCCCGTCCGCGCGCAAAAACACCCTGTTGTCGCGCCGCTCAGCGGCAATGGCGCGCAGTTGCGGGATAAGCTGATTGGGGTCCACTTCGGACGACATGATCATCACGCTGCCATCATTGCTGAGCGTGATCGACAGAGGTTCCTCCTGATCGCCGGGCAGCGCCCCGGCGGAGGTGCGCGGCAACTCGATCGGCACGCCAACGGTCAGCATGGGTGCGGCCACCATGAAGATGATCAGCAGCACCAGCATCACATCGACAAAGGGCGTGACGTTGATCTCGGACATGCGCGCGGCCCCGCCGCGCCGTCTGCGCCGCCCTGTGCCCCCGCTCTTCTTCATCAGTTGCGCACCCATGGGTCAGGCCGCGTCCAGTTGCCGTGACAGGATGGTGTTGAACTCATCGGCAAAGGCCTCGAAGCCCGACACGATGGCGTCGCTGTCATCCGTCAGCTTGTTGTAGAAGATCGTGGCCGGGATCGCGGCCAGGAGCCCAAGACCGGTGGCCAGCAGCGCCTCGGCAATGCCGGGGGCGACCACGGCGAGGTTTGTGGATTGCGCGAGCGCGATTTCCTCGAACGCGTGCTTGATCCCCCAGACCGTGCCGAACAGCCCGATAAAGGGCGAGGCAGAGCCGACCGAGGCCAGAAAGGTCAGCCCCCCCGTCAACTGGCGCGATTCCTTTTCGATGGCGACATCCATCGACCGGTCGATCCGCGCCACGGCGCCGGGGATCAGCGCGCCATCGGGCCGGTGCGAACGACGCCATTCGGTCATGCCTGCCGCAAAGACCCGCTCGGGCGGGGTGGCGGGCGCGGGGCCGATCTGGTCATACAGCTCGTCCAGCGGTTCGCCCGACCAGAAGGCCGCCTCGAAATCCTGCGCCTCGGCGCGGGCGCGCCGGTACAGGATCAGTTTCTGGATGATGATGCCCCAGGACCAGAACGAGGCCAGGATCAGGCTGATCATGACCAGTTGCACTGTCAGGGTCGCACGCGCAAACAGCGCCAGCAGCGAGAAATCGATCTCCTGCGTTGTGGTCAGGGTCGTGGGGTCCATGTTTCTGCCTTGATGTCCTGCACTCGGAAGGCCGCTCTGATGGCGGCTTTGGCGCAGAGCATACATCAAGACAAGCGCCTGACCAACACAAGCGCGTTACACAATGGCCTTATCGCGACGGAATTTCGCCGACTGCGTCCAAAAGCGCGCGGGGCAGGGGCCTGGGGCGGCCGGACTCTGCCAGGCAGACCAGTGTGACTTCGGCCTCGAACAGGGGCTGGTCCGCGCGCAGAACACGCTGATCCAGCACCAGCCGCGCGCGGGTAAGGCTGTGCAGCGTGGTCGTGACGGTCAGCAGATCATCGAAGCGTGCGGGCGCGCGATAGTCCGCCACCAGCCTGCGCACGGCAAACACCCCGTCGCCGCGCGCTTTCATAGCGCGCTGGTCCAGCCCCAGCGCGCGCACCCATTCGGACCGGGCGCGTTCGATGAATTTCAGGTAATTGGCATAATAGACGATGCCGGCAAGGTCGGTATCCTCGTAATAGACGCGGATGGGGTGGGTGTGGGTCATCTGCGGGGCCGTCCTGCCGTTGCGTCGCGCGCAGGGGTGCCACAGCCGGGGCGGGCGGGCAAGGCTTGCACTTGGCGCGACCCATCATAGGTGCTGCCCCAACGCAAACACACATCAAGGAGGTCTGACATGTCAGACGCAAAGACAGTGTTCATTACTGGCGCCTCGACCGGGATTGGCGAGGCGACCGCACGCGCGATGGTGGCCGAGGGCTGGCGCGTGGGCCTGATGGCGCGCAGCCGCGACAAGTTGCAGGCGCTGGCGCAGGATCTGGGCGATGCGGCGCTGGCCCTGCCGGGGGATGTGACCGATCTGGGCGCGCAACAGGACGCCATCGCGACGCTGGTTGCGCAGTTCGGGCGGCTGGATGCGAGTTTCGCCAATGCGGGCAAGGGGCTCGACACACCGGGGACTGAAGCGGGCGACCCCGAGGAATGGCGCCGCATGATCGATCTGAACATCATGGCGCTGCTCTACACCACCCGCGCCAGCATCCCTGAATTGCGCAAGACCAGGGGGCATCTGGTGCTCACAGGCTCGGTCGCGGGCAAGGTCCATATTCCGGGCTCGATCTACGGGGCCAGCAAATGGTTTGTACAGGGCTATGCGGGCAACATGGCGCAGGAAATGCGCGAATGGGGCGGGCGCTGCACGCTGATCGCGCCGGGCATGGTGGATACGCCCTTTTTCGCCGAACCCAAGCCCGACAAGCTGAAACCCGAAGATATTGCCGAGGCTGTGCGCTTCGCGCTGACCCGGCCCGAACGCGCGAACCTGCCCGAAATGGTGATCATGCCGACAGGCTGAGCGACATGCGCCCGGCTGGCATGCGACTCAGGCCAGCCGGGGCAGGGGCAGGTTCAGCCGCTGTTGCAGGAAATCCAGATCGGCAGAGGCATTGCGCGCCTTGTACCCTTCGGAAATCAGATGGCGAATATACATCCGGTTATAGATGAACATGAACACAAGCCCCGACAGCCCGAAACTGAGCAAGGCGCAGATGGCAAGAATGGCAAATCCCGCCCAATGTCCGCGAAAGAGCGGCGGAAGCGCGTTGAAGAACAACACTGTCCAGGAAAACCCGACAGGGGCTTCTTTCATCTGGCCGGTTTGCGGGTTCTCGAAGTAAATTCTTGCATATGCCATGGGTCAACCTGTCCTGCGCGCGCCCCGCGTGGGGAAATAAACATCGCCAGGTTAGCCGCGGGGGATTATCAATCGTTTAATGCGCGCTGATCCGTGCACCAAGGCGCAGGGCATGGGCGGGGTCAGTGGCGACTGCGGGCATGACCGGATCATAGGCCGCGCGGATCAGCGCGCCGATGTCCGGGCGCAGGATGGTCTTGTCCCCGGCCACCGCCAGCGCCGAACGGTCGGTGAATGCCGTGTCCGACCACAGCAGAATCACCTGAACCGCTTGTGACAGGGCGAGCGTTTCGGCAGGCACGTCCGAGAGCGCATCATCCATGCGGATGAACACGAAAGCGGCCTTGATCGCGCCGTCCTCGTCAAAGCGGAAGACGCGATACTGGTTGGCATCGGCCGCTTTCAGCCGTGCGACCAGCGGCACCAGCCCCTCGACCAGCCGGTCCAGATGCGGCACAGCGGGCAGCTCGTCCCAGTCGCGGAAGAAGAAGACCATAAGATTTGCGCCAAGTTCCGGATCGGTTTCGGCCATGCGGTGCCCGGCCAGCGCCACCACGGCCTCGACTGCGCCCTTGACCGTGCCCAGGGTCGAATCATCCACCCCGAACACCACCGGCACGATGGGCCGCCCCCAGCGGGCGCACAGATACTGTCCATCCGAACGGGTAAACAGAGCCTCAATCTTCGTGCTGTCCATGAAAACCCCTCTAGGTCACCAGCAAACCGAGTGCAAGCGGGCGAAACCGCGCTGCGCGTTCACCAGTTTTGCGGCAACCACAGGTTGCGGCTTGGCCTTTTCCATACCCTGCGTTATAGTCACATTTGCGTATGGGTGTGTTTTCACGCCGTTTTCATACGGACGTTATGTTTTTTTCCAGATTTGCGAGGCCGGTATCGAAGCAACCTGAGGTGACCCCAGACTGCTGCGCCTTGCATCCGAACGAGAAGAGACGGGCATGGCAGACAGACCTGTCGATCTGGGCAACCTGGGGCCGGATGCGGAAGGCATCACCGCCCGCATGCGCGAGATCTGCGCCGATCTTGGTGTCGAATATGCCTGCTATGCGTCCAACACCACCATCAATGGCGAATTGGTCGGGCTGACCACGTACCCTGAGGAATGGCGCGCGCATTACCTGTCGCAGGGCCATCATATGCGCGACCCCACGCTGACCCGCGCCGTGCATGCCGTGGCACCGGTGGACTGGTCGCGCCTGCGCAACATGGACGGCTATGCAGAGGTGTTTCGCGATGCCTCGGATTTCGCGATCCCGCAGACCGGACTGAGCGTGCCGATCCGCGGGGCCTTTGGCGATCGGGGCGTGCTGACCCTGGCGCGAAGGTGTTCGGACGTCGAATGGGCCGCGCAGAAACGCGAGATCATGCAGCAGGTGCAACTGATGGCCGCGCAACTGCATGATGATGTGCTGCGCAGCGGGCAGGTGCTGCAACGCATTCGCCAGCCTACGCTGTCGGACCGTGAAAAGGAAATCCTGCAATGGACAGCGGCGGGCAAGTCGCAACAGGACATCGCCGATATCCTGAACCTGTCCAGTCGCACCGTTGAAGTTCATCTGCGCTCGGCCCGCGCCAAGCTGGGTGCGCTGAACACGGCGCAGGCCGTGGGCCGCGCCATCGGGCTGCGCGTCATCTACCCCATCTGAACCGGATCCGCCCCCGCATCCCCGCCCATGGCGGGTTTTCGCCTGTGCGCGGCGTTTCTGCGCATCGCCGCACGGCCTACGGGATTTCCACAATACCACAGGTTGATCGTGTGTGGTTTTATACTCTCAACAGTATATCAAATCCGGAGCGCACACCAATGATCCTCATTGTAGATGCACTGAATCGACATGAATTTACCGATATCCTTGATGACATGTACCGCCTGCGCGCCCGCGTTTTTGGCGAACGCCTGGGCTGGGAGGTGGATATCCGCGACGGCAAGGAACGGGATTGTTTCGATGACCTTGATCCGGCCTATATCATCGGGCTGGACGACGATGGCCGCGTGATCTCCTGCGTGCGGGCCTTGCAGACGATGGGGCCGCATATGCTGTCGGATGTCTTTTCGGACATCCTGGACGGGCAGCCGCCCGTGCGCTCGCCCACGATCTGGGAAGCGACGCGTTTCTGTGTCGATACGGATCGTCTGGCCCGCGGACGCGGGGCGGGCACGATCGCCCATGCAACCTGTGAACTGAGTCTTGGCGCACTGGAATATGCCATCGAATCGGGGATCACCGATGTGATTGCCGTGGTGGACCCGCGCATGGACCGGGTTCTGCGCATGTCCGGCAATGGCGCCTATGACTATCTGGGCAAGACCGTTGACATGGGCAAGGTCCACGCGCTGGCGGGGCTGTTGGATTGTACCGAAGAGCGGCTGGAGCGCGTGCGCGAGATGGCCGGCATCACGGGCTCGGTGATCGTGGATGAGGAAGAGTTCCGCGCGGCCCGTGTCCGCAAGGCATCGCGCGCGGCCACCCTTGCGCAGTATTTCATGGACCAGATCGACGCGGCACAGGACTCGTCAGAACTGCAGGCCGTGCTGGAACTGGCCGATACGGTTCTGGGCCCGGTCAGCGCGCGCGCTGTCCGTGAAGCGGCCAGGGCCGACTCAGCGCATTAGGATGCGGGCGGCAGCGCGCCGCCGGTATCCGGGCATTGCGACATTTCCTGTCAGGGCCGGCCCGCCGGCCCCGTCGGCCGTGTTGCCACCCGCCATGGGCCTGCGCGCCTTGCCAGCGCTGGAACCGCTTGCTAGACGGGCGCGCATCGGGACAGGCTGCCCGCCCGGCCGTCAAGCAAAAGGATGCTCCATGACTGACCAAACGCCCACGCAGGCCGATCTGGCCACCATCATGCGGATCATCCCCCACCGCTACCCCTTTCTGCTGGTGGACAAGGTGCGCGATGTGGTGGCGCGGCAATCGGCAGTGGGCATCAAGAATGTCACTTTCAACGAGCCGCATTTTCAGGGCCATTTCCCAGGCGCGCCCATCATGCCCGGCGTCACCATTGTCGAGGCGATGGCTCAGACGGCGGCCGTCCTGGTGGGCCTGTCGGTGGGCTTTGGAGACAAGGCGCCGCTGGTCTATTTCATGTCCATCGACAAGGCCAAGTTCCGCCGCAAGGTCGTGCCGGGCGATGTGCTGGAGTTGCATGTGCAGGTCAAGCGCGGCTCGACGAAGATCTGGAAATTCGAGGGTGTGGCCAAAGTGGATGGAGAGATCGCCGCAGAGGCCGAATTCGCCGCCATGATCGACACCAGCGCCTCAGTCGCAGAGTGACCGTGCCATGATCGATCCCAGCGCAGAGATTCACCCTTCGGCCATTGTCGAGCCGGGCGCGCAGATCGGGCCGGGCTGTACCATCGGCCCCTTTGCGATCATCGGGCCGGAAGTCACGCTGGGCGCGGATGTGACCATCCGCCCGCATGCGCTGGTTACGGGCTGGACCGAAATCGGCCCGGACTGCACGGTTTTTTCCTTCGCATCAGTGGGTGAAGTGCCGCAGGATCTGAAATATGCGGGCGAACGGACCCGTCTGATCATCGGCGCGGGTTGTCGCATACGCGAGAATGCCACGTTGCATATCGGCACGCATGGCGGGGGCGGTGTGACCCGTGTGGGCGATAATGTGCTGGTCATGGCCGGCGCGCATGTGGCGCATGATGCGCAGGTCGGGGACAACGTGATCCTTGCGCAGAATGCGGCTGTCGCAGGTCACGTCACGATAGAGAAGGATGTGATTGTCGGGGCCGCCGCCGGATTGCATCAGCATATCCGCGTGGGCGAAGGGGCGATGATCGGCGCGATGACACGGGTCATTCACGACGTGATGCCTTTCGGGCTGGTCTCTGCCCCTGATGGCGAGTTGCAAGGACTGAATCTGATCGGGCTGAAACGACGCGGCATGGAGCGGGCGCAGATCGCGGCCCTGCGCGCGGCTTACAAGCGGCTTGCCAGCGACGAGGGGGCCTTGTCCGATCTGGCGCAGGCTTTGCTGGATGAGGGCGCGGACAGCGCCGTCGCACAGGTTGCGCGCTTTTTCACAGACGAGTCGGGCCGTAACTTCCTGCGCCCGAAATGAGCCGCATTGCCCTGATTTCCGGCGCGGGGCGGCTGCCGCAACTTCTTGCCGACCGGCTGGCCGCCGAGGGGCGCGCGCCCGTGCTGGCAGAGATGGAAGGGTTCCAGAGCCTCAGCCGCACGCGCGACGGGGTCGAGGTATTTCGTCTGGAGCGGCTGGTGCCGTTCCTGGACCGGCTGCAGGATCTGGATGTCCGCGAGGCCGTCTTTGCAGGCGCTGTCCACCGCCCGCGCCTTGACCCGGCGCTGATCGACCCTGCGACAATGCAGCTTCTGCCGCGTATCATGGCCGCGATGCAGCAGGGCGATGACGGCACCCTGCGCGAGGTGATTGCGCTGATGGATGAATGGGGCATCACTGTGCGCGCTGCGCAGGATATCTGCCCCGATCTGGTGGCGGATGCGGGTGTTCTGGGCACGCATGCCCCCAGGGGGGCGGACAAGGACGATGCCGCGCGCGGCTTCGCGATCCTTCAGGCCATGGGGGGGGCGGATGTGGGGCAGGGCTGCGTGGTCGCGCGCGGACAATGCCTCGCGCTCGAGGCGTTGCCGGGCACGGATGCGATGCTGGCGCATCTGGCGGAGCTACGCGCCACGCGCCCCGATCTGCCCGCAGGCGGGGTGTTCTGCAAGGCGCCCAAACCCGGACAGGACAGACGCATCGACCTGCCCGCGCTGGGGCCAGAGACTGTGACAGCCGCGCAGGCCGCAGGGCTGCGCGGCCTTGCCTTCGAGGCCGGGGCTGTCCTGCTGATTGACCGCGCCGAGATGGTTGCGCGCGCGGATGAGGCCGGCCTGTTCCTCTGGGCACACGCGTGAAGGTCTTTCTCATCGCCGGAGAGCCCTCGGGCGACCGTCTGGGCGCCGCGCTGATGGAGGGGCTGCGCGATCTGGTGCCGGATATGCGCTTTGACGGTGTCGGCGGCGAGGGGATGGAGGGTGCGGGCCTGACGTCGCGCTATGCCATGTCGGATCTGTCCGTCATGGGTCTGGCAGAGGTCTTGCCGCGCATCGCCCTTTTGCGCCGACGCATCCATCAGACAGCGCAGGCCATCGCAGACACACGCCCCGATGTCGTCATCACCATCGACAGCCCCGATTTCTGCCTGCGCGTGCTGGCGCGTGCGCGTGCCCTCTGCCCCGATCTGCCCACAGTACATTATGTCGCACCCTCGGTCTGGGCCTGGCGGCCCGGCCGCGCGGCGAAAATGGCCCCGCTGGTCGATCATGTCCTGGCGCTCCTGCCATTCGAGCCGCCCTTTATGCAGGCCGCCGGCATGAGCTGCGATTTCGTGGGCCACCCGGTCGTGACCGAACCACCCGCTGATCCCGCAGATATCGCGGCCCTGCGCGCGCGTGTGCCCGGTCGCGTGATCCTCGCGCTGCCCGGCTCGCGCCGGGGTGAGATCACGCGCCACGCCCCGTGCTTCGGCGCGGCGCTGGCACAGGTTCTGGGGCCGGGTGACAGGGTGTTGGTGCCTACCGTCGCATCGCAGGCCGCATTGATGCGCGCGCAGGTGGCAGAGTGGCGCGTTCCGGCAGAGGTTGTGGACGATCCGCGCGCGAAGCGCGCGGCCTTCGCGCTGGCCCATACGGCGCTCGCGGCCTCGGGCACGGTTTCGCTGGAACTCGCGGCCAGCGATACGCCCATGGTGATCGCTTATGACCTGAACCTGCTGACACGCCTGATCGCCGAGCGGCTGATCCGGCTGGACACGGTAACGCTGGTCAATCTGGTATCGGACACGCGCGCAATCCCCGAATGCCTGGGCCGGAACTGCACCACGCCCGCGATTGCCGGGGCGCTGCAACAGGTCATGGGCGATGACGCGGTCCGCGCGGACCAGCGCCGCGCCATGGCGCTGACACTGGAACGTCTGGGCCAGGGCGGCCCGCCGCCCGGCCTGCGCGCGGCACAATCGGTGCTGGCTTTTCTGGCCGCACGGGGGCGCACCCCCGCCTGATCCTGCGCCAGGCCGCTGCCGCAGGCAGCGGCCCCCTTCCGATATCAGGTACAAGCCCGGTGCATGATGATCCGCGCCGCCCCTGAACGATCCCTCGCGCGCCGAGCCGCTGCACCATCAGAACGCCGCCCGGAATCCGGGCGGCGCATGACGGTCTGGTTTCTCTGGCGTCGCAGGGGTGCAACCGCCTCACCGCGTGCCGAACCGCTGCCGCAGGCAGCGGCCCGCTTCAGGCAGTCACAGCCGATGCACGCCCGGTCTTTGCATCCAGCGACCAGGCGCCGGGGCCAGAGATGAAGAGCGCCAGATACCCGCCGGCAAGGCCGAGATTCTTGAAGAACTGCGTCATTTCCATCTGGTTGGCCGGATCGAAATGATACAGCGCACCCGATACGACACAGAAAGCCGCGAGCGCCAGCGTGACAGGCCGCGTCAGCAGCCCGGCCATCAGCGCCAGACCGGCCACGATTTCGAACAGAACGACCGGCCAGGCCAGCACGGCCGGAATCCCGCCCGTCGCCATATAGGCGCCAAAGCCCTGAACATCGCCCAGTTTGCCAAAGCCGCCAATGACAAAGATCAGCCCCAGCAGAATGCGGGCCGCGAGAAGAAGTGAAGCGTTTTGCATGTGATCCATCCTTGTATGCAGATGGGCAGCAAATAGGGCGTATGGGCGGCACTGGTCCATTCCGCATCAGATCACAGGGGCTGTGCGCGGGCGCGACGCCCTAGGCCCCGCCCGCTTGCGCCTTGCAGGTCCAGCGCCCGCTCTCCTCGGACCAGTATTCCGCATGCACCCCGGCAGCGGACATCGCCTTCCATTGCGCGCGGGCATGGCTCAGCTCCTCCGCGTCAGCCCCGTCGAACAGAATCCACAACCGCTCCAGCCCGGCCACTTCGGCGGGGTCCGCCTCGGCCTGGTCGATCGCCATGACGATGCTTGCGCCATTGGGCGCGTCGCGCCCGGTGCCCAGCAGCACGGGCTGATCGGCGTCATGCGGTCCGCCTGCCAGCCCGTGCGGCAGAAAGCCTGCCTTGTCGCCCTGCCAGAGTGCGGCATCCAGCGCAGCAAGGCGCGCAGGCGCGCGCCCGCGCACCATCACCCGCATGCCCTGCGCCAGCGCGCGCGCCAGCAAAATGCGCGCGGTCACCTCCAGCGGGTTCTGCGTCAGGTGATAGAACAGCGCCTTGCCCATGCGTGGCCTCAATCCGCCTCGAACTGCCTGGCGATCAGCGCATCCAGTGCCAGCACGCCCCAGCCTGATGCGCCCTTCGGCGCATGTGCGCTTTCAGCCTTGGTCAGCGCGACGCCGGCGATATCCAGATGCATCCAGGGCATGCCGTCGGGGACGAAATGCTGCAGGAACTGCGCCGCAGTGATCGACCCGGCAGGCCGCCCGCCCGTGTTCTTGATATCGGCAATGCGCGATTTGATCTGCTTGTCATAGGCCGCGTCCAGCGGCATGCGCCAGGCCCCTTCGCCGACCTGATCCGCCGCTTTCAGGAACGCCCCTGCCAGCGCGTCATCATTGGCGAACACCCCGGCTTTCTCATGCCCCAGCGCGATGATGATGGCGCCGGTCAGCGTGGCCAGATCGATCATGGCCGCTGGCTTGAACCGGTCCTGCGCGTACCAGAGCACATCTGCCAGCACCAGCCGCCCCTCGGCATCGGTGTTGATGACCTCGATCATGTCGCCTTTCATCGAACGCACGACATCGCCGGGCCGCTGTGCGCGCGCGTCGGGCATGTTCTCGACCAGACCCACCAGCCCCACGACATTGGCCTTTGCCTGCCGCATGGCCAGCGTGCGCATCAGCCCCACTGTGACGGCCGCGCCGCCCATATCCATGGTCATGTCCTCCATCCCCAGCGCGGGTTTCAGGGACACGCCGCCCGTGTCGAACATCACCCCCTTGCCGATCACGGCAAGCGGCGCGCCCTCGGCCCCCTGCCAGTGCAGGATCGCGAGTTTCGAGGGCGAGTCCGAGCCCTGACCGACCGCAAGCAGGGCGCGCAGGCCAGCCGCCTCCAGCGCGGCCTCATCCAGAATCTCGATTTTCAGGCCCAGATCGCCCAGCCCTTCGATCTGCGTGGCGAAACTCTCGGTGGTCAGGATATTGGCGGGCGCATTGACCAGATCGCGGGTCATGTGCACGCCCGCGACGCGCGCCATCACGGCCTGCATCTTGGCCTGTGCGCGCTCTGGCTGGCGGGTCATCACGCGGATGGGGCCGAAACCGGGCTTGGGGTCGGATTTCTGCGCCTCATACTGATAGGCGCGCAGCAGGGCGGCCTGCAGGAGCGGCGCGACGGGCTGCGTATCGGCGCAGATCAGCAGGGCCGTTGTGGTGTGTGCGTGCCCCAGCGTGGTGCCCGCGCGGCGCAGGGCGGGCGCATCTGCCTTGCGGGGCAGGCGGATCAGGTGCAGCGCTTCGGCCTGCAGCCCCGTAGGGTAATGCAGCACCAGCCCGTCGCCCGGGCGCAGCTTGCCGAACGCCTCCCCCTGCATGGCGCGACTGATCGCGCCGCGCATCAGCCGGTCTGCCCGGCGCGTTGGCTGCGGCAGCGGGCCGTCCGGGTCGGCAAAGACGGCGATGCGCCCCTCATGGCTGGCAATCAGGTCCAGATCTAGGGGCAGGATTTCGGGGGTAGGGTGCAGGGGCATGGTCACTCCGGTTATCTTGGTGTTTCCCAAGACCTAGCGCGCCCGCCGACCGAATGCCATGCCCCGCGCACGCCTTCTCGGACAGGCCCGTGTCTGACAAAAGCGCGCTAGAAGCGCAGGTTGAAATGCCGCTGCAACCCGATTTCGGCACCGAATTGGCCGCGCTGTCCCTCGCGCACGATGGGCGAATTCCCCGCATCCCCGCGCAACCGGTCATAGCGCAATGCGCCCGTCACGGCCCAGTCATTGGACAGTGCCTGATAGGCCCCGATTTCCACGCCCGCTGAGATGATGCCGCTGCCCGCACGATAGGCCGGCAGATCGGCCCCGTCGGGCACGCCGAAATAGGTCTGGTTGAAGCGGCTGTTGCCGAAGGCGACGCGCGGCCCGGCATGTAGCACAAGCCCGCTTTCGCCGCGATAGAACAGGTTTGCGCCCGCTTCGCCTGCGACCCCTTCATGCCCGATCGCGCCATAGCGCAGATCGGTATAGACCTGCCAGTTATCTTCGGTGAAATGCACCCCGGCGCCCAGTTCAAGCGACGGGTCGACCGAATCGATCCCGAAGATCGCATCGCGTTCGGGGATGTAGCGCAAAGCGCCACGCACGCCGAAGCCGGGTTCGAAATCGACCGGTCCGTCAAAGGCCGTGCGATCCCGTTCGCCGAAATCGAACCCGCGAAACCGCAGCCCATGAAAGCTGAACCGCCCCGAAGGCCCGAATTCCGAACTGTCAGAGCCGAAATAGCTGGGGCTGTAGGACACGCCGCCTGTCAGCGCAAAAGCCAGCCCGCGCTGCCCCGCCTGCGCAGGCAGTGCCATTGCGCCTGCGACCAGCCCGGCCAGCAGAAGCGACGCGAAATTGGTCTTGCGCATGGCGCGTGCCCCCAAGCCGTGATTCCCCGTACCGATATAGCGCGTGTGCATGCAGATTGCATCGCCAATGCTGAAAAATTGCTTTACCAGTGCGGCATCAGAGCACACGGGCACAAGGACGAGGCAGGGAATGCAGTTCACAGTCGCGATAGACGGGCCGGCGGCCGCGGGCAAGGGGACGATCAGCCGCGCGCTGGCGCAGGAATTCGGGCTGGCGCATCTGGATACGGGGCTTCTGTACCGTGCAGTGGCGGTAAAGGGCGGAGATCCGGTCGCCACGGCGCAGGCGCTGTTGCCCGAGGATCTGGCGCGCGACGATCTGCGCAGCCTGCAGGCGGGGGAGGCCGCTTCGCGCGTGGCGGCCATGGCCGAGGTGCGCGCGGCGCTGACAGAGTTCCAGCGCAGCTTTGCCCGGCGCGAGGGCGGCGCCGTGCTGGACGGGCGCGATATCGGCACGGTGATCTGTCCGCAGGCCGACGTGAAGCTGTTCGTTACCGCCAGCCCCGAAGTGCGCGCCGAGCGACGCTGGAAGGAAGCGGGCGAAGGTTCTTATGATGACGTTCTGGCGCAGGTGCGCGACCGCGATGCGCGCGATCAGGGGCGCGCGGATGCGCCCCTTTGCGCCGCAGACGACGCCGTGGTGCTTGATACCAGCACGCTCAGCATTGCCGAGGCCGTGGCACAGGCCCGCGCGCTGGTCGCGGCAAAGCTGGGGCGCTGACGCCACCATGCGCAGGGGGCTGAGATGGGGCGCGCGCGGCGCGCTGGTGCTGGTCGTTCTGGCGCTGGCAGCGGGGCTGTGGAAACGCGATGAGATCCTGCGCCTGATAGCTGTGAACAGCCTGTTTGCCGAGAACCGGATCGTTGCGAATTTCTCGTCCATGGACCAGATGTTCCTGACGCGAGAAATGACGGCGGGCACGCCCGCACCCTTGCCGCAGGGACCGTCGTCCGCCGAAATGCCGCCGGGCTTTGACGACTGGTTGGCGGCGCGCAATGTCACGGCCTATGTCGTGCTGAAAGACGGGCAGATCGTGGCCGAGGACTATCTGCTGGGCACGCGCGCCGAGGATCTGCGCATCTCATGGTCGGTGGCGAAAGGCGCGCTCTCGCTGCTCTACGGTATCCTGCTGAAAGAGGGGGAGGTACCAGACCTGGACACCCTGGTGACCGAGACTGTGCCCGCGCTGCGCGGGTCGGCCTATGACGGGGCGCGCATCCGCGATGTGCTGACCATGTCCTCGGGCATCGCGTTCAACGAGGATTATCTGGATTACAAGTCCGACATCAACCGCATGGGCCGCGTGCTGGCGCTGGGACGGTCGATGGATGATTTTGCCGCCGGGCAGGACGCGCGCGCCGCTGATCCCGGCACGCGCTGGCAATATGTGTCAATCGACACGCATGTGTTGGGGATGGTGATCCGGGCAGCAACGGGGCGGTCGGTCCCCGGCTTGCTGGAGGCGCGGTTGTTCGTGCCCATGGGGCTGGAACGCGCGCCCTATTACCTGATCGACGGGCATGGCGTGGCCTTTGTGCTGGGCGGGCTGAACCTGACCACGCGCGATTTCGCAAGGCTGGGCCTGCTGGTCGCGCAGGGTGGCGCGTGGCAGGGCCGCCAGCTTGTGCCCGCGGATTGGGTGGCGGAGTCCATCCGCCCGCAGGCACCGGACGGGGCACCATATGGGTATCAGTGGTGGGTGCCGGAGGGCGCGGGGCGGGGCGAGGTGCTCGCGCGCGGCATCTATGGGCAATATGTCTATATCGACAGTGCGCGAGATGTGGTGATCGCGGTCAACGCGGCAGACAGGCAATTCCGCGCGCCGGGTGTGGGGGCGGGTAATCTGGCGATGTTCCGCGCCATTGCTCACGGGCCTTGAATGGCGCTGGCGGCGTTTGGGGGCGCTGCCCCCCGCTTCGCTCCCCCCGGGATATTTGGGCAAAGATGAAAGGGATGGTTATGCAGGCAAGTCAGCGGCCGCGATAGGGCTCGACATATTGCAGGGCCATGTCCCATGGAAAGAAGATCCATGTGTCCTGGCTGACCTCGGTGATGAAGCTGTCGACCATGTCGCGGCCCTTGGGCTTGGCATAGACTGTGGCGAAATGCGCCTTGGGATACATCCGGCGCACCAGTTCCAGCGTCTTGCCTGTATCAACCAGATCATCGATGATCAGCACGCCCGCGCCGTCATCTCCCATCAGATCGGCCTGCGGGGATTTCAGCACCACCGCATCGGTCTGTTTCTGCCAGTCATAGGATTTGACGCTGATCGTGTCGACCACGCGGATATCCAGTTCGCGCGAGATGATCATGGCAGGGGCCAGCCCCCCGCGCGTGATGGCGACCACGGCGCGCCAGTTGCCTTCTTCGGGGCCGTGACCATCCAGCCGCCATGCCAGCGCGCGGCTGTCGCGGTGGATCTGGTCCCAGCTGATGTGAAAGCCTTTTTCATGCGGCAGGCGGTCGGCCATGGGGGTCCCTTTCAGGTTGTGGCGAGTTTGACACCAAGCGCGGCAAGGCACCCGCCAAACGCCCGGTCGATATGGGTCTTGAAGCGCGTATAGGCCCGGCGCGGGGCGCGCAGGCTGAAGGCGCGGGCCACGGCCAGAGTGCAGATCAGTTCGTTGAAAAACACAAGGACCAGCAGCACGCCCACCATCCAGAGCGCCGTGCCGGGCGGAACCGCCGCGACAAAGACCGCGCCGAAGAACACTGCCGGTTTGGGGTTGGCCAGTTGGGCAAACAGCCCCAGACGGAATGCGGCCGCGGCCGATTGCGGGGTGGCCAGAGCGGGGTCGGGCAGGTCAAGAGGGGTCGGCGCGCGGCGCCACATCTGCACGGCAATCCAGATCAGAAACGCGGCCCCCGCCAGCTTGAACGCCCAGAAGAGCGCGGGCGCTATCTGAAACAGCGCGGCCAGCCCGAACAGCGCGGCCATCGCCCAGATCACCGCGCCCAGGGCCAGCCCCAGTGACAGCCACAGCCCCGTGACGAAGCCCTGCGTGACCCCGGTGCGCGCGGCCAGCAGAATTGCCGGGCCGGGGCTGGCCGCAGCGATCAGATGCGCCAGCCATGCGGCAAAGAGCGCTGTCATCCGGGCCGCCCCGTCATGGTGCACCCGCCCCGGTATCCGCCATCGGCAGTGCCAGACGCGCACCCAAAGCGCCCAGCACCAGCGCTGCCACCCGGTCCAGCCAGCGCCGTGCGCCCAGATAGGCCATGCGTGCCGCCGGGCGCGAGAGCGCCCAGGCAATCAGCGCGTAGCCGAGCATTTCAAGCATCAGATGATTGGTGACAATGAGCGCAATCTCGGCCGCACTCAGCCCCGCAGGAAAGATCACCACCAGCACGGCCGCCGCGAACAGCACCGATTTCGGATTGGCAAGATTGATCAGCATTCCCATGCCAAAGGCGCGCAGAGCGACCCGGCCCGTGGGCCGGTCCGGCACAGCCGAAAGTGGCGCGCCCGCATCGCGCCAGATATGCCAGGCCAGCCAGATCAGATAGGCCGCGCCCGCCAGTCTGAGCGCGCCATACGCCCATGGCACCAGCGCGAATACGGCCTGCAGGCCCAGAAACGCCGCCAGCGTCCAGCCTGCCGCGACCAGCGCCAGCCCGCAGCCTGTGGCAATGCCCAGCCCCAGCCCCCCGCGCAGCGTGTTGCGCAGGGCATAAAGCATGGCCGGGCCAGGGCTGAGAAAGGCCGCCAGAAGCGTGACGTTGAACGCAATGACATGCGCGAGCGTCATCGTGTCAGGCATCCTTCTTGCCGGTCACCACATCGATATCGGGCGCGTCCACGGCCTTCATCCCCACGACATGATACCCCGCATCGACATGCAGCGTCTCACCTGTCGTGCCAGAGCCCAGATCCGACAGCAGATAGAGCGCGGCCTTGCCGACCTCATCCTGCGTCACATTACGGCGCAGCGGCGAGTTCAGCTCGTTCCATTTCATGATATAGCGGAAATCGCCGATACCGCTGGCGGCCAGTGTCTTGATCGGCCCTGCGCTGATCGCGTTGCAGCGGATGGCATCCTTGCCCAGATCCTCGGCGATATACTTGACCGATGCTTCCAGCGCGGCCTTGGCCACGCCCATGACGTTGTAATGCGGCATCACCTGTTCGGCACCGTAATAGGTCATGGTCAGCAGGCTGCCACCGTCGGGCATCAGCCGGGCCGCGCGCTGGCAGACAGCGGTGAAGGAATAGACCGAGATATCCATGGTCATCGCGAAATTGTCGCGCGAGGTATCGACATAGCGGCCGCGCAGTTCGGACTTGTCGGAAAAGCCGATGGCATGGACCACGAAATCAATGCTGCCCCACAGGTCATCTAGCCCCTGAAACACCTTGTCAAGTGAGTCCATGTCGCTGACATCACACTCGAAAAGCCGTGGGGTGCCCAGTTGCTCGGCCAGCGGCTGCACACGCTTTTTCAGCGCCGCGCCCTGATAGGAGAAGGCCAGTTCGGCCCCGTGTTCGGCCAGCGCCTTTGCAATGCCCCAGGCGATCGATTTGTCATTCGCCAGCCCCATGATCAGGCCGCGCTTGCCTGCCATCAATCCCGTCATACCCGTCCCGCCAGTTGACTGTTTCCTCACTGGTTCTATGTCATGATGCAGATTGCTGCAAGCACACGCAAAATGCAAAGATCCATCCGGGCAAACAGTCAATCCGGTTGCATGAGTTGTTGAAGCTGTTAACAATTGCGCGAGGTAAGGCACCGGCGTCGCAATATGCAAAGCCGGACGATCCAGAGCCGGCACTGGCGCAGAACCGTGCCGCAACAGGGGGACAACTTGAGCGACCGTAACGGCATCTTTGCTGGGGATGACCCCATGGTGATCGCGCAGCGCTGGCTGGATGAGGCCGAGCTGTCCGAACCCAACGATCCCAACGCCATCGCGCTTTCGACGGTCGATGCCGACGGCATGCCCAATGTCCGCATGGTCCTTCTGAAGGATATCCTGCCCGACAGTTTCGTGTTCTACACCAATTACGAAAGCGCCAAGGCGCGCGAGATCGAGGGGGCGGGCAAGGTCGCCTTTGCGGTGCACTGGAAATCGCTGCGCCGTCAGATCCGGGTACGGGGCACTGTCAGCCGCCATGAGGGGGCAGATGCCGATGCCTATTTCGCCTCGCGCTCGCTGAAAAGCAGGCTGGGGGCCTGGGCATCGAAACAGTCGCAACCCCTTGGCAGCCGTGCCGAGCTGATCGCCGAAGTTGCACGCCAGACGGCGCGCCACGGCACCAACCCCGCGCGCCCGCCGTTCTGGGGCGGCTACCGGATTGTCCCGCTCGAGATCGAGTTCTGGGCCGATGGCGCGTTTCGCCTGCATGATCGTTTTCGTTGGCTTCGGACCGACGCGCGAGCGGCCTGGTCTATCCAACGGCTGTCCCCGTGACAGGCAAGCCACATGGCATCCGGTTACTATGCCCGGATGCGCTTGATTCGAGGACTGGAACACAGAGTGCCTGACCAGAAACAGACGCAGAATGACGTGACCACAGGATCGGATGCAAAATCCGAAATGGTGATTGATGGCGTCGTGAAATGGTTCGACACGGTCAAGGGATATGGCTTCATTGTGGCCGATGACATGGAATCGGACATCCTGCTGCATGCCAATGCACTGCGCAATTACGGGCTGGGGTCCGTCTGTGACCGCGCGCGCATGCGTATCACGGTGCAGAAAACCCCACGGGGGCTGCAGACGGTCGCCGTGCTGGACATCCAGCCGCCCGAAGGCGAGGAAGAGGTCACGGCCACCGCGCCGCAGGCCGAGGTCGTGCAGATCGACAATTCGATCCCGCTGGAGCCTGCGCGCGTCAAATGGTTCGACAAGGGCAAGGGGTTCGGCTTTGCCAATGTCTTTGCCCGGTCCGAAGATGTGTTCGTGCATGTGGCCACGCTGCGCCGCGCCGGGCTGGCCGAATTGCACCCGGGCGAGGCTGTCGCGCTGCGCGTGATCGACGGGGAACGCGGGCGCATGGCCGCGTCCATCGAGCCATGGGAAGCCGCGCTGCCGCGTGATCCACAGGTGACAGAGGCGCAGGAATGACCGCGCGCCCAAGGATGGTGGCGCGTCTGTGGCTTGTGTCGTTTGTGTTCATATTCTGGGCCGCAGTGTCGCAGGCGGCCTGTGCGCCCGGTCAGGTGGATCTGCGCGGGCCCTGGGGGCAGGCGCAGTTCACAGTCGAGATTGCCGATACGGATGAGACGCGCGCACGCGGGCTGATGCATCGCGAGCGCATGGCGCGGTCAGCCGGGATGCTGTTCATCTATGACGCGCCGACCGCGCCATCCTTCTGGATGCGCAACACGCTGATCCCGCTCGACATGCTGTTCATCGACCCCGAAGGCCGCATTACCCGTATCCATCACGAGGCGCAGCCACTGGATGAAACGCCGATCCCCGGCGGGCCTAATGTGCTGATGGTGCTGGAGATAAATGGCGGATTGTCGCGCCAGTTCGGCATCACCGAAGGCAGCGAGATCCGCCATCCCCGGCTGGATCAGGATATCGCGGCCTGGCCCTGCGACTGATCTGTCGCGAATTTCAGGGTGGTGCGATTAAAGGCTTTTCTCTCCCCGGCTTCCCCGTTAAAGAGCAGAGCGTCGGGGCGTGGCGCAGCCTGGTAGCGCGACGGTTTTGGGTACCGTAGGTCGT
>REDZ01000176.1 GCA_007695345.1 Paracoccaceae bacterium | reverse complement strand
CATGGCTGTGGCCGTGGTCATCATCATGCGAATGGCCATGATCGTCATGGCTGTGCGAATGCCCGTGCGCGAAATCCTGCAGATGCAGCCCATCCGCCTCGATCAGCGTCACGATATCCGCCTGTGTTTCGGTCCCCGACAGCGCGCGCGCCATCCATGGGGTCAGCTCTTCGCCCACCCAGAACACCAGATCGGCATCGGCCAGCGCCTGGGCCTGGCTGGGGCGCAGCTGGAACGAATGCGGGTCACCGCCCTGGTCCAGCAGCAGCGTTGCGGCAGTGTCATCGCCCATCACCATCGAGACCAGCGAATGCGTCACCTGAAAATCGGTGACGACTTTCAGATCCTGAGCGGCAAGCGGGCTTCCCATCATGGCGCAAGCCAGCGCAATCGAGTAGCGCATCCCATCCTCCTTGTGTTATGACATTACAGCCCATATCTGATGTTATACCATAACAGTCAAGGCCAAAGCATGACCGATCACGCCCACGCCCACGCATTCTGCTGCCCCGACCATAGCGGTGTCGCCCCCGCCGAAGCGATCCTCGCGCAGGCCGAGGCGCGCGCGCGGGCGCGCGGGGCGCGCCTGACGCCAGTGCGCCGGCGCACGCTGGAAATCCTGCTGGAGGCGCATGGCGCGCTGGGCGCCTATGACGTTCTGGAAATACTCGCCGCCGAGGGTTACGGCACGCAGCCGCCCGTGGCCTATCGCGCGCTGAACTTTCTGGTCGAACACGGGCTGGCCCACCGGATCCGGCGGCTGAACGCCTTTACCGCCTGTACGCATCCGGGCGAGGATCACCGCGCGGCGTTTCTGATCTGCGCGGAATGCAACAGCGTGACCGAAGCCACTGCCCCTGACCTGAGCCGCGCATTGCACGCTGCCGCCCAGAGCGCCGGGTTCACGATCGATCGCTCCACGATCGAGGCGCTGGGCCGCTGCAGCGCCTGCACCCCCGCATGAGCCTGATTTCCGCGCAAGGGCTTAGCGTCCGTTACGGCGGGCGGCGCGTGCTGCACGATATCGATTTCGGTATCGCGCGCGGCGAGATCGTGACCATCGTGGGGCCGAACGGATCGGGCAAGACCAGCTTGCTGCGCGCGTTGCTGGGGGTGGTGCCGGCCGCGCGCGGGCGCGTGCAACGCGCGCCGGGACTACGACTGGGCTATGTGCCCCAGCGCCTGCATATCGACCCCGGACTGCCGCTGCCTGTGGCACGCTTCCTGTCGCTGCCAACCCGCGCGTCGCGCGCGGCGATGGAACAGGTGCTGGCCCGTGTCGGGCTGGGCGATGTGTTGGCGCAGAATATGGCGACCCTCTCGGGCGGGCAGTTCCAGCGCGTGCTGCTGGCCCGCGCGCTGCTGCCGGGGCCTGATATCCTGATGCTGGATGAACCGACTGCCGGGCTTGACCAGCCCGGTGTGGCCAGTTTCTACCAGTTAATCGCGGATGTCCGCGCGCAGACGGGGTGTGCTGTGCTGTCGGTCAGCCATGATCTGCATGTGGTGATGTCGGCTTCTGACCGGGTGGTGTGCATCAACGGCCATATCTGCTGCGAGGGCGCGCCGCAGGTGGTGCGTGACGCACCGGAATACCGCGCCTTGTTCGGGCTGGGCACCGGTGGGGCGCTGGCCCTCTACCAGCATGACCACGACCATGCGCATGATCATGATCACGATCATGCGGGGGCGCCTCACCACCATGCGGGCTGAGGCTGTGACATTGTCGCTGAAAGAGCCACTCGTCGCCGTCGCAGGAAACGCCCGCGCACGGAGTGCGTCCTTGCGCGGGCGCGTTCCCCATCCCCATGCCCCGCAACGGAGCCTGCCCCATGCTTGATGATTTCCTCACCCGCGCGCTCCTGGCCGGACTGGCCGTAGCCATGGCCGCCGCCCCCCTGGGCTGTTTCGTCGTCTGGCGGCGCATGGCCTATTTCGGTGACGCCACGTCGCATGCCGCCATCCTTGGCGTGGCGCTTGCCCTTGCGTTCCAGATCAGCATCTTTATCGGCACGCTCTTGGTCGCGCTTATCATGGCGATGATCGTCTCGACCCTTGCGGGGCGCGGCTGGGCGATGGATACGACACTGGGCGTGCTGGCGCATTCGGCGCTGGCGCTGGGTCTGGTGGCCGTGTCCTTCCTGCCTGCGGTGCGGGTGGATCTTTCGGCCTATCTGTTTGGCGACATCCTTGCCGTTTCGCGCGTTGATCTGGGCATCATCGTTGCGGGCGCGGCGCTCGTGCTCGCGCTCATCCTGTGGCGCTGGTCGGCGCTGCTGACCGCCACGCTCAGCGAGGATCTGGCGCAGGCCTCGGGGATCGATCCGGGCCGCGAACGCATGGTGCTGACGCTTGCGCTGGCGGTTGTGGTGGCCGTGGCGCTCAAGATCGTGGGTGCGCTGCTGATCGCCGCGCTGCTGATCATCCCGGCGGCGGCGGCGCGCAACCTGGCCCGCAGCCCCGAAGCGATGGCAGGGATCGCCGCGCTGATCGGCGCGGTGTCGGTCTGGGGCGGGCTGCAGATGTCGCTGCTGCAGGATACGCCATCAGGGCCGTCCATCGTGGTGATAGCAGCCGCGATCTTCCTGATCTCGACACTGGGCATGGGGCTTGTGGCGCGGCTGCGCGCGCGTTGAGCGGCCTTTCCGTCACTGGCAACGATGGCGCATTTCTCGCGGCACACCGCACCGCGCTTGCGTGCCCCGGCCCGCCGCTGCCGCCGGCAGCGGCCAGCGCCCGCGAGCGGGTCATGGGCGGGGGGGTGGGGACCCCGAGCGGGCGCTCTTCCTCAGTACCCGCGCGCGCGGGCGACTTCGTGTAACAACGGCTCCCCTGCCTCGACCCGCGCGATGTTGCGCGCCAACACGCGCGCCGCGCTCTCGGCGCGTGTGGCCGCCGCGATATGCGGCGTCACCGTCACGCGGGGGTGGTGCCAGTAGGGGTGAGTCGCGGGCAGGGGTTCAGTGCGAAAGACATCCAGCGTCGCATGCCCGATCTGCCCGCTGTCAAGCGCGGCCAGCAGTGCCTCATCCTCGATAAGCGTCCCACGCCCTGGATTGAGGATGCGCGCGCCCTTTGGCAACAGCGCCAGCGTCCGCGCGTCCAGCAGGTTTTCGGTCTGCGGTGTGTCGGGCAGCAATGTCACAAGAATTTCTGCGCCTTGCAGCGCGGCTTTCAACCCGTCTGCGCCATGCATACAGGCGATGGCATCCAGATCTTTCGGGGTCGACGACCAGCCCGTGACGGCAAAGCCCAGCCCCGCCAGCGCCTGCGCGCAGGCTTGTCCCAGCGCGCCCAGCCCCAGCACTGTCACCCTGCGCTCGGTTGCAAGCGGCGGCACCTCGGCGTCCCACGCGCCGGGTCGGGCGGTGATATGCGCATCCATGCCCAGATGATAGCGCAGCACATGGCCGCAGACGTAATCGACCATGCCCTGGGTCAGGGCGGGGTCCACCATCCGGGCCAGCGGCTGGGTCAGCGTCGTGTTCGACACGATCCGCTCTACCCCCGCCCAGAGCGACAGCACGGCCTTGGCGCGCGTGAAGGGCGTGAAATCCTGCAACGGGCTGGCGGGTGCGTATATGATGTAATCCACGCTCTCGGGCGGTGCGCTGTCGGTCAGGTCTGCGTCCAGACCTTCATCGCTGAGTGCCATGCGCAGGGGCGCATGATATTCGTCCAGCGTGCCCGGGCCAGCGGCAAAGAGAAGCGTCAGGCTCATGAGGGCAGCCGCGCGCGGTGAATATGCGCCGATTGCACCAGCCCGAAGCCGAACATCAGCACGATCATCGCCGACCCGCCATATGACACCAGCGGCAGCGGCACGCCCACGACGGGCGCCAAGCCCATCACCATCGCCATGTTGACCGCGAAATACAGAAAGAATGTGCCCGCGATCCCCAGTGTCACCAGTGACGCAAAGCGGTTCGTCGTGTTGAAGGCCGAGAGCAGGCAGACCCCGATCACCAGCATGTAGAGAATCAGCAAGGAAGAGGCGCCGACGAAGCCGAACTCCTCCGCCAATGTTGTAAATATGAAATCCGTGTGCTTTTCCGGCAGGAAGTTCAGCCGCGCCTGCGTCCCCTCCATGAAGCCGCGCCCCGACCAGCCGCCTGACCCTAGCGCAATCATTGACTGGTTGACGTGATAGCCTGCGCCCAGCGGGTCCAGCGTGGGGTCCAGAAAGCTGTCGATCCGGCGATACTGATAATCCTGCAGGATCTGCCAGTCGGTCCCGCGCGATTGCAGAACGGTCGTGACCAGACCGACGCCGGTGCCGATCAGGGCCGCAAAATAGCCCCAATGCACGCCAGCGGCAAAGATCACCACACCCCCGCCAAGCGTGATCAGCATGGCCGTGCCCAGATCGGGCTGGCGCAGGACCAGCAGCGCCGGAATGATCGCGATCAGCGCGGCCAGCAGCACCCAGAGCGGGCGCGAGACCTTTTTCATGTCCAGCAGATCGTAATAGGCCGCCAGCGCCATGATTGTCGTCACCTTGGCCAGTTCCGAGGGCTGCATCCGCACAGGTCCGATGACCAGCCAGCGCTTTGCGCCCATGCCGATCGTGCCAAAGAATTCCACCCCCACCAGCAACAGCAGCGTGACCACATAGGCTACGCCCGCGACCGAACGCCAGATCCAGATCGGCATGAAGGCCACGATGAACATCAGCACCAGCCCGAACACGAAGCGCCGCGCCTGCGGTTCGGCCCAGGGCTGCGCATTGCCGCCCGCAATGGAATAGAGCATGACCACGCCGTAGCCCGCCACCAGCGTCAGCAGAGCGACCAGCGGCCAGTTCAGATACAGGACCTTGGACAGGCCGGACGGCATGCGCTTGGTGTTGTATTCCAGATAACTCATGCGCGGCTGATCCGCAGCGCCTCGGGTTGGCGCAGGCGTTCTTCCAGTTCTTCCTGTTCGGCGCGGATGCGGTTGCGCTGCGGTGAGGGGTAAGAGGCCAGCGGCGGCACCTTGCCATCATGCAGCGCGGCCAGCGTGATGTCGCGCCCGATCGGCGCAGCCGTGGACGACCCGCCGCCACCATGTTCGATCACCACGGCGACGGCATATTTCGGGTCATCCATCGGTGCGAAATCGACGAACAGCGCGTGGTTGCGGCGGTTCCAGGGCAGATCCTCCTGCCGGCGGATCCCGGCCTCGCGTTCGGCGCGGGTGATCGAGAACACCTGGCTGGTCCCGGTCTTGCCCGCCATGACCTGTCCCTCGCCCACGATGCGCGAGGAATAGGCCGTGCCGCGCTGGTCATTGACCGTCTCAGCCATGCCGCGCCGGATCAGGCGCAGCCATTCGGGGCGCAGGTCCAGATCAGCGGCGACGCGCTCGGCTTGCTCAGTGGGGTCGCGCAGCAGTCGCGGTAGCACCGCCTTGTTGGTGGCCAGCCGCGCCGTCATCACCGCCAGTTGCAAGGGCGAGGTCAGCACATAACCCTGCCCGATAGAGGCATTGACCGTATCGCCCACGCGCCATGCGGCATTGCGGTTGCGCTGTTTCCACTCGCGCGACGGGTTCAGACCCGCCGAGACCGAGGTGATGGGCAGCTCATACCGCACCCCCAGCCCCAGCCGCGTGGACATGGCGTTGATCTTGTCGATCCCGCAGCGCTGCGCCATCTCGTAGAAATAGACATCGCAGCTTTCCGAAAGCGCCGAGGTCATGTTGACGCGCCCATGCCCGCCCCGGCGCCAGCAGTGAAAGCGATGGCCCGAGATATCCATATGGCCGGGGCAGAACACGCGTTCCTGTCCGTCGGTCACGGAATCCTCCAGCGCGGCCAGCGCTGTCACCATCTTGAAGGTCGATCCCGGCGGATACAGCCCCTGCACGGTCTTGTTGACGAGCGGGCGGAATTCGTTTTCCAGCAGGCTGCTGAAATCGCTTGTCGAAATGCCGCGCACGAACAGGTTCGGGTTGAAGCTGGGCCCCGAAGCCAGCGCCAGGATATCGCCATTGGTCACATCCAGCACCACGGCGGCGCCGCTATGCCCGTGCAGGCGTTCCAATGCGTAATTCTGCAATCGTGCATCGATGGTCAGATGCAGATTGCCACCGGGCGACCCCTCGACCCGATCAAGTTCGCGCATGACGCGGCCCACGGCATTCACCTCGACCCGCTGCGACCCTGCGCGCCCGCGCAGACGGTTTTCCTGCACGCGTTCCACACCGCTCTTGCCGATCTGGAAGCGCGGGATCATCAGCACAGGGTCCGGGGTCTCGAGGTCGGCCAGATCGCGCTCTGACACGGGGCCGACATAGCCCACCACATGCGCCATGTCATGGTCGAGCGGGTAGTGACGCGACAACCCCATTTCGGGGGTGACACCGGGCAGGGCTGGGGCATTGGCCGCGATGCGGCTGATCTCTTCCCAACTCAGCCGCTCGGCCACGGTGACAGGGACAAAGGGGCGGTTGCGCAGCATGTCGTTGCGCGCGCGCGCGATATCCTCGTCACTCAGCGGGATAAGCTGCGACAGCCGGTCCAGCACCAGGTCGATATCGCCCGCGTCATCGCGTTTCATGACTGCGCGGTAATTCTGTTCATTGCCCGCGACCAGCACGCCATTGCGGTCATAGATCAGCCCGCGCACAGGCGGCAGCAGCCGCAGATTGATGCGGTTTTCCTCTGCCAGCAGGTGGAATTGTTCGGCCTGGTTAAGCTGCATGTCGCGCAGCCGCCACATCAGCGTGCCTGCAATACCCACTTGCAGCCCACCCAGCAGAAGCGCACGACGCGAGATCATGCGCTGGCTCAATTGCTTTTCGCGCTCGCTCCGCTTCACAGGCGCTGCCCCAATGCATCCACTTCGCCAGTCGCCGGTTTGCGCAGGCCAAAGACATAATGCGACACGGCCACGACCAGCGGATAGGCTGCCACTGTGGCCAGAAAGTGCAGAAAGCTCAAGTCGAGCGGCACCTGCGGGGTCATCACAATCGCGAGCACGGCGCGATTGACCAGAAACATCGCAAACATCAGCATGGCTACGATCAGGTATTCCATCCAGAAGGTATTGGCGCGGAACCGGTCCACCCGCCCGCGCAGCCATTCGCTGCCCAGCAGCACCAGCGCAGCCCACAGCCCCGGCGGGCGCAGCAGCAGGATATCTTCCAGCAGGAAATATCCGGCAATGACCGGCGCAGGCAGCAGATCGGGGCGGCGCACGACCCAAGCAAGCGTCAGACACAGCAGCACGTCTGGCGCGGGCAGGTCGCGCAGGCTGAACCCGATGGCCAGATCATCGGCATCCTCTACCCCCGGCCCGACCCCGTAGCCACCCACGGGCAGCAGGCGCAAGAAGGTGACCAGCGCGGCCAGCCCCAGAAACAGGGCCACATACATCAGCCGCTTTGTCTGGCGCCGTTCAACCATCGCCCACAGGCCCGGCTTGCGGCAGCGCGTCGAGATCCATCAACTCTTCGTCTTCCGGCGGCTCATCAGGCAGCAATTCCAGCCCGCGCGGCGCGATCAGCCCGCCTGTGTCGGTGATGCGCTCGCGCGGGTACGAGCGCAGCACGCGCAGGAATTCCAGCCGCCCGTAATCGGCAGCAATACGCACGCGCAGGCGCCGGTCGCGGGTCTGCACGACCTCGCCCACCAGCAGCCCCGCCGGGAACACCCCGCCATCATCCGAACTGATCACCCGGTCACCGGGGCGCAGATCATCGGGCTGTTCGATGAATTCCAGCAGCGGAAAGGGCGATGCGTCGCCCATCAGCATCGCCCGCTGCCCCGAGGGCTGGATGACGACAGGCAGTGCGCTTGTCGTATCGGTCAGCAGCACCACGCGTGCCGTGCGTTCGCCCACACCTGCGATGCGCCCGGCCAGCCCCAGCCCGTCCATCACGGCCCAGCCATCCTGCACCCCGTCACGCGCGCCCACATTCAGGAGCACCGATTTGCGAAAGGGTGAGCCGCTATCGGCCATCACAACGCCCGTGACATGCGTCAGTTGCGGGTCGAGCCGCACCTGGTTCAGGTCCAGAAGCTGCGCATTGCGCTGTTCAAGCTGCAATGCCGCCTCGCGCCAGGCGCGCATTTGCTGCAATTCGCGGCGCAACTCCTGATTCTGTTCGATGATCCTTGCGTAGGAACGGAAATTCTCGGCCATTGCGACGCCGCGCGCGACCGGGCGCATCACCCAGTCAAACGAGGGCACCACCCGGTCGATCACGGCCATGCGGAACTGTTCCACCCGTGGGCTGTCGATCCGCCAGACCAGGAAGGTCAGCAGCAGCAGCACAGCCAGCACCCCCACCAGCACACGGCGGATGGGGCGGATGAAATCCTGTTCCTGTTTCGGGTCTGCGGCCAAGTCTGATACCCTGCCGATTGCCGTTTCAGCTTTCGTAATCGATCGCGTGACGGAGCTGTTTTTCGTATTCCAGCGCCTTGCCGGTGCCGATGGCGACGCAATTGAGCGCCTCATCTGCGACGGAAATGGACAGCCCTGTCTGTTCGCGCAGCGCCAGATCCAGCTCGCCCAGAAGCGCGCTGCCGCCCGTGAGCATGACGCCACGGTCCACGATATCGGCGGCCAGGTCGGGCGGCGTGGTTTCCAGCGCGATCATCACCGCCTCGCAAATGGTGGTGACGGTTTCGGCCAGCGCCTCGGCCACCTGCGCCTGCGTGATCTCGGCTTCTTTCGGCACACCGTTCAGCAGGTCGCGCCCGCGCACCAGCATCGACTTGCCGCGCCCGTCATCGGGCATGCGTGCGGTGCCGATGGCGCATTTGATCTTTTCAGCGGTCGATTCGCCGATCAGCAGGTTCTGGTTGCGGCGCAGGAAGCTGACAATCGCCTCATCCATGCGGTCGCCGCCCACCCGGACCGAGCGCGCATAGACGATATCACCCAGCGACAGCACCGCAACTTCGGTCGTGCCGCCGCCGATATCGACCACCATGCTGCCCGTGGGGTCCGTGATCGGCATACCCGCGCCGATGGCCGCTGCGATCGGTTCCGAGATCAGGCCCGCGCGCCGCGCACCAGCAGACAGCACCGATTGCCGGATTGCGCGCTTTTCCACAGGGGTGGCCCCGTAGGGCACGCAGACGATGACTTTTGGCCGCGAAAACACCGTGTTGCGATGCACCTTGCGGATGAAATGCTTGATCATTTCCTCTGCCACATCGAAATCCGCGATCACCCCGTCGCGCATGGGGCGGATCGCTTCGATGG
>REDZ01000129.1 GCA_007695345.1 Paracoccaceae bacterium | reverse complement strand
GCCAGCACATCGGGGTCGCGCGCGGCCTGTTCCAGAAACCGCACCACCATGTCGAATGTCTCATAAGGATGGTGCAGCAGCATGTCCTTCTGGCGGATGGCGGCGAACATGTTGCCGCCATGGTCCTGCACCCGTTCGGGCACGCGCGGGGTGAAACTGGGCCAGAGCAGGTCGGGGCGTTCGTCCAGCACCAGTTCCTTCAGGGTCGAGATGCCCATGATGCCATCAACCTCGATGACATCGCTGGCCGGCACGGCCAGTTCCTCCATCACGACCTCGCGCAACTCGGGCGGCGCACCCGCCGATATCTTCATGCGCACCACTTCGCCACGGCGACGGCGCTTCAGCGCGACCTCGAATTCGCGCACCAGATCCTCGGCTTCTTCCTCGACCTCCAGATCGCTGTCGCGCAGCACCGAGAATGTGCAGGACCCCTTGAGGTGATAGCCCGGAAACAGGCTGTCCAGCTCGGCCAGCACCAGCTCCTCAAGGGGCAGCATGCGCACCGGGTCGCGGCCCAGCCGCACGAAGCGCGCGATCTGGTTGGGGATCGGCACCAGCGCGTTCACAATGCGCCCGCGCTTGTCCTCCAGTTCCAGCGCGAGCGAGAAGCCGGCATTGGGGATGAAGGGGAAAGGGTGTGCCGGGTCAATGGCCAGCGGGGACAGGACCGGGAACACATGTTCCAGAAAATAGGCGCGCAACGCGTCGCGGTCAGACTCGCGCAGGTCCTTGTGGGTCAGCAGAACGATCCCGGCTGCGGCAAGCGCACCCCGCAGGCCCGACCAGATCTCTTGCTGATACTCCATCAGGCGGCGTGCATCTTCGTGGATAAGCTGCAATTGTTCGGCCGGGATGCGCCCGTCATCTGACGGTGTGGTATTGCCGGCCCGCGCCAGTTCGCGCAGGCCGGCGACGCGCACAGTGTAGAATTCATCCAGATTGGCCGCCGAGATCGACAGGAAGCGCAGGCGTTCCAGCAGCGGCACGCGCGGATTGACCGCTTCTTCCAGAACCCGCCAGTTGAAGGCCAGCCAGGACAGTTCGCGGTTGAAGAACCGCTCTGGCCCCGCCGGGTCGAACCCGTCCAGCGTGACCGGTTCTGGAAAGGGTGTGTTCAGGAAATCCGCGCTCATGGCGGGGTCGAACACATGCGGCCCGACCGGTGCCACCGAGACGGCATCATCGCCCGAGGCGCCGCAGGGCGCGGCGGGCTGAGGCTGGGCTATTTGCGGTTGCTCTGTGCTGCTCATACCGGTGCGATACTTATTTCCCATGACAATCCTGTAACGTCTTACCCGAGGCACAGCATCGGCTCCGGCGGGACCGTTGCTATTTTCTGGCCTGCAGGATCGTCTCTCCGCCTGCCAGCAGACTCAGCCGTCCGCTCTCGGGGTCGAGCCTGTAGCCGTCGATCACATCGAGAACGCTGGCAAATCGTCGTTCCTGTTCATCCAGCCCCTCGGGGCAGGCCATCAGGGTGCTGGCAACGCGTCCAAAGGTCAACACACCGCCATGGCGTCGGAAGCTGCCAACCATCCGGTTGCACCCGATAGAGGCGCTGATCCGACCGTCCGGGTAGAAAACCAACTCCGTACGCGACGGAAACAGCGTGGGCGCGCCCTGAATCGAACTGATTGTCCAGACCCCTTGCGTTATATCATCCTGCGGGCGGATCAGGGCGCATTCGGACAGTTCCGCCCCGTCTATTCTCAGGATCGCCGACGTATCCTTCAGGTGTACCGAGGTGGACGGGTTATCGGCCGACACGAACAACGCCCCTGACGCCGCCGGTTCCGCCAGCATCGTGATGATCTGTTCATTCAGCCGCAGCCGCACCTCATCGGGGCGAAAGCCCAGTTCGAAATACTGGTTGTCGCAGGACAGGAGAGAGGCAAACCCCATGAATGGGATGCGCAACGCGCGCAAGGTGCCGAGCGACACATCCTCATCTCCTTCCCCAATCGCCACAGGCTCGCTGAGCCAGAAGGCATCGTCGCTGCCGCGCAGCCCCGCGCGCAGGATCAGCAATTCATCCGTCGGGGCGGGCAGGCTAAAGGCGAACGGGCTCTGTCGGCCATCCGTGCCCTCACGATGGCTGGCGATGGAATTGTCCTGTGCGTCGGTCAGATCGACCAGAAGCACAGTGTCATCGGGCAGCGCCATCCGTTCAAGCACCATCAATTCGCCCGAAATCTTGCGCGTATCCGGTGTCTCCGAAGCTGCCGTTGCGGGAACCCCCAATGTCAGGCAGAAAAACAGGGCCGCAAGGGCGTTAAGATACAAGGCAGCCTCCGCTATATGCAGTCTGAAATAAAGTAGGCAGCGCGAATATACGAAACAAGAGGGCGATTCGTCCTGCGTCGTATCAGTCCTGCATGATTTGCAGAACCTCGCCTGCCAGCCGCAGTGACACGGGTTTCTTTCGCGCGATCGATTCGGCATCCAGCCGGGCGACAAGCATCTGGGCAGCGGCCAGCGACCGGGTCATCCGGGCCAGCAGATAGGGGATCAGCGTGTCCGGGATCGTCAGTTGCCGGTCTGCGAACAGCTTGTCCAGCACCGCCGCCAGCAGCGCATCATCCGGCGCACCAAGCGTGACATGCGCGGCCGCCAGCAGGCGAGAGGCGAGATCAGGCAGTGCAATGCCCCAGTCGCGCACCGGCGCGCGCGCGGCCAGCAGCAGGTGCCCGCCACCTGCCGCCAGCATGTTGTGCAGGTGAAACAGCGCCCTCTCGGCGCGCGGGTCGCCCGCGACCTGCGCGGCCCCGTCGATCGCAACGGCCCCCCGCGCCGCCAGATGCGCCGGGTCCGCCGCGCCGAGGGTCGTGCCGTCGAGCAAAAGCGCGTCACGGCGCGCGGCCCAGATATGCAGCAGATGCGTCTTGCCCGCGCCTTGCGGGCCGGTCAGTACCAGCTTGCCCTGCGGCCAGTCATCCCCTTCCAGCATCGCGAGTGCCGCGGCATTGCAGGGCGCGGTCACGAAATCCGCCCGTGACAGGCGCACGGGCAGGCTCAGCGGCATGGGCATCTGGGGCGCGCGTGTCATGCGGGATCATCCGGGTCCTGTCGCCGCGCGTCATACAGGGGGCTGGCCTGATACTGTGCCACACCGAAGCGGACCAGCACCCCGATGCTGGCAGCCAGCGGCACGGCAATCAGCATTCCGGTAAAGCCGAACAGCGTGCCGAATGCCGTAATCGCGAATAGCAGCCAGACCGGGTGCAGCCGCACCGAATGCCCGACAATGCGCGGGACAAGGATATTGCCCTCAAGCACCTGCCCGATGGCAAAGATCACCACCACCAGCGCAATGGACCCGGGCATCCCCCAGAATTGCCACAGCGCCACCCCGATGGCCAGCACCCCCCCCACGATCGCGCCGATATAGGGGATGAAGGAAATCAGCCCCGCGATAATGCCGATGGCCAGACCAAATTGCAGCCCCGCCAGCCCCAGCGCCGTGGCATAGTAAGCCGCGAGGATCAGGCAGACTGTCACCTGCCCGCGCACGAACCCGGCGATGGAACGGTCTATCTGCCAGGCCAGATCGCGGATGACGGGTGCGTGCTGGCGCGGCAGCAGGTCATCGGCCCCGGCCACCACGCGGGGCCAGTCCAGCAGCAGATAGAATGCAACCACAGGGGTGATGACCAGAAAGATCACGGCACTGACCAGCCCCGAGACCGAGCGTAACACCCCCTGCGCCAGTTCGGCGCCCCGCTCGCGGATCGTGTCACCCAGCGCCCCGAGCGAGGATTGCAGCTGTGCCTCCAGCCCGTCTGCCCATGAAAAGCGCGCGCGCAATGTCTCTTGCAGATGCGCCAGCAGATCGGGCGCGGCATCGGTGAATTGCACGGCCTGGCTGATCGCGGCGGGAATGATCAGCACCATCGCCGTGACCAGCGCACCGATCATGGCCAGCATCAGTATTGTAACGGCCAGCACGCGCGGCAGGCCCGCATGTGTCAGGCGCAGGACCGCCGGGTTCAGGAAATAGGCAATTGCCGCGCCGGTCAGGAAAGGGGCCAGAACATCGCCCAGCAGCCACAGCAGCGCGCCAAGGACCAGCGCCGCCACGGCCCATGCCCGCCATTGCAGATCAGATGCCAATGCCATGCGCGCCCCCGCCTTGATGCCTCGTCGGGTATCGCCCGGCCCGCCGCCTTGCGCAACCCTGCCGATAGGGCGCAGGCAACTGTGATCCATCCCCGCATCTGCCGCGTAAAGCTGTCAGGAGGATGTTCCCATGCGCATTACGTTCATGACCCTCGTTTTTTGCCTCGCCCTCGCGGTCGGCACCCAGGCAACAGCCCGGGACGATCCGATCCAGCGTGTCATCTCTGATCAGCTGGAGGCGTTCATGGCCGATGATTTCGACACGGCCTTTACCTATGCCAGCCCCAATATCAAGCGCTTGTTCGGCACGCCGGAGCGCTTTGGCCGCATGGTACGCGAAGGCTACCCCATGGTCCATCGCCCCGATCAGGTCACCATGCTCGAGCAGCAGGAAATGGGTGGGCGCGTGATGCAGCGCGTGATGATCCGCGACACGACCGGGCGGGTGCATATGCTGGGCTATCAGATGCTGGAAACCGATGAGGGCTGGCAGATCAATGGTGTGCAGCTTCTGCGCGCGCCCGAAACCGGGGTCTGAGGGGGCAGCGCGCGCTCGCCTCAGCACGGTTTAACGGCTTTCCCCTAAAACTTGTCCGATCCGGCCAGAACCGGGCGTGACAGGGCGTTGCCCTGCCAGCCCGTGCGCGGCCAGTTTTCGATCGCATGACAAGAGGGGTCTCTCATGAACTTGGCTGTAACTCAGGGCTTGGCACTCATGCCGCCGCCATTTTCTGCCGGGCTGGATGTCTGGTCGCAGACCACCGGGCGTCCCGATACGCCAACCTATGACGAGGCCGCCTTTGCCGCCTTTGTGCCCACGGACCCGGATTTCGGCAGCAGCCTGGAAATCCAGAAACTCAGCGCCACCACCCGGCTGCGCTGGATGGGCGAGGTGCCGATCCATCCGGGCCGCTATCTGCGCATCCGCGCGCGGGTCAAGGCCGTCAGCGGTGTGCTGCCCGATGTCGCGATTGCCGCCTGGGCGGGCAATGAATTCAATCAGCAGGTTTCGGGCATCACGACCACGGGGCCGGTCACGACGCTGGAGGACTATGGCACAGTGGTCGAGATGTCGGCCATCGTGGGCACCGGCGCGCGACCCGGTGTCGATATGGTCTGGCCCGTCGAAGTTGCGTTTGCGCATTTCGGGATCGACCTGACCGGGCCGACCGGGGGTGTCGTCCGTGTCGATGATATCGTGATCGAGGATATCACCGCGCTCTACGCCTCTGACCTACTGGGGCTGGTTGATGTCCGCGATTTCGGGGCCGTGGGGGACGGCGCGACCGATGATCGCCCTGCCTTTGTGGCGGCGATGGATGCGGCGGGCAGTCGGCACCTGCTGGTGCCTGACGGTGAGTACCGCATTGAATCGGACCTGACCGTGCCCATGCCGGTCGCGTTTCGCGGTACGCTCAGCATGCCTGACACTGCAGTGCTGATCCTGCAGCGCAATTTCGACTTTCCGGGGTATGAGGCCGCGTTCGGCGATGGCGAGACAGCCTTTCGCAAGGGCGTGCAGGCCCTGTTCGCCACCAACCAGCACACGACATTCGATCTGAAGGGGCGCCGCGTGGCGCTTGGCGGCCCGGTTGACATGCGCGCGCTGGCCGGGACCGACAGCTATTCCGTGCGCCGCCTGATCGTGAATGGCCAGATCGACGCGCAGGACACCAGCGACTGGGATACCCAGACCGTGACCCGCACTGCGACCTATTCGGTCGGCAACCCGGTGCGGCTGGACGATATCGACAATGTCGCGGGCGTGCCGGTTGGTGCGCGCGTCACGGGCGTGGGTGTCGGGCGCGAGGTCTATGTGCGTGACCGCAACACCGGCGCGGACCGGATCACGCTGAGCCAGCCATTGCACGGCGGGTCGGGCACGCAGAATTTCACCTTCGAGCGGTATCAATACATGCTCGATTTCTCGGGCTTCTCTGGCCTGCGCAATTTCGAGATGCACGATATCGAGTTCCGCTGCCGGGGGCGCTGTTCCTCGGTCATGCTGCCCGAGGGCGGGCGCATCCTGCGCTTCATGAATTGCGAATTCGACCGTCCGCGCGACCGGGCCATCACCTCCATCGGGACGGCCTGCCAGGGGCTCTGGGTCGATAATTGCCAGTTCCGCAGCTCGCAACAGCCCCTGCCGGCCGAGGATCGCACGGTCATCGCCTTCAACGTCAATGGCAATGACGCCAAGATCCGCAACAACCGTGCATCGCTCTGGGCGCATTTCGGGGTGATGAACGGGTCCGGCCATGTGATCATCGGCAACCATTTCTTCGGCGGGGACAATCTGTCCCAGGCCCCGCGACAGGCCGGGTTGATCCTGACGGCGGGCAATGTAAAGACCACGGTCACCGGCAACTATATCGACAATTCCTTTATCGAGATGTCGAACGAGCATTCGCCAGAGCCGGCCTTTACCTCGGGCTTCAGCTTTGGCGGGCTGACGATCACGGGCAATATCTTTACCTGCAATGATGTCGCGCCCTGGTTCAACTGGATCGTGTTCCGCCCGCTGGGACCGGGGCAGTTCATCCAGGGGCTGCAGGTGTCGGGCAATGTGTTCCGCACCATCAATGGCCGGATCGACCGTGTGGATGCCGTGGACACGACATTTGCGGGCCTCGATTTCGGTCGCTTCCGCAATGTGATTTTCGAAAATAACGCCTATAATGGGGTCGATTTCCCGGCCGAGAGCCCCGGTGTCATCATCCATGACCAGAACAGCGCGTCCAGCACCTGGACCATCGGCACCGGCAACAAGCTGCCCTTTGGCGGACGGGCACGCACGGTCAGTTCCGTGGTGATGGAAGGGCCTGCGCGCGATTCGAGCGACGCGATCCGCCATGACATGCCCTATGTCCAGACCACGCAAGGCGCGAACGGCGATCAGGTCCATCTGCGCTGGCCGCAGGCGGTGCGCGGGCGCGCGCTGCTTACCGTGCGGGTGGATCGCCCGCTGTAAACCACGCCCGCCGCCAGGATATCAGCCGCGCCATCACACCTGATGGCGCGGTTTGCGCATGGTGGCGGCGGATCTGAGACTCGATCTCGCGGGCGACCCGGTCGCGTTCCGCGTCGAACTGCCCGGAATCGAGGTGGAAATACGGCAACTCATGCGCCGCGCAAAACTCCCGCACCTCCTTGCTGCGCTGGATGATCTGGCGCGCCAACCGCTTGACACCTGCATCATCGGTCATCTTGTGCGTCCAGCACGGGTTCGAGGCGCGAAAGGCCAGCAAGTCGCGCGTCTTGTCAGGGACGCGCCCCTCACTATAGCCGATGGCAAGGAACAGGATGCCGCGCCTGCGCGCCCAGAGCGGCAATTCGCAGGGCGCATCCATCAGGGCGGTCCCGTCGATCAGCAGACCGCGCGGGTGGCGCAGCAGGATCTGGCGATAGACATATTTTGCAACCCGCCGCTTGTCGCGTTCGGACAGGCCCAGGATCAGCGCATTGCGCAGATGATCCGTTTCCAGCCGCACCAGCCCGGTTGCATTGCAGACCTGCCGCGCAACCCGCGTCTTGCCGCAGCGTATGGCGCCGCTGATCAGCACCGAGGGCAGGTCGGGCGGTCCTTCGTCCGCGATGCGCGTGGTCAGGCTGTCCAGATACGCGCGGATCGCCGCCCTGTCGGGCGGGGGTGCGGTCGGTGCGGGCGGGTCGGTGGGTGGCATGTCGCTTGGCCCCGATACTCTGGGCTGCCACTGTGTTGCTATTGCGAGCGGGTTGCAAGCACAGGGGAGCGCGCGTCTTTCGTCACTTATTTCGAATCATATTGTTGCGGATCGAGGGATGATTTCGTACAAATCTGACTCGGCGCTGGTTGCGCTCACACCCGAAAGGCACATTTAGGGTACATATTATCGTCGTGCTGTCTAACTCAGGAGTCGGTTTTGCGAAGTCCATGTTTTTTCATACGCTCTGCAATGCAGCGAAAATTGATTGACTCAATTTACGCTATTTCTGTGAACGAATTTACAAAAAAATGTAGTGTTTAAAAAAAGTTACACATTCGTTTACGATTGTGTTAGAAAAGCTGCGGGGAATTGTGGCGTAGCGTAACGTGGCGTCAGAAACACAATGGGGGGAGCGCGGGCGAATGCATGCCCGGCCCGCCGCCGAGACTGGAGGAGTGTTCATGTCCGAGATCTATCCTGCCTCTGACGATTTCGTCAAAAATGCGCATGTCGATTCTGCGACATATGACAGGATGTATGCCGAATCCGTTTCCGACCCGGAGGCGTTCTGGCGTGCGCATGGCAAGCGTATCGACTGGATCAAGCCCTATCGCAAGGTGAAGGACACAAACTTCGCGCCCGGCAATGTCAGCATCAAGTGGTTCGAGGATGGCACGCTGAACGTGTCCGCCAACTGCATCGATCGCCATATCGTCACGCGCGGCGACCAGACGGCGATCATCTGGGAACCGGATGATCCCGACAGCCCCGCGCAGCACATCAGCTACAAGCTGTTGCTGGAACAGACGAGCCGCATGGCCAATGTCCTCAAGGATCATGGCATCGAGAAAGGCGACCGCGTCGTCATCTATCTGCCCATGATCCCCGAGGCGGCATATGCAATGCTGGCCTGTGCCAGGATCGGGGCGATTCACTCCATCGTGTTCGCGGGCTTCTCGCCCGACGCGCTGGCCGACCGGATCAATGGCTGCGATGCGAAAGCCGTCATCACCGCCGACACGGCCCCGCGCGGCGGCCGCCGCACACCGCTCAAGACCAACGCGGACAAGGCGCTGCGCAACTGCAAGGACCGGGTGAAATGCCTTGTGGTCAAGCATACCGGGGATCAGACGACCTGGGTTGACGGGCGTGATGTCGATTTGCGGGCCGAAATGGAACAGGCCGCCCCCTATTGCCCCTATACCGAAGTGGGCGCGGAAGACCCGCTTTTCATCCTCTATACCAGTGGCTCGACCGGCAAGCCGAAAGGAGTGGTGCATACCTCGGGCGGGTATCTGGTCTATGCCGCGATGACGCAGCAATATACCTTCGATTATCATGATGGCGACATCTTCTGGTGCACCGCCGATGTCGGCTGGGTCACAGGCCACAGCTACATCATTTATGGCCCGCTCGCCAATGGTGCCACGACGCTCATGTTCGAGGGCGTGCCGACGTACCCCGACGCGGGCCGCTTCTGGGAGGTCTGCGCCAAGCACAAGGTCAACCAGTTCTACACCGCGC
>REDZ01000097.1 GCA_007695345.1 Paracoccaceae bacterium | reverse complement strand
TCGAGGTCTGCCGCCTGCGCGATCTGCCGATCCTGACCTTCTGCAACAAGATGGATCGCGAAAGCCGCGAGACCTTTGATATCATCGACGAGATCCAGCAAAATCTGGCAATTGACGTCACGCCCGCAAGCTGGCCCATCGGGCAGGGGGCCGAGTTTCTGGGATGCTATGACCTGCTGAACGACCGGCTGGAGCTGATGGACCGCGCGGACCGCAACAAGGTCGGGCAAAGTGTCGTGCTGGAAGGGTTGGATGACCCGGCGATGGAACAGCACATCCCGACCGACATGCTGGCGCAGCTTCGCGAAGAGGTCGAGATGGCGCGCGAATTGCTGCCACCCCTGGACCCGAAATCCGTGCTGGAAGGGCATCTGACGCCGATCTGGTTCGGATCGGCGATCAATTCCTTCGGTGTCAAGGAGTTGATGCAGGGCATCGCCAGTTATGCGCCCGAACCGCAGCCCCAGCGCACCGATACCCGCGAGATCGCGCCCGAAGAAGGCAAGGTCACGGGCTTCGTGTTCAAGGTGCAGGCCAATATGGACCCCAAGCACCGCGACCGTGTTGCTTTTGTGCGCCTCGCCTCGGGGCATTTTGAACGCGGGATGAAGCTGGCGCATGTGCGCACGAAAAAGCAGATGACAGTGGCTTCTCCGGTCCTGTTTCTGGCGGCGGACCGGGAACTGGCGGAAGAAGCCTGGGCGGGCGATATCATCGGCATTCCGAACCACGGGCAATTGCGCATCGGCGATGCGCTGACCGAGGGCGAGGGGCTGCGCTTTACCGGCATCCCCAGTTTCGCGCCCGAATTGCTGCAGGCCTGCAGGGCGGGGGACCCGCTGAAGGCCAAGCATCTGGACAAGGCGCTCATGCAATTCGCCGAGGAAGGTGCGGCCAAGGTGTTCAAGCCGCAATTCGGGTCGGGGTTCGTGGTCGGCGTGGTCGGGCAGCTACAGTTCGAGGTTCTGGCGAGCCGGATCGAGATGGAATACGGGCTGCCCGTGCGGTTCGAGCCGACGCAGTTCACCTCGGCCCGCTGGGTCGCAGGCGAAAAGGCCGAGGTCGATGCCTTTGCTGCCGCCAACAAGCAGCACATGGCCACCGACAGCGATGGCGACCCGGTCTTCATGACCCGCCTGCAGTGGGATATCGACCGTGTCGCGCGCGATTATCCCGGCATCCGCCTGACCGCCACCAAGGAACTGCACGGCAGCTAGACCAGGTGCCGGGTCACTCTTTCGGCGCGTCGGGGTCGGGCTGACTGATTCCCAGAAACAGGCGTTTCAGGGGGATGGCCCAGATCAGCCCCAGCACAGCGTAGATCACGAGTTCGATCAGGAAATGTGGCCGCTCGAAAAGCGCCACCACATTCAGCGCCACGATGATATAGAGCGGCAATGCGATCACGAGCGCAAACAGCGCCCAGCGGCGACGGGCTTTCCACGATAAGGTCATCAATCTGCAAACGGGTCCCTGACCAGGATGGTATCTTCGCGTTCCGGTGATGTGGAAAGTAGTGCCACAGGACAATCGATCAACTCTTCGATCCGGCGGACATATTTGATGGCATTGGCGGGCAGGTCAGCCCAGGACCGCGCCCCTTCGGTCGACTCGGTCCAGCCCGGCATATCCTCATAGACCGGTTCGCAGCGCGCCTGCGCGTCCGAGGCCGTGGGCAGATAGTCCAGCACCTGCCCGTCCAGCCGGTAACCGACACAGACACGCAAGGTGGTGAACCCGTCCAGCACATCCAGTTTGGTCAGTGCAATGCCGTTGACACCCGATGTCGCGCAGGTCTGGCGCACCAGACAGGCATCGAACCAGCCGCAGCGGCGCTTGCGGCCCGTGGTGGTGCCGAATTCATGCCCGCGCTCGCCCAGTCGCTGGCCATCATCATCCGACAATTCGGTGGGGAAGGGGCCTTCGCCGACGCGGGTGGTATAAGCCTTGACGATCCCCAGCACATAATCGATCGCGCCCGGCCCAAGGCCCACGCCCGTCGCCGCCTGCCCCGCAATCACGTTGGACGAGGTGACATAAGGATAGGTGCCGAAATCCACATCCAGAAGCGCGCCTTGCGCCCCTTCAAACAGGATGCGCTTGCCCGCCTTGCGCTTTTCACTCAGCACTTTCCACACAGGCGCGGCATAGGGCAGGATCTGCGGCGCAAGCATGCGCAACTTGTCCAGCAGCGTGTTACGGTCGATCGGGTCCATGCTCAGACCGGTGCGAAGCGCATTGTGATGGACCAGCGCACGGTCGACACGGGTCTGCAATGTCGCATCATCGGCCAGATCGGCCACGCGGATCACGCGGCGGCCGACCTTGTCCTCATAGGCGGGGCCGATACCGCGCCCGGTGGTGCCGATCTTGGCGACCGAGTTCTGCGATTCGCGCGCGCGGTCCAGTTCCCCATGAAAGGGCAGGATCAGCGGCGTGTTTTCGGCGATCATCAGAGTGTCGGATGTGATTGCCACGCCCTGGGCGCGAACTGTCTCGATTTCCTCGAGCAGGTGCCAGGGGTCCAGCACGACGCCATTGCCGATCACCGACAGCTTGCCGCCGCGCACCACCCCCGAGGGCAGCGCATGCAGCTTGTAGACCTTGCCATCTATGACAAGCGTATGGCCGGCGTTATGGCCGCCCTGAAAGCGGGCCACCACATCGGCCCGCTCGGACAGCCAGTCAACCAGCTTGCCTTTCCCCTCGTCCCCCCATTGGGCGCCGACGACAACCACATTGGCCATGCAAGGCTCCTCCAGATGCAGCGTGAACCGACGCCTCTCTTAGCGCTTTGCCGCGCGGGGGAAAACCGCAAACGCATGCGGCAGCGCTTTGCCGGGGCGCTTGCGACAGGGGTTGCGGGCAAGGCGGCCAGCGCCTAAGTAGGGCGCAACATGAAAGACGGGTTGTCCTGATGCAGAATGTCATTCTGATTGTCCATCTCCTGCTGGCGCTGTCGCTGATCGGTGTCGTGTTGGTGCAGCGCTCCGAAGGGGGCGGTCTGGGCATTGGCGGTGGTGGCGACAGCAACCCCACTGCGGGTCGTCCGCCGCTGACAGCGATGGCCAAGCTGACATGGGGCCTGGCGATTGCATTCATCGCAACCTCGCTGACATTGACCATCATTGCGGCCCAGCAATCGGCGACCTCCTCGGTGCTTGACCGGATGGGCACGCCCACCGAACCCAGCGCACCCACCACCCCGGACCTTCCGGTAGGCGATACGCTTCTGCCCCCGCCGGCGGATGACGATTCGCTGACGCCGCCGCCTGCGGACTGATCCAAAACACAATCGGTAGAGTGGCGCCGCTTTCTGGCGCCATCATCTTGCGGTGCGCCGCGATCTGAGCTACATCTCAAATCCCGTGATGGTAGTGACATGCGCACTGCCCGCAACGCATTTCATTCTGCACTCACGGGGGCCCGGCATACATGGCGCGTTACGTTTTCATTACAGGCGGTGTGGTCTCGTCGCTGGGCAAGGGGCTGGCCTCTGCCGCGCTGGGGGCGTTGCTGCAGGCACGCGGGTTTACCGTGCGGCTGCGCAAGCTAGACCCCTATCTGAATGTCGATCCCGGCACGATGTCGCCCTTTGAGCATGGCGAGGTTTTCGTCACTGATGACGGGGCGGAAACGGATCTCGACCTGGGCCATTACGAGCGGTTTACCGGCGTGGCCGCGCGCAGGACTGATTCGGTGTCATCGGGGCGGATCTATTCCAACGTGCTGGAGAAAGAGCGCCGTGGCGATTATCTGGGCAAGACCATTCAGGTGATCCCGCATGTCACGAACGAGATCAAGGATTTCCTTGCCATAGGCGAAGATGAGGTCGATTTCATGCTGTGCGAGATCGGCGGCACGGTCGGAGATATCGAGGGCCTGCCATTCTTCGAGGCCATTCGCCAGTTCAGCCATGAACGCCCGCGGGGGCGGTGCATTTTCATGCACCTTACATTGCTGCCCTATCTGTCGGCCAGTGGCGAGTTGAAAACCAAGCCCACGCAGCATTCGGTCAAGGAGCTGCAATCCATCGGCATTGCGCCCGATGTGCTTGTCTGCCGGTCCGAACAGCCCATCCCCGAAAAAGAGCGCCAGAAGATTGCGCTGTTCTGCAATGTCCGCCCCGAAGCAGTGATCCCCGCCTATGATCTGAAATCGATCTATGAGGCGCCGCTTGCGTATCACGCGGCGGGGCTGGATCAGGCTGTGCTGGATGCATTCGACATCACCCCCGCCCCGCGCCCGAACCTGACGCGCTGGGAGGACGTGATGGACCGCCTGACCCACCCGGAAGGCGAAGTGCGTATCGCGATTGTCGGCAAATATGTTCAGTTGGAGGATGCGTATAAATCGATCAAGGAAGCGCTGGTGCATGGCGGCATCGCCAACCGGGTCAAGGTGCATGTCGAATGGATCGATGCCAGCGTCTTTGACAGTGCCGACCCGTCCCATGCGCTGGAAGATTTCCATGCGATCCTTGTCCCCGGCGGGTTTGGCGAACGCGGCACCGAAGGCAAGATCCGGGCCGCGACCTATGCCCGCGAGAAGAAGATCCCCTATTTCGGTATCTGCCTGGGGATGCAGATGGCCTGTATCGAGGCCGCGCGCAATCTGGCCGAGATACCGGATGCCGGGTCCGAGGAATTTGACCACGAGGCCGGTAAGAGGCGTTTTACGCCTGTGGTCTATCACCTCAAGGAATGGGTGCAGGGCAATCACAAGGTGGAACGCAAGGTCAGTGACGACAAGGGCGGAACCATGCGACTGGGCGCCTATACCGCCACGCTGCAACCGGGCTCTCGCGTTGCCGGGATTTATGGCAGCACCCGGATCGAGGAACGCCACCGCCACCGGTATGAGGTCGATACCGCCTTTCGCGAAGCGCTGGAAGGCAAGGGGTTGAACTTTTCGGGGATGTCACCTGATGGAAAGCTGCCCGAGATCGTGGAGCATGAGGGGCATCCGTGGTTCATCGGGGTGCAGTTCCACCCCGAACTGAAGTCCAAGCCCTTCGACCCGCACCCGCTATTCGCCGATTTCGTGCGCGCCGCGGTCGAGGTCAGCCGTCTGGTCTGATCTGTCGTGGGCAGACAAGCCCATGTCGCAGCCAGACGGACACAAGGGCGCGCGTTGTGCCATGTAGCGGCGCATGGAAAACGCGTCACCCCCGCCCTTGTTGTCAGCCAGCCCCTCTTGGGTCTATCTGCTGCGTGACTTTCTGGCCATGTATCGCGCCATTCCCGCCGGGGGCAGCGCCACGATCCGGGCGCATCAGCGACAGGTGCGCGAACGTATCGGCGGCGTGTTGCGCGCAAATCCTGTCCTGCGCGAAACGGATGCCGCGCGCAAACCCGTGACAGCGCATCTGCCGCGCGCGCTGGATCAGGGGCGCAAGACCCCGATGTCTGATGTCATCCGCAGCATTGACGGGCTGAAGGGCGAATTGTCCTGGCAATACGGTTATGAAAAGGTGCCGCGCGGGCTGGACCAGAAATATGCCTATACGGAACTGGTCGGACCGACCGGACCGGTGCCCAGCGATCAGATCATCCTCGGCCTGGTGCTGTTCGCGCCCGATTGTGTCTACCCCGCGCATGCGCATGAGGGGATCACCGAATCCTATATCTGCCTGTCAGGCGCGATGTCGCAGAACGACCAGGGCGTGTATGTGCCGGGATCGATGATCTTCAACCCGCCGGGGCGTACGCATCGCATTACGGTGGCGGATCTGGAACCTTCACTGCTGGCCTATGCCTGGTTGGGGGCGCCGGAAAAGCTGGTGTCGCAGAGAATGGTGTTTACCCGTAAATCCCGCCGTGGCGGGGCCTGATACGGGCAGGTATCGGCGCGCAAGAGGCACGCGCCGAACCACCGTTTACCAGAACAGCAAAACCAGCAAGGTTGCCCAGAAGCCCAGCCCCAGCAGCATGAAGGGGATGATCCACCAGCCTGACCGTTTCAGACGATCATGGTCCTCGACCGGTTCGGCCATGCCTTCGGTCATGTGTTGAACGACTGTTGCCAGATCGAAGCCTTGCGCCTTGCCCTTGCGTTCGCAATACTGCGCATTGTTGGTCATTGCCAGCAGCACGACATCTTCGAACGCGCTGCGCAGGATCGGGATGCGCAGGCTGGCATCACAGATTTCCAGCCGCGAGGTCGAAAAATCATCATAGCTGAAGTTGCGCGAGATCAGGATGATCGGCGATCCGGGCGCAAGCTTGCGCAGTTCCAGACAACGGTCGATGACATCGCTCATATCGGCATTATCCGACACTTCGAGGATAATCATGCTCGGGGACGGATCAGAGTCGGTAAAGAACCGGGCCATGTCGCGGCATGCACCAACGCGGACCGGCAGGCCGCCACGATCGCTGACCCAACGGGCAAGAAAGCCGGTTTCTTCGTTGTTCTGGACGCATAGCAAAACGGTCCAGTCCCGCAGCCACTGGTGTTCACCGGAGGACTGGCCAGGCAGCGCGGCCCCCGGCAGGATCACCCTGTCCGCAACGCTATCCTTGATTGAACCCATCAGCATCTTCGACCCTCAAGCACAGTTTCAAGGGCAACCTGCCCCTGAACCTCATGTCTCAGATTGAGATATTTTTCATAAAAGGCAAGCGAAAAACCGGTCGCAAAATACAACTATAGGTTGTGAATCGCGTTTTTTTTGCATCGAAAATCAAATGGGGCGACATTAAGGCGGCGATGTGGCGGCAAGTTGGTTGACACGCGATTGTCAGCCTTTGCAGATTGAGAATATTTACGATCAGAAAAATTTTCAGAGGCACACCCATGAGCATGAGAACCCTCGCCAATCTATTGGAGATGGCGGCTGGACTTCAGGCAGAGCTGGGATTGGAGGCCTTCTCGCCAGTCGAGCGCGACATCATCGCCGTCGTCGGGAAGCATATGGAAAACGGGGACGCGCATGTCAGGACCGAAACGCTCGCCTCGCATCCGCTATTGGACCCAGTGCCTCGGGCAACCCTGCACCGTGCGCTGCGCTCCTTGCTGGATCGGGGTGTTCTGACCTATCCAAACGGGTGCAAATCGGGACGCTATATTCTGAACATCCCAGAGGCCGGATAGCGCGGTAACCCGTCCTGGTTGTGGGCGCGGCGTCTGGAATGCGCCTGAAGAAAATGCCAACCCAATCTCAAATCGAGTATTCGCTTCGGGGCCGTTTTCGCCCATATTGCGCGCGAGAAACGCAGAACAAGAGGGACCGACCCAATGACCAATCAGATCGAAACCCGCCTATCAGAGCTTGGCCACGCCCTGCCTGACGCTCCGGCGCCCGCCGCAAATTACGTGCCCTTTGTCCAGTCCGGCAACCTTGTCTTCATCTCTGGTCAGATCAGCGCCGGGCCAGACGGGCTGATCTGCGGCAAGCTGGGGGATGATCTGGATGTCGAAGCGGGCGCGGACGCCGCGCGCGCCTGCGCGCTGGCCCTGATCGCGCAACTGCGCGAAGCCTGCGCAGGCGATCTGACGCGGGTGCAACGCGTTGTCAAACTGACCGGTTTCGTGAATTGCACGGGCGATTTCACCGATCAGCCCAAGGTCGTCAATGGTGCCTCTGACCTGATGGTCGCCGTCTTTGGCGAGACGGGTCGCCATGCCCGCGCCGCCGTGGGCGCGCCATCGCTGCCACTGGGCGTTGCTGTCGAGATTGAAGGGGTCTTCGAGATTGCCTAGTTCCGCACACCGTAGCGTGCCAGGAACATGGCGACTGCCCCGTCAACGACGCGCATGATCTCGTCTTCGGAAAAGCGTGTCTGTACCGCGCAAAGGCGACGATCGCAGATTGTCGCCTGACACAACTGAAAGAACTGGTCGGCGGCCAGATCGACATCGTCGATCTTTAGCTGCCCGCGCACCTGTGCTTCGCGGAAATAGGCCCCAAGCCGCGCGCGCCCCAGTTCCGGCCCGCTTTCATAGAAAGCCTGCCCGATTTCGGGGAAGCGCGGCGTTTCATTGATGCAGATGCGGTACATGGCAATCGCGAAATCCGACATCATGTAGTCAACCAGGCGTCGCCCCGCCTCGCGCAGGGCCTTTTCCGGCGGTGTGCCGCAACTCAGCTCTACCGCGTCATCGGCCAGCCGCAGGATTTCGGTGCGGTAAACTTCGGTGAACAGGTGGCGCTTGTCAGGGAAGTAGCTGTAAAGCGTCGCCTTTGAAACATTGGCCACGCGCGCGATCTCATCGACGCTGGCGCGCTCATAGCCCATGCGGACGAACACCTCGCGCGCGCCTTGCAGAACCTGATCCAGTTTGCGCCCCTGTCGGATCGCGCCGGCTGTGACTGACATGATGCTCCCTCTTGTGTATCGCAAGATAATGCCTTGCGTTGCCGAAGAAAAGCGCGCCTGACTGGAAGCGGCACAAGAGTCCTGTTAACACGTTCAGAACATGATCGAGATTTTTCTGAAAACGCTGCCCTTCTTCGGCCTGATCGGGCTGGGCTACGGCGCCGGGCGGTCGGGGTTCTTCCCGCCAGAGGCAACGGCCTATCTGACGAAATTCGTGTTCTACTTTGCGCTCTCGGCCATGCTGTTCGGGTTTGCCGCCAATCTGTCCCTGTCCGAAGTGTTCGACATGCGGGCGGCCTCGGCCTATCTGCTGGCCTGTGCGGCGCTTTATCTGCTGGTCATGGGCATCGCATTTATGCGCCGCGTCCGGCTGGAGGCCGCGCTGATAGAGGCGCATTGCAGCATTATCGGCAATACCGGGTTTCTGGGCGTGCCGATGCTCGTGGTGCTGCTCGGGGCCTATTCGGTGCCGACGGTACTGTTGGTGCTGACGCTGGACATGATCGTGTTCTCGACACTGTTCGTGATCCTGATCACGCTGGCGCGCGATGGCCGGATCGATGCCACGCTGCCGCGCAAGCTGATCGTTGCGGTTGCGAAAAACCCGATGGTGGTGGCCATGGCGCTGGGGCTGGCGTGGTCGGCGACGGGCTGGCAGGTGCCGGTGCTGGCGAATGAGTTCCTTACATTGCTGGGCGCCGCTGCCACCCCCTGCGCGCTGTTTGCCATTGGCGCCTCGCTTGCCGACAAAAAGGTAGAGCGTCTGCAGATCGTCAGCTGGCTGAGTTTTGGCAAGCTGGTTCTGCACCCGGCCTTTGTCGCGATCAGCGCGTTGCTGATCTTCGGCGTGGACCCAGCCGTGGCCGGTGTACTGATCGCGGCAGCCGCGCTGCCGGTGGCGGGCAACATCTTTATCCTTGCACAGCATTACAATGCGGGCCCTGCTCGCGTATCTGCGGCGATCCTTGTGTCCACGCTGGTCAGTATCGCGACGGTTCCGGTCGTCATTGCATGGGTGACCGGCTTCTGACATCGTGCGCCCGGATTTACAGGAGTCACCATGGAAACCCTTTCTGAAAATAACTGCTTCGGCGGTGTGCAGGGCGTGTATCGTCATGCCTCTGTCAGCACTGGCTGCGACATGACCTTTGGCCTGTTCCTGCCCGCACAGGCGCGCCGGCATCCGGTGCCGCTGCTCTGGTATCTGTCCGGGCTGACCTGCACGCATGAGAACGCCATGACCAAGGCCCATGCCCAGGCCCATGCGGCGGCGCATGGGCTGGCGCTGGTGTTCCCCGATACCTCGCCACGCGGGGATGGGGTTGCCGATGATCAGGCCTATGACCTTGGGCAAGGCGCCGGGTTCTACGTCAATGCCTCGCAATCGCCCTGGGCCGCGCATTTCAGGATGTGGGACTATATCAGCGATGACCTGCCGCGCGTCCTGACCGCCAATTTCGCGCTGGATGAGGGCAGGCAGGCCATCACCGGGCATTCGATGGGCGGGCATGGCGCATTGACGCTTGCGATGCGTCTGCCGGGGCGCTTTGCCTCGGTCTCGGCCTTTGCGCCGATTGCCAATCCCAGCGAAAGCGACTGGGGCCGCAAGCAGTTCAGCGCCTATCTGGGCGATGACCCGGCGCAATGGGCGGCGCATGATTCGACCTGCCTGATGCAGCAGAACGGCTTTGCGGGCGAGGTGCTGATCGATCAGGGCAGCAAGGACCAGTTCCTTGACCTGCTGCGCCCCGAAGCGCTGGCCCATGCCATGGCCGCCCGTCGTCAGCCCGGCGTGTTCCGGATGCAGCCGGGCTATGACCACAGCTATTTCTTCGTCTCGACCTTCATCGCCGATCACATCGCCTTCCATGCAAGGGCACTGGCACAGTGAGCGGGGTCGGCGCGGTCGTTTTCGATATCGGCAATGTGCTGCTGGGCTGGAACCCGCAGGCATTCTATGACCGGGAAATCGGTGTGGCGCGCCGCAAGGCGCTTTTCGCCGAGGTCGATCTTGAGGGCATGAACCTGCGCGTGGACCGTGGCGCCCCCTTGCGCGACAGCGCAATGGCGCTGGCGCAGGCGCATCCGGAATGGGCAGATGAGATCGCGATGTGGCATGATCGCTGGAGCGATATGCTCGGCCCTGTGATCGAAGATAACGTAGCGCTATTGCAGGGGTTGCGCGCTGCGGGAATGCAAGTGTTCGCCCTGTCGAATTTCGGCACCGACACGTTTGAAATCGCGCGGAAACAGCATCTGTTTCTGGATATGTTCGACGAGCGTTTCATTTCCGGGCATCTTGGCGTTCTCAAGCCCGAGCCCGAAATATACGCGATGACCGAGCGCGCGACCCGGATCGACCCCAGCGCGCTGTTCTTTATCGATGATCGACTCGAGAATATCGAGGCCGCCGCCGCGCGTGGCTGGCAGACGCATCATTTCTCTGATCCGCACGCCTTGCGCGAACATGTGGCATCTCTGGGCCTGGAGGTGTCGGATTGAGCGTTCCTTTCATTACCGATGATATTGAAAAACACCTGGACTGGCAGGAATTGATCGCCGCGTTAGAGGCAGGGCATGCGCTGCCACGGGCGGAAATCGCGGACAGTTTTCTGTATCGTGGCCGCGATACATTGCTCTCGCGTGCGGCATGGATTGACGGGCTGGGCGCATTGGTCAAGACCGCCACGATTTTTCCCGAAAATGCTGCCCAGGATGTGCCGACCATAAATGGGGGCGTCGCGCTTTATTCCGACCGGAACGGCCTGCTGGATGCGATGCTGGATTTCCACCTGGTAACAAAATGGAAAACAGCGGGTGACAGTCTGCTGGCTGCCAGTAAATTGGCCCGCCCGGACAGCCGCGCCATCACACTGGTCGGGGCCGGGACCGTGGCGCACAGCATGCATGACGCCTATCGCGCGCTTTTTCCCGATGCCCGTTTTACCATCTGGAACCGATCCGCTGCATCCGCGCAGCGTTTTGCGGATACGGCAGAGAATGCAGTCGCCAGCGATGATCTGGAATGCGCGGTTCGTGGGGCCGATATCATCTGCACGGCGACCATGAGCCGGGAGCCTGTGATACAGGGCGACTGGCTGCAACCTGGCCAGCATCTGGACCTGATCGGGGCGTTTCGCCCTGATATGCGCGAGGTCGATGATACCGCGCTGACCCGTGCGGCGCTGTTCGTGGACAGCCGCGCGACAGTGCTGGATCATATCGGCGAGTTCAAGGACCCGCTTGCGCGCGGCGTTATTACATCAGACGATGTGCAGGCGGATTTTTACGATCTGGCCAAAAACGACTTCGAACGCCCTTCAGATCAGGCGATTACAATTGCGAAGAATGGCGGGGGCGCCCATCTGGACTTGATGACAGCGAATTATATATACCGAAAATGGTCAGATTTTCTTTGAAAGCAGTTGAACTTTTCACGGGTTTGCGCTTCATGAAAGAACGGCATAACAGAATGGGAGCAAGGAATGAGCGTTGATCTGAATGAAATGGAGCTTTCAGAGTTGAAAAAGCTTCAGAAAGACGTGACCAAGGCAATCGAGAGTTTCGAGGATCGCAAGCGCAAGGAAGCACTCGCGGAAGTTGATGCGCTGGCACGCGAGCGCGGATTTACGATTGAGCAACTTGTCGGTGTCGCCCCGCCGCGCAGCCGTAAACCCGTTGCGCCGAAATACGCCAACCCGGCTGATCCGTCGCAAACCTGGACCGGGCGCGGGCGCAAGCCGAAATGGGTCGTGGCAGCACTGAACGCAGGCAAGACGCTCGACGACCTCGCGATTTGAGCGAACGATTTGAAACTCTGCGCCAGGTTTACCGCTTTGCGCGCATCTTTCTCGAGGCCATGCGGAAACGCAATATCGGGCTGCTTTCGGCAGGTGTCGCGTTTTTCGCGCTACTGGCATTGTTCCCTGGTATTGCGGCGCTGATTTCTGTTTTTGGTGTGTTTGCGGATCCGCTGGTCATTCAGGACCAGCTTTCGTTCTTCGAGGATTTCCTGCCGCCGGATGCCTATGTCCTGCTCAGCAACCAGATCACGCGGCTGGTCTGGGCGAATGAGGGGGCGCTGGGCTGGGCGAGTATCGTGTCGATCCTGATTGCGCTTTTTCTGGCGCGGCGTGGGGTCGATGCGATGCTGGTGGGGATCAATGCCATCCACGGCACCCCGCATCGCCCCGGCTGGCTGCATGCGCTGCGTGTACTGGGCATGACACTGGGGATGTTGCTGGCGGGGATCGTGGCGCTTTTGTCGGTCTTGGTGTTGCCTGTGATCCTGGCGATCTTTCCGCTTGCCGGCCTGCGTGGCATCCTGGTGGAACTTGGGCGCTGGGCCTTGTCGCTGGGGCTGGTTGTCATGTGGATATGGCTGTTCTACCGGATTGGCCCCAACCATGAAAAAGGCACCCGCCCGCCCATGGCGCCGGGCCTGACACTGGCGATGACGCTATGGATCAGCGCGTCGGTCGGGTTTTCGTACTACCTGCAGAATTTCGGCAATTATAACGAGGTTTACGGCTCGCTGGGTGCCGTGGTTGCACTCTTGATGTGGTTCTACATCTCGGCCTACGCAGTGTTGATCGGCGGGGTGCTGAACGCCACGCTGAGCGAATTGATCGCGCGCAAGCAGAGCGAAGAGAACCGCGTCCTCAGCCCCATGTCGGATGAAACCGCCCCGCAGGCGACAGAGTGAAGATATCGAACCCGTCGGCGGTCACGCCGATTGCATGTTCGAACTGCGCCGAGAGCGACTTGTCGCGGGTCACGGCCGTCCAGTCATCCGACAGGACCTTGGTTTCGGGACGGCCCAGATTCACCATCGGCTCTATGGTAAAGAACATCCCTTCTTCCAGCCGCGGGCCGTGGCCTGCGCGCCCGTAATGCAGCACATTGGGCGGGGCATGAAACACCCGGCCCAGCCCGTGGCCGCAGAAATCGCGCACCACCGACATGCGCTGACTTTCGACATAGGACTGAATTGCATGCCCGATATCGCCAAAGGTGTTGCCGGGGCGGACCGCGTCGATCCCCAGCATCAGCGCGTCATAGGTGACCTGGATCAGCCGCTCGGCCTTGCGCGACAGCTTGCCCGCCACATACATGCGTGACGTGTCGCCATACCAGCCATCCAGCACGACCGTCACATCGATATTCAGGATATCGCCATCCTTGAGCGTCTTGTCACCGGGGATGCCGTGGCAGACCACATGATTGACGGAGATGCAGCTTGCATGCTGATAGCCCCGATACCCGATCGTGGCAGAGGTCGCGCCGGCCTCTTCGACCATATTGGTGATCAGGCGATCAATCTCTGCGGTGGTCTGGCCGGGAAAGATATGCGCAGCGATCCGGTCGAGGATGGAGGCAGCCAGATGCCCGGCCGCATGCATGCCTGCGAAATCCGCAGGTTTGTGGATGCGAATACCTTCTCGGGTCACCCGGCCGTCATGCTTGTCATCCAAGGCTCAAACTCCGCTTTTCTTGCGCCTTGCGGCAACATAGAATGGGCGGCAGCAGAAAACCAGACCGCGCCGGGCGGTTTTGTCCCGGTTGCGCGCAGCATGCCTGAACAGGCCAGCGGCGTTGCCCTGCCACCGTGCCTGTTCGGATGACCAGGGTATCGCAGAAGGATCGCGCCGATATGGAAGATGCCAGCGATGTCCTGCTTCACCATCTGACCGCTGAAGAGCTTTTGGCAATGTCGGCAGAGTTTGCCAGGGCGCAGGGTCTGCTGCAAACGCGGATTGGTCCGATCAGCCCGATCCTTGATGATTTGCTGGAAATCATAGGCAAGGCGGGCAAGGCCGACCGCGCCTATCTGTTCATGGTGCGCGACGCGGCCTTTATCCAGAACACGCATGAATGGAGCCGCCCTGGCGTCACGCCATGCGCAATGAGTTGCAGCAAGTGCCCCTGTCAGTCGGAGAGCGCGTCTGGTCGGCCATGCGTTGCAATGGTGTTTTCCTGTGCCCGGATGTCAGTGCCATGGCCTATGGGTCAGAGTTTCGCCAGATCCTCTTGGATCAGCACATTCAGGCGCTGATCCTGGCACCGCTCTGGAACGGGCAGGCTCTGCGCGGTTTCATCGGGTTTGATTATGTCGGCAAGACGCATCATTTCACCGAACTCGAGCAGAACCTGATGGTCGGGTTTGCCGCGACACTGGATCTGGCCCTGTGCAATGACGAGAAGCTGAGCCTTAATAACCGCCTGACCGGTGATCTGGAAACGCTGCGGGGGCGCATGGCGGCCATGGTCGCGGGGCTGCCGGAGCTTCTGGTGGAAACAGATACACGGGGCATCATCACGGCGTTTCACCAAAGCAATCCGCGCAGCTTTGATCTGCAACCCGAGGATGTCATCGGCAAACCGCCCGAAGCGATCATTCCGGACAGTGTTGCACGGGTCGTGCGCGTCGCAATGGCAGAGGCCCGCAAGACCGGATGGTCGGAAACCCATTCCTACAGTCTGCAGGTCGATGGCGAATGCAGACGATTCGGCTTGCATGTCAGTGCGCGGCGGGACCGACGCGACGCGCCCGTCAGCGGTTTCGTTCATGTCATACGCGATATCACGCAGAGCTATGAGCAGGACAACCTGATCCGGCGCCTCGTCCGCGTTGTGGAACACACATCCAACATGATCTTTCTGGCTGACGCCGAGGGTTTCATCATGTGGATGAACCCGGCTGCAATAAACCGCACGGGCGTGTCACTGGAACAGGCCGCAGGCAAACAGCCGACCGATATCCTGCGTCTGGGGCAGTCAAACCCCGAAGTTCTGGACGCCATTTGCGCCACGCTCAGCGGCGGGGCCGAGGTCAGCGAAGAGGTGCGCGCCATCGACAAGGACGGCGCGCCCTATTGGGTCAGCCTGAACATGCGGCCCCTTTATGGTCCCGATGGAACATGGGAAGCCTTCATGGTCGTCGCAACCGATATCACGCGGCACAAGCTGGCAGAGGTGCGCGCCCTGCGCGACCGGATCAGCGTGTTCGATGCATCGCATGACGGCATCTGCATCAGCCAGGCCGATGGCCGGCTGACCTATCTGAATCCGGTCTTGCGCGCGATGCTGGGCGTTGCGCAGGATATTCAGATCGAAACCCATTACTGGCATGATTTCACACCAGCCTCTTTCAACGAGCATATAGCGAAAATTCTGCCCCAGCTTTATGCGACGGGGCATTGGGATGGCGAGGTCCTTCTGAATGTGCCTGAGCAAACCGAACGAATGCTTGAGCTGTCCATCAGCGTGCAGGATGATGGCAGCTTCCTGACAATATCGCGCGAGGTGACGGCCCGAAAACAGGCCGAGAAGGATCAGGTGCTGCTGCGTGAACAGTTGCAGATCGCGCAGAGCCGTCAGCTTGTCGCGCAACTGGCTGGCGGGTTGGCGCATGATGTCGCGAATGTCCTGTCCGTCGTATCGCACGGAGCCGAGGCGCTGAAGCGGGGCGCCACGCCGCTGGCGCTGGAGAACATTTCGCGGATCGAGGCCGCCACCGAACAGGCGCAATCGCTGGTGCGCAACCTCACCCGACTGGGCCAGCGCCAGCAGGACCGCGTCGCGCTGGACCTGCCCCAAGTGCTGAGAGAGGGCACCGCCCTGATACGCCCCAGCCTGGGGCCAGGCACGAGCCTTACGCTGACGATGCCCGAGACCGGCCTGCATATTCTTGGTGACAAGACCTCGGCCATGCAGGTTGTGCTGAACCTGATGCTGAACGCTCGCGACGCGCTGAACAGCGCCCGCGCGAACAGCACGGACCAGAAGGGGCGGATTTCAGTTCGCCTGTCGCAGGCACCTGTCCGCGATAGCATCAAACAGTCCGATTTCGGCGTGATCCTTGCCGGGCAGCCCTATGCGCTGATCGAGATATCGGATACCGGCCCCGGTATTTCCGATGGGCAGCGCGACCATATCCTGCAGCCCTATTTCACGACCAAGGGGCAGGAGGGCAGCGGCCTGGGGTTGGCCATTGTCGGTGATATCCTGCTGCAGAATGACGCGGCCTTGACGGTCCTCTCCAGCCCGGCTGCCGGAACCACGATGCAGGTTTTCTGGCCGCTGGCACCCGAAGGTCATGTCCTGTCCGGCGCGGCACCAGTCGCCTGCTCGGAGCCGCTTGCGGGTATGCGCGTGCTGCTGGTCGATAATGACGATTCTGCGCTGATGCAGCTTGAACGGATGCTTGGCGCTGCGGGGGCGGAAACGGCAAGCTGCATCGACCCGCGCGAGGCGGTCGCCGCCGTCGCAGCCGCCCCGAATGAATGGGACGCGATCGTGACCGACCATCAGATGGGCGCGATGACCGGAATCGATCTGGCCTTCAAACTGCGCGCGATACGCGATTCATTGCCCGTCATTCTGGTCACTGGCGGAAATAGATTGTATGTTTCGGCGTTCTTAGGGCAAAGTAAGGTCGCATTGACGTTACGTAAGCCGGTTTCCGAGTCTGTGCTTGTTACAGTGCTTTTAGATCTGAAATTACGCAATGCACTGTCGACAAGGAAGCTGGACATCTTGGATGCGTCTACTGATCGCGGATGATCATCAACTCCTGCGGGACACCCTGAGCAGCTATCTGGGCCAGGAGAAAGATATCGAAATCGTCACTGTCGGCGATATCGAACAGGCGCGCGACACGATGCGCTCTGCGCCCGGCTTTGATCTTGTCCTGCTGGACTACGCCATGCCGGGCATGGAGGCGCTGACAGGGCTGCGCATGATACTGGCCGACGAAGGCGCACCTCCGGTCGCATTGATTTCCGGGTTGGCGCCACGCGATGTGGTCGAGCAGGCCTTCAGGATGGGGGTGCGCGGGTTCCTGCACAAATCGATGCCGGCAACATCATTGTTGAATGCGATCCGGTTCATGCTGATGGGCGAGCGGTTCATTCCGGTCGATTTCATTGTGCGCGAAGCGGCAATACCAGATGGCGCGCCCGCCAATCTGGCCGAGTCGCCTGCGGGTGTCGCATTGTCGAAGCGCGAGTTGCAGGTTCTTGCGGCCCTGTCGAACGGCCGGACCAACAAGGAAATCGCGCGCGAGATCGGTCTGAGCGAAGCGACCGTGAAGCTGCATGTGAAAACGCTCTACCGCCGTCTGGGCGTCAGCAATCGCACGCAGGCCGCGATCGTGGCGCGCAACCGTAATCTGGTCTGATGGGGGCTGCTTGACGGCACCTACGGAAATGTCACCAAGCGGATCATCCTGCTGGCTGTAATGTAAAAAACCTGTTACCTTTGTGTAAAAGCTGCGGTCAAGCAGTGTATGAGAGCAGAGGCAGGCATGGCACAGGCGGCACCACTGGGCGGGGTTTTCGCGCTCGATCTGGACCAGACAGAGACCGACAATATCCGCGGTCTTTCCCCGCAATGGGTGCGGGTGGGGGCCGTGTGGCGCTGGGACGGGGTACCCGTGCGTCTGGACGGGCCGACCCAGGTGATCCCTCTCAAACCCGCGCCGGGGGGGCATGACATAAAGGCCCGCGCGCGCAATGTGGCGCAGCGGATCAGCGGGACCGTGTTGCCACCACATGGCCCCGATCCGCAGATCAGTGTGCCGTCAGACGGTTTTGCGCTGACCGATGGCTACCATGTCTATATCGCCCGCTTCATCCGGACCATGCGCGGCAGTCAGGTCGTGTTTGAAGGCAGCCTGCCGCCCTATGGCCAGACATGCTGGGTGACATCGGTCAATCTGGCGCCGGCGCACCCGCTGCCTGCGGGTGACGGGGTGATCTGTTTTTCCAATGACACGATGATCGCGACGCCCTCGGGCGATGTGCCGATCAGCCTGCTCGGGGCGGGCGATCTGGTGCTGACGCGCGATAATGGCCCGCAGCCTGTGCTGTGGCTGGGAAAGTCCACGCTGTCGGGGCTGGCCTTGCGGCGGCATCCGCATCTGCGGCCCATCCGCCTGCGCCGCGGCGCGCTGCAGGACGGGCGGCCAAGCGACGATCTGTGCGTCTCGCCCCAGCATCGCATATTGGTCGAGGGGGCGCAGGCGCGGGACCTGTTCGGCGCCCCGGAAGTTCTGGTCGAAGCGGCCGATCTGGTGGATTACAAGACCGTCTTTCCCGATCTGGCGCTGCATGGCGTGACCTATATGCATCTGCTGCTTGGGGCGCATCAGGTCATCTATGCCAATGGCCTGCCGAGCGAGAGCTTTCACCCCGCATCCGCTGCCGCATCGACGCTTCGGCTGCACGCCTATGCGCTGCGCCGGATCTCGGACCATCTGGTGCGCGCACCCGAGCGCTACGGGCCAACCGCGCGGCGTTGCCTGAACCGGGGCGAGGCGGCGCTGCTGGCCGCCTGAGCAGGGCTTGACTCGGGCCGCGCCGCTTGTATAAGCGCGCCATCCCGAGGCGCTGCTTCGGGTGTTTTCATTGGTGTTGGAGGCCCTCGCAAGAGGTTGCCTGTCGCCCGGCCAGACCGGGAGAGGACAACGCCCTTCGCAACGCGCAGTTCCGCGCATATGAAGGAGATCAGCCGTGAGCAAACGCACGTCTGCCAAGTACAAGATCGACCGCCGCATGGGCGAGAATATCTGGGGTCGCCCGAAAAGCCCCGTCAACCGCCGCGAATACGGTCCCGGACAGCACGGCCAGCGCCGCAAGGGCAAGATGTCGGATTTCGGCACACAGCTGCGCGCCAAGCAGAAGCTGAAAGGCCATTACGGCGATCTGACCGAAAAGCAGTTCCGCCGCATCTATGCCGAGGCAGAGCGCATCAAGGGCGATACAGGTGAAAACCTGATCGGCCTGCTGGAGCGCCGTCTTGACGCCGTGGTCTATCGCGCGAAATTCGTGCCGACCGTCTTTGCCGCACGCCAGTTCGTGAACCACGGCCATGTCACGGTGAACGGTCAGCGGGTGAATATCCCCAGCTACCGCGTCAAGGAAGGCGATGTGATCGCGATTCGCGATAAATCGAAGCAACTGGCCATCGTTCTGGAAGCTGTTGGCCTGGCGGAACGCGATGTGCCTGACTATCTGGAGGTCGACCATTCCAAGATGACCGCGACATTCGTGCGCACGCCGAGCCTGGGCGATGTGCCATATGCAGTGCAGATGGAACCCAACCTTGTGGTCGAATTCTACGCGAAGAACTGATCTCCACGAAGCGTTGGTTTTTCAAGGCCCTGCCCACGCGGCAGGGCCTTTCGCGTTGCGCCCGCCCTGCCTGCATCCCGGCCGCTCAGGGCACGCCCCACCCACCCTCCCGCGTGCCCGGAGAGGCCGGGATGCAGGCAGGGGTGGTAAGGAAGTGTGCAGATCAGAAGCGGTCCAGCAGACGGCGCAGATAATCGAGCTCGGCTTCGGGGCGGTCCAGTTCGGCTGAACGGCGGCGCAGTTCTTCCAGCAGGTCCTGTGCGCGGCGATAGACATCCTCGCCCTGTAGCAGGCTGTCTTCGGTGCCGACATCGCCACCCTGATTGCGTGCGCGACCCAGAGGATCACGATCCCCGCCATCCCCGGTGTCCTGCGCCTGATCGCCTTCGCCATTCTCACGCTGGTCCTGTGCCTGGGCATCATTCATCGCGCGCATCCCGTCGCGCATGGCCTCCATCGCGTCGGCCTGACGGCTGAGTGCTTCGCCGGTATCGCCCTCTTCCAGTGCTTCGGCGGCCTCTTCCATTGCGCGTTGCGCGCGCTCCAGCGCTTCAAGCGCGGCATCGCCTTCGGCTGTGCCTTCACCGGGCAGTTGCTGTAGCTGCTGATCGCGCAGCCGGTCTGCCAATTCTTGCTGACGCTCGGTCAGGCCATTGGGCGCACCTTCGCCGGCTTCTCCTTCGCCAGTCTCGCCTTCCTGCTGGTCGTGGCCATTGCTGAACTGGTCCTGCAGGTCGCTGAACGTGTCATCCGACAGTTCCTGCTGGTCGCGCAGCGCATCGCCCAGACCTTCCATCGCCTCATTGCCGGGCATCCCTTCGCCGCCCTGACCTTCGGCAACCTGCAGGTTTTCCAGCAATTCGTTCAGTTGCGCCATCAGCTCGGCCGCCTCATCCATGCGACCTTCTTCCATCAGCTCCTGAATGCGGTCGAGCAGGTCCTGAATCTGATCCTGCGTGATTTCCATGCTGTCGCCATCGGGCGGGGCCTCGCCGCGTTCGCGGGGCTGCTCGGCAAGCTGGCGCATGTAATCGCGCATGGCCTCGCGCAATTCTTCCATCAGATCAGCAATCTCGGATTCGTCGGCCCCGCTGCGCATGGCCTCATCCAGCCGCTCCTGTGCGCGGCGCAGGCGTTCGCGGGCATCGGCCAGCTCGCCCTCTTCCAGCAGGATCGCCAGATCCCACATGCGGTCGGCCAGGTCATCGCGCGCTGTTGTGTCCAGCCCACCGGTATCGAGGCTGGCCATCAGCAGGTCCTGCGCCTCGGAAAACCGGATACGCGCTTCGGGCGAGCGAAACGCCTCTTCGGGGCGGTGGCTGATGGCACGCATCACCTGCGCAACGCGGGGAGCATTCTCGCGCGTCCAGAGCAGATCGCGCCGCAATTCGACAACGGCAGCGGCCATCGGATCAAAGAAGCGCCGACCCGGCAGGACCATCGGCCGCGGCTCTGTCTCACCCTGCTGGCCGCGCGCATCCTCGACCGCGAAGGCGACGGTCACAGGCATGTTTGCCCATGGGTGTTCCGAAAAGTCCTCGATAAAGGAATCCTCGATCTCGGTGCGCGAGCCCGAGGTCGGCATGGGCAGCGGCAAAGTCAGCGCATCGCGGCTTTCGGGTTCCCGTTCCAGCCCGAAGCGGCGGTCAACAGCGTCCAGGTCAAGGGCGACGCGCACCTCGCCCCCGGTCACGCCATAATCGTCACTGGCGACAAAGTCCTGACGCATCAGCCCGCCGCGTTCCCGCTCTGCCACACCGTCAAGTGCGACCTCGGGTGGCTGGTCGATCAGCGCGACCACTTCCCAGTCGCGCCCGGCAGGGCCACGAATGCTCAGCCGGCCCGATTGCTCGATCTCGAAATCCTGCGCCATGTCAGCGGGGTCGAATTCCTCGCGCCCTGACAGCCCTTCCTGCACGGACATGACCCCCTGCTGCCCGTAGAACCGGACGGTCACGCGGCTGCCCTGCGGCAGTTGCAGGGCGGTGCGATCGACCTCATTCAGATAGAGGCTGGGGCGCCCGGTATAGGCGGGGGGCTGAACCCATGCTTCCCAGGACGGGCCAAGCCCGACCGCTTCGGCGCGCGAGGGCATCTGCGCAATCTCTGTAATCTCGATCACGCGCGCGGGGTTACCGAAGATCAGCGCCACGGCAAACCCTGTCAGGGCGATGTAGCGCAGCCCATACCAGTCGAACCGCGCAAGCCGCAGATCGCCAGGGACCGGGCGTGCGCCCCTCAGCCGCGCCTGCATCCGCGTCAGATGCACTGCCCAGACCCGCTGCGACGCGGCATCCTGTGCGCCAATGGCCTGCGCATCGGCGAGGGCTGAAAGCGGGCGTCCGGGCAGGGCGTGGTCCAGCCGAGCGGCCGCGTCCGCACGGGTGGGCAGGCGCAGGCGCCAGACGCCCAGGATCAGTGCCGCCGCCATCGCCAGGACCAGCGTGATCGTCCCCCACATCGCCCAGATCGGGGGCACGATATCCTGTGCGCCAAAGCCCAGCATTGCCATGCCGAGTAGAAGGACAGTCGCGAAGGGCCAGAAACAGCGCAACAGCCGCTCCGCCCACAACCCCGCAAGGGTCCGGCGCAGGGCACGGGTCAGATTGGGGTTCGGGTCGGGCGCCTTGCGAAAGTTCATGCGCTCTCCGGTCGGGGGGTCAGTCGGTCAGCCACGCCGGCAACCTATCGCGATTCAGGATTTCGTCAAAGCTTGGACGGGGCCGGATGACAGCATGGTGATCCCGATGCACCAGAACTTCGGGGATCAGCGGGCGTGTATTGTATTCCGATGCCATGACCGCGCCATAAGCCCCGGCAGAGCGGAAGGCCACCAGATCGCCCGCGCCCAGGGGCGGCATGTCGCGCTGCCTTGCGAATGTATCCCCCGATTCGCAGACTGGTCCCACGATATCGACCGCGCGCCGCTCAAACCCGGGGGCGGGTTCGATCACGGGCACGATGTCATGATGCGCGCCATACATGGCCGGGCGGATCAGGTCGTTCATGGCCGCGTCCAGGATCAGGAAATCGCGCCCCTCGCCCTGTTTGAGGTAGATCACCTGCGCCACCAGTATCCCGGCATTGCCCGCGATCAGCCGACCGGGTTCGATTTCGACCTCGACATCCAGATCACCAAGGACACGCTGGATCATCGCGCCATAGTCCAGCGGCAGGGGCGGGGTTTCGTTCGAGGTGGTGTAGGGAATGCCCAGCCCGCCCCCCAGATCAAGGCGCCGGATATTGTGGCCGTCGGCACGCAGGGTGCGGGTCAGATCGGCGATACGGGTAAAGGCGGCCTCGAATGGGGCCAGATCGGTCAACTGGCTGCCGATATGGACATCGACGCCCACCACCTCGATGCCGGGCAGTTGCGCGGCCTGCGCGTAGATATCGCGCGCGCGGCTGATGGGGACGCCGAACTTGTCCTCCTTGCGCCCGGTGGCGATTTTCTCATGGGTTTTCGCGTCTACATCCGGGTTGACGCGCAGGGTAATGGGGGCGCGCACTCCCATTCCGGTTGCAATGTCGGACAGGATGACAAGTTCTGCCTCGGATTCGACATTGAACTGGCGGATGCCATCGTTCAGCGCCAGCACCATTTCCTCGCGCGTCTTGCCGACGCCGGAAAAGACGATGCGTTCACCCGGCACCCCAGCGGCGCGCGCGCGGCGGTATTCCCCGCCGGAGACGACATCCATCCCCGCGCCGAGTTTGGCCAGCGTGCGCAGAATGGCCTGATTCGACAGGGATTTGACCGAGTAGCAGATCAGATGGTCCATCCCTGCCAGCGCCTGTTCGAACAGGTGGAAATGGCGGGTCAGCGTGGCGGTCGAATAGCAGTAGAACGGGGTTCCGACCTGAGCGGCGATATCGGGCAGGGGGACATCTTCGGCGTGCAGGACGCCATCGCGATAGAGGAAGTGGTCCATCAGGGGGCTCTCAGACTGGCGGTGTGCCGGGGGTGGATGTGGGTGCCTCCGGCGGGAGTATTTGGGGCAAGATGAAATCAGCTGGTTTGCGACGGGCTGGAGCGCAGAAAGAGGTAGAGCGGCACCCCGCAGGACACACCGATACAAAAGGTAGCGGGGATCGCCAGGAGACCCAGCGCACGGCGACGTTGCCAGCATTCGGCGAGGATGAAGACTGTGAGCGCGACCGCGGCGATGGTCAGGTCCCACACGAGCCCCGAGGTGGCCGCATTGGCGTGCCAGGCATCCACCATGGCCATCAGCGACCATTCATTCTGCACGAACCATGTGATGAACCAGTACATCGGATGGATCGTGCCCCAGATGGCCAGCGCCAGATAGAGCATGCGCAGCGGTGTCATAGCCGCCCGCTTACGCCGATGCGGGCATCGCCGCTGATGGTAACGCCGGTGGCGCGTTCTTCGGGGGGCGTGGGCGGGCCATCGGCGCCGCAGGCGGCCAGCAGGACGCCGGCGGTCAGCACAGTCAGGAGCGTTTTCATCCAAGCACCTCTTTCCAGCGCGCGATCTGGGCGCGGACATTGTCGGGGGCCGTGCCGCCATGGCTGGTGCGGCTGGCGACTGAATTGTGCACCCCTAATACAGAATAGACCGCCTGCGTGATTTCGCCATGGATTTTCTGCATATCGTCCAGCGAGAGGTCGGGCAGGTCGCAGCCCTTGTCCTCGGCCAGCTTGACCAGACTGCCGGTGACGTGATGCGCTTCCCGGAAGGGCAGGCCCAGTTCGCGCACCAGCCAGTCGGCCAGGTCCGTCGCGGTCGAGAAGCCCGCGCTCGCGGCCTGTTCCAGTGCGGGGCGGTTCGCGCTCAGGTCGCGCACCATTCCCTCCATCGCGGCAAGGCCCAGCAGAAGTGTGTCGGCCGCGTCGAAAACCTGTTCCTTGTCCTCTTGCATGTCCTTGGAATAGGCCAGCGGCAGGCCCTTCATCACGGTGAAGAGCGCGACAGTCGCGCCCAGGATGCGCCCCAGTTTCGCGCGCAGCAATTCGGCGGCATCGGGGTTGCGCTTTTGCGGCATGATGCTGGAGCCGGTCGAGAAGCGGTCGGACATGCGCACAAACCGGAACTGGGCCGAGGACCAGATGACAAGCTCTTCGGCAAAGCGCGACAGATGCGTGGCGCAGATGGCCGCGGCGGACAGGAATTCCAGCGCGAAATCGCGGTCCGAGACGGAATCGAGCGAATTGGCCGTGGGCCGGTCGAAGCCCAGCGCGGCTGCCGTCATGCCACGGTCAATGGGAAAGGAGGTGCCTGCCAGCGCCGCCGCCCCCAGCGGACATTCGTTCATCCGCCTGCGCGCATCCTCAAAGCGCGCGCGGTCGCGGGCGAACATTTCGACATAGGCGAGCATGTGGTGGCCCCAGGTCACGGGCTGGGCCGTCTGCAGATGGGTGAAACCGGGCATGACCCAATCTGCCCCCTCTTCGGCCTGCGCAACAAAGGCGCGCATCAGGGCATCCAGCCCGGCGATCGCGGCATCGCACTGGTCGCGCACCCAGAGCCGGAAATCCAGCGCCACCTGATCGTTGCGCGAGCGCGCCGTGTGCAGCCGCCCGGCAGGGGTGCCAATGATCTCGCGCAGCCGCGCCTCGACATTCATATGGATGTCTTCCAGCGCGGCGGAAAAGGTAAACGCGCCGCGCGTGATCTCATCCATGACCTGCACCAGACCGGCGTCAATGGCTTTCGCGTCCGCTTTGCTGATGATGCCGCAATCCGCCAGCATGGCAGCATGCGCACGCGAGCCCGTGATATCCTGCGGCGCAAGGCGTTTGTCGAACCCGATCGAGGCATTGATCGCCTCCATGATCGCGTCGGGGCCATCGCTGAACCGCCCGCCCCACATTGAATTCGCGGATGTTTCGCCCATGGCATGACCCTCTTGCTTGCGCCCGCTGGTGCTATACGCGCATGCGCAGCGAAGGGCAATCGACCCGACCCAGCGCGGCCATGGTACAAAATGTGCAGCATTTTAGACAGCTGCGGTGTTTTAACCTGCGCTTAAACGTGACCACTCATGGTTGTGCAAAAGGACGGAGAGCCCCATGCCGCAGCCCATACCCGCACGCCAGCACCCCGATGACCTCGCCTATGCGTCGCCGCTTTCGGCGGCAGCCGAAGAACAGCGCCTGTCGACATTGCAACTTGTCCGTGATGCGCTGGATGCGCGCCGCGGGCTGTTGGCCTATCAGCCAGTGGTTCAGGCGCGCATGCCCAAACGCGCCGCATTCTATGAGGGGTTGATTCGCATCGTCGATCATACCGGGCGCATCATCCCGGCAGTGGATTTCATGGATGCGGTCGAAACCAATGAGCTTGGCCGCCGCATCGACTGTCTGGCGCTGGAAATGGGGCTGGCGACGCTCGCGGCAGAGCCGTCGATCCGCGTGTCGATCAACATGTCTGCACGCTCCATCGGTTACCCGGAATGGCTGGCAACACTGGAGCGCGGGCTGCGCGGGCGCCCCGATATCGGGGAACGCCTGATCCTGGAAATCACGGAATCCTCGGCCATGATCATGCCGGATCTGGTGACCGTCTTCATGCAGGACATGCAGGAACGCGGCATCTGTTTCGCGCTGGACGATTTCGGGGCGGGCTATACCGCGTTCCGCTACCTCAAGGATTTCTATTTCGATATCGTCAAGATCGACGGCATGTTCATCCGCGAGATTGCGGAAAATCCGGACAACCAGATCCTGACACAGGCGCTGGTCTCGATCGCGCGGCATTTCGATATGTTCACTGTGGCCGAGTCGGTGGAAACCGAACGCGAAGCGCGGATGCTGATCGATATGGGGGTGGATTGCCTGCAAGGGTATCATTTCGGCGCGCCAGCGACGCAGGCGCCCTGGAAAACCTCTGGGATTGGCGTGCGGGCCAGCGGATAGTCATATCTGGCGCGCGGCCCTTCAGGGTCGGATCAAGGCCGGGCGCCGGGGGTGATCTGCCGTGTGGTGCCGCCCGAGCCAGCGGGCAGTGCGCGTGTATCAGGGTTGGCACTGCCCGTTTCAGCGACTGATCCCCTTCTGGTTGGTTGGGTTGCAAGCTGTACAGCATATACGTCCAGGGCATCTTGCATGCGCCACCTGTCCAGAGCAGTTTGGGCTTGATTCCCGCGCCGGGCGGGTATCCACTCGGGTCATGATCCGGCGCCCAAGGCATGACAGGCGCCCAGCGGCGAGGAGGACCCCATGGCGCGGAAAATCTTGTTACCCATCGACCTGAACAGCCCGGCATCCTGGATCAAGCCGATGGCAGAGGCGCAGATGATGCTGGCCAAGGGGGGAGAGTTGCATGTCGCCAGCGTGCTGCCGGATTTCGGAATGTCGATGGTGGGCACGTTTTTCCAGAAGGGCTTCGAGCAGACGGCGCTGAAAACCTTTGGCGATGCGCTTCGCAACTGGGTGCGCGAGAATGTGCCCGGCGCGATTGAAGTGCACCCCCATGTGCTGCATGGCAACATCTATGACGAGATTCTGCGCGCCGCCGACGCGCTGGATGTGGATGTCATCATCCTGGCCGCCCATCGCCCCGAGGCGCGCGATTACCTGCTGGGCCCCAATGCTGCACGGATCGTGCGGCATGCAAAACAGTCCGTCTATGTCGTGCGGGATTAAGCATCAGAACCCGAACAGCGCCTTTGCGTCTATCGCGCGGCGCTGAAAGCGCGTGCGATCATCCTCGGGCGCCCAGCCAAGCTCTGAAAGCGCGCGCGCATTGGAAAACCGCGCAAGATGTGCGCGCGACCGCCAGTCGCGCAGTTGCGGCCGGGTCAGCCCGCCGCGCCGCAAGACGTGCCGTTTCAGGGTGTATTTGACCATGTCCCCCGCCCAGAACAGCGTCAGGTTCCCGGCCGAGACCGAAACCCGCGTCCCGGTCAGCTGTGCGATGGCGGCGAACCAGTCGCGCGCGCTCAGCATGGGTGGGCCGACAAGGTTGAAGCTCTGCCCCTCGATCCCGGCCTTGTCCGACATCAGCACCAGTGCCTGCGCCACATCCTCATTCAGTACGAAGGGCAGTTTGTTGTGCCCGTTGCCCCAGATGCGCACGGCACCAGCGCCATGCCAGCGCCCGATGCCCCAGTGCTGGAACGGCCCGCCAGGCCCGACCACTATCCCCGGCCGCGCGATCACCAGCGGCAGCCCCCGGTCGCGATGCAGGGCCAGCAGGCGGGATTCGCACAGTGCCTTGGACCGCGCATAGAGGTTGCGGGCCGACATGTCGCCAAAGGGCGTATCCTCGGTGATCGTTTGCGCGGGGTTCGAGGCGTCATAGGACGCGATCGTGCCGGTATAGATGAACCGCGCGACTCCGGCCTGCAGCGCGGCGCGCGCCAGACGTTCGGTCACCTCGACATCGTTTTTCAGATAGGCGTCCCAGCTTTGCGCCTCGGCCTTGGCCAGATGATAGACAGTGCGGATGCCGCCCATCGCCTTGACCAGCGCCTCCTCATCCTGCAGCGAGGCGGAGATCATCGTCACCTGCCCCTCCAATCCTGCAAAGGGATTGGCCTGTGCCCGGCTGAGCACGGCGACATGCTGGCCCTGTGCCGTCAGTTGGCGCACAAGTTCACGCCCCAGAAAGCCCGTGCCGCCGATGATCAGCGCATCGGGCGCCCCGCTCGCAGCGGATGCGGGCTGCGGACGGGCGGGCGCAGGTGGCAGACTGGCACGCAGCTTGTCGATATCCTGCATGACAGCGACAGCGGCATTTGCATCGATGGATTTCGGTGTTTCGGCCCCCGAACGGATCGCGCCGTAGAATGCGCTGAACACCCCTTCGAACCCCAGCGCATAGGGTTGCCGACGGTTGAGCGAGCGCAACTGCACCCATGCATTGCGCGCGCCCTCGCGCAGATGTGCGCCTGCCTGCGCCATCTCTGCCCGCAAGGGGTTCAGGATGATGTCCGAGGCATTGCCCCGCTGCACGATCAGCGTATCGGCCGCGAAATCCAGCCGTGCGCTGCCCGCCACACCGCGCAGGGTGACGGACCGGTCATCCGCCCCTTCGGTCAGGGATACCGACAGCGTCAGTTCCGTGTCGCCCGCGCGGGCGTGGACGCGCCAGCCCTGCGGCAAGGTGCAGCCGGTCGGCAGAGTGACGGGGCGCAGCAGGCGGCAGTCGATCTCTCGCAAAGGGCCGAACAGGTCATGGGCAAAGGCGTGCAGATGTGGCCCCAGTTCCAGCATCAGGTTGTCGCGGCTTTGCAGCATCCACAGGCCAAACGGGCCGGTGCGCAAAGGCGGCAGCGGAAAATGCCAGTGGATCGCGGCCTGATCGACGCGCCCGATCAGGCCATCGCCCATCGCCCGCCGCAGCCGGTGATATGCGGGCAGGCCCAGGAAATTATGGTTCACGCCCAGCCTGCGCCCGGCCTTTTCGGCGGCCTGTTGCATCGCCTGCGCGTCCAAGGTCGAGGTCGCGAAGGGCTTTTCCACCAGCACATGCAGCCCGGCCTCCAGCGCGGCGAGGGTCAGGGGCGCGTGCAGCGCGGGCGGTGTCAGGATGTGGACCGCATCGCAGACACCGGCCTGCAGCATCTCCTCAAGGCTGCCGAACGCCTGCGCGCCATGGGCCGTTGCCAGCGCGTCTGCCGCGCTGCGTGACGGGTCGCAGACAGCGGCCAGCCGCACGCCGTGCACAAGGCGCAGGGCGTCGGCGTGCCATCCGGCGATATAGCCCGCCCCGACCAGACCTACGGATATGTCCTCAGATGCCATACGGCCCCCTGTGTGGTGATTCGGCGTTACGCGTCAGCGGTATTCGATGATTTGGGCATCCTGACGGCGCAGCCTGCGCCACCAGTATTGCCCCATTCCCCAAAGATTCGAGAATTTGCTGAGCATGACCAGCCCGGCCGCAAGCACGGCCCGCTTCTGCGCAAGGCCCATGTGCCTGAACCGCAGGGCCTGGCGCATGATGGACATGGCGTAGAGCGCCGCAATGCCGATCACGCCGGGGGGCCAGACAGCAGCAAGGACAAGTGCCAGCGCGGGCAGGGCCCCGCCCCAGACCAGCGCGCGACGCCGGGCCGCGCGGGCTGCGCCGGGATGCAGGGCGCCCAGTTCGGCAAAGCTGTGGCCCGCGCGGATCATGCGCCGGTTCCAGTTGCCAAAGGCATGCAGCGCCACGTCATGACGCACCATCGGGGCATCGATCGCCCATGTCTGCCAGCCCGCCTTGCGCATGCGCAGGAACATCTCGTCATCTTCGGCGGCAATCATGGTGTCACGGAACCCGCCCGTCTGCTCGAAGGCGGTGCTGCGGGTCAGAAAAGTGCCGATCCCGCCCGCGCAGGGCCCGGTGGGCTTCTGCCATTCCCAATCGGTCAACCAGTTATAAGGCGAGCTGTCAGGCTGCTCTTCGGCATAGCGCCCGATCACAAGTCCCGCTTCGGGGTGGTCTTGCAGAAACGCATGGGCGGTCTGCGGCCAGTCGCGCTGCAGGATGCAATCGCCATCGACGAAATGCACGAATGCAGCGCGCGCGGGCCCCAGCGCGGCGAATCCTTCGTTGCGCGCCCGCGCGGCGCTGAAGGGGCGCACAGGGTCGAGCGCGACAATCTCGGCCCCCATGGCGTGCGCCCGCGCAACGGACTCGTCATGCGAGCCGCTATCGACATAGATGACCCGGCGCGCATGCGGGACCACTGCGTTCAGGGCAAGCGACAGGCGCTGCCCTTCATTGCGGCCGATCACGACGGCATCCATCTGTGGTGTCACGGGTCTGCTATCCGAATGGGTGTTTCGTCCCGAGGGGATAGCAGATTATGGGGTTTTGGCCAGACTCAGGCGTCGCGCTTGCGCTCCAGCGTCGCAAATGCCGCAGCGCGCTGGCTGGGCATGTTGCGTTTCCTTGCCAGCATTTTCCGGGGGGACATCTGTGGCAGCAGGCTGCGCGCGATGCGTATGAATTGGCCAATATTGCCCGTATGGCTGTCGCGGGGCTGGTCGATCAGGTGACGGCTCATGCTCTCCTCCTCCATGGAAAACCTGGGGCAGGATATCACAAATGCCGGTTTTGCCAAAGCGGGCGCTGCCTTGACGCCCCGCCGGGCACAAGCTAGCGAAGTCGCGTCGTGAGAAAAGGACCAGACATGCCCAATCCATCCCTGCTCATTCTGCCCGGCGACGGGATCGGCCCCGAAGTGATGGCCGAGGTGCGCCGCATCATCGACTGGTTCGGTGCAAACCGTGGACTGGCCTTCGATGTCAGCGAGGATCTTGTCGGCGGCTGTGCCTATGATGCACATGGCACGCCGCTGCATGATGACACCATGGCCCGCGCGCAAGAAGTCGATGCCGTGCTGCTTGGGGCCGTGGGCGGACCGAAATACGACGATCTGGATTTCAGCGTGAAGCCCGAGCGGGGCCTTCTGCGGCTGCGCAAGGAGATGGACCTCTTCTCGAACCTGCGCCCGGCGCAGTGTTTCGACGCGCTGGCGGATTTTTCGTCGCTGAAGAAGAATGTCGTGGCGGGTCTGGACATCATGATCGTGCGCGAACTGACCTCGGGCGTCTATTTCGGCGAACCGCGTGGGATTTTCAAGGAAGGCAATGAACGGGTCGGGATCAACACCCAGCGCTATACCGAATCCGAGATTGCGCGGGTCGCGCGGTCAGCCTTTGATCTGGCCATGAAGCGGGGCAAGAAGCTCTGTTCGATGGAAAAGGCCAATGTCATGGAATCGGGCATTCTGTGGCGCGATGTCGTGACGGAAGTGGGCCGTGACTACCCCGAGGTCGAGTTGAGCCATATGTATGCCGATGCGGGCGCGATGCAGTTGACCCGCTGGCCCAAGCAATTCGATGTGATCGTGACTGACAACCTGTTTGGCGATCTGCTGTCGGATCTGGCGGCCATGCTGACCGGCAGCCTTGGCATGCTGCCCTCGGCAAGCCTTGGCGCGCCGATGGCGAATGGCCGGCCCAAGGCGCTCTATGAGCCGGTCCATGGTTCCGCCCCCGATATTGCCGGGCAGGGCAAGGCGAACCCGATCGCCTGTATCCTGAGTTTCGCCATGGCGCTGCGGTATTCCTTCGATCAGGGGGGCGAGGCTGCGCGGCTGGAAGCTGCTGTAGAGCGCGTGCTGGCCGACGGGTTGAGGACCGCTGATCTGATGGGGCCAGACGGTGGCACGCCGGTCTCGACCTCTGGCATGGGGGATGCGATTCTGGCGGCGCTTGACGCCAGCCAGTAGCGCAGTCGTGACTTCGGGCGGGGTAAGCGCCCGCTCGGGGTGCCCACCCACCCGCCCTTGCACGCCTCGCGGGCGCTGCCCCTGCGAAGGGCAGGGGCAGAGTCCGTGTCATAAAGCGCGTTGATCCCTGATGCCGCGGTGCAGAAAAATAATTGTATACCATTGTGCACTGTTTACCTGAGCGTCGATTTCGCCTATGGTGCGCACAATCCAAGAGAGGTGGCCCCCCATGACCGATAACACCAGACCTGACATCATCTATACAAAGGTTGACGAAGCGCCCGAGCTGGCTTCGGCCTCGTTACTGCCGATCATCCGCTCCTTTGCTGATGCGGCGGGTATCACGATCGGCACGCGCGACATCTCGCTGGCCGGGCGGATCATCGCGGCCTTTCCCGAGTATCTGACCGAAGACCAGCGCATCACCGATGATCTGGCAGCGCTTGGCGAGCTGGTGAAGACGCCGGAAGCGAATGTCGTCAAGCTGCCGAATATCTCGGCATCGGTCCCGCAGCTTGTTGCAGCAATCCGCGAATTGCAGGGGCAGGGCTATGCGCTGCCGGATTACCCCGAAAAGCCGCAGACCGACGCGGAAAAGGATGCGCGCGCGCGCTACGATTCGATCAAGGGGTCGGCCGTGAACCCGGTGCTGCGCGAGGGCAATTCCGACCGCCGCGCCGCTGCTGCCGTCAAGACATTCGCGCAGTCCAACCCGCACCGGATGGGAAAATGGGTGGCGGACAGCAAGACCCGCGTTTCAAACATGCAAGCGGGTGATTTCTTCTCGAACGAAGTTTCGGCCACGTTGGACAAGGCCGCCAGCGCCAATATCGTGCTGAAAGCGGCTGACGGGTCCGAGACAGTTCTGAAATCCGGCGTGTCCTATCCTGCGGGTACCGTGGTGGACGCGACATATATGTCGGCCAGGGCGCTGTCTGCGTTTCTGGAAGACGAGATTGAAAAGACCAAGGCCGAGGGCACGCTGTTTTCGTTGCACATGAAGGCCACGATGATGAAGGTGTCTGATCCGATCATCTTTGGTCATGCCGTTCGCGCCTGGCTGAAGCCTGTTTTCGAGAAGTTCGGCGACCGGCTGGACGCGCTGGGTGTCAGCCCCAATTCAGGAATGGGGGATCTGCTGGAGCGGGTGAAAGGCGAGGCCGACATCCTGGCCGAGATCGAGCGCGTACGCGACGCCCGCCCGCCGATGTATATGGTTGATTCCGATCGCGGGATCACCAATCTGCATGTGCCCTCGGATGTCATTATCGATGCGTCCATGCCCGCGCTTATCCGGGGTGGCGGCAAGGGTTGGGGCCCCGATGGACAGGAGCATGACACCAATTGTGTCATCCCCGACAGCTCCTACGCGCCGGTCTATGATGAGACAATCCGCTTCTTCAAGGAAAACGGCGCGCTGGACCCTGCGACGGCCGGGACTGTCCAGAATATCGGGCTGATGGCGCAGAAGGCCGAGGAATATGGCAGCCACCCCACCACCTTCGAGATCCCCTCGGATGGCACCGTGCAGATGGTGCTTGATGATGGCACCGTGCTGCATGAGCACAAGGTCGAAGCCGGTGACATCTGGCGCTCTGCCTCGGCCCGCAAGGCCCCGATCGAGGATTGGGTGCAACTCGCCATCGACCGGCAGGCCGCGACCGGGTATCGCGCAATCTTCTGGCTGGATGAAAACCGCGCCCATGACGCCGAGTTGATCGCCTATGTCAAGCCGATCCTGGCAGCGAAGGGCGTTGCGGACCGGTTCGAGATCATGTCGCCGCGCGATGCGACCCGTGCCAGCCTCGAGACGATTACAAAGGGCGAGAACACCATTGCCATAACCGGCAATGTGCTGCGCGATTACCTGACGGATCTGTTTCCCATTCTGGAACTGGCCACCTCGGCCAAGATGCTGTCCATCGTCAAGCTGATGCAGGGTGGCGGGCTGTTTGAAACCGGTGCGGGCGGGTCTGCCCCCAAGCATGTGCAAGCGCTGGTGGCGACGAACCATCTGCGTTGGGACAGCCTGGGCGAGTTCTGCGCGCTGGGCGAGAGTTTCCGCTTTCTGGCAGAGGTAAAGGGCAATCCCAAGGCGAAGGTTCTGGGCGACGCGGTCGATGTTGCGACGCAGGGCTATCTGGACAATGACAACTCGCCCCGCCGCAAACCGGGTGAGGCGGATAACCGCGACAGCCATTACTGGTTTGCCCGCTACTGGGCGCAGGCTCTGGCCGACCAGAACGAGGACGCGGAGCTTGCGACGCATTTCGCCCCGGTGGCAAAGGCCCTGACCGAAGACGAGGAAACCATCACTGCCGAGTTGCGTGCAGATCGCGGCAAAGAGGTCGATCTGGGCGGGTATTACCACACCGACCCGGTCAAGACCGCGGCGGTCATGCGCCCCTCTGCCCGGTTGAACGCGATCATCGGCTGAGGTGTCACGCTTCGCCAATCTGCCGCCCGCAGGTCAACCAGGCCAGCGGGCGGTTCTGCATTCAGCGGCGCTGAAACCTGTGGGGCGCGTAGGGCTCCAGCGGCAGGTTCACCTGCTGGCCAGAGATCATCTGCGCCAGCACCTGTCCGGTGCGCGCCCCCCCTGTCAGCCCGATATGCTGATGCCCCAGCCCCAGCCAGACCCCGTGCATCCCGGGCGCAGGACCAATCAGCGGCAGTGAATCGGCGGTCACCGGGCGGTGGCCCATCCACTCGGTCACTTCGCGCCAGCGCAGGTCAGGGAAGGTCCGGGCCAGATTGCGCCGCAAGAGCGCGAAAGGCGCGCGCGATGCGCCCGCCTGCACCCCGCCATATTCCACCACACCCGCAAGGCGCAAACGCCCCTCCATCGGGACGGCGACGAACTTGCCTGCGGCCACCATGACTGGTGCGCGCAACTGCTGCGACGGCTCCCACAGGTCGATGTGATAGCCGCGCTCACTCTCCATCGGGAGGGACACACCAAGTTTTGCGGCCAGATGTCCGGACCACGCCCCGGCCGCCAGCACGGCGGTGTCACAGCTCAGCGTGTCGCGCCGTCCGTCCCGGCCCCTCAGCCGCAGCCCGGTCAGCCGCCCCTCCTCATGCGTGAAGTCACGAACCTCGGCGCGCAGCACCTGCCCGCCCTGCGCGGTGACATGGGCGGCCAGCCGTTCCACATAGGCGCCGGGATCGCTGATCCGCCCATGGCCCGGCAAGCGCACGGCAAATCCGACATCGGGGCCAAGCGCAGGGTCCAGTTCGCGGGCGGCTGTGCCCTCCAACTCGTCCCAGTGAAAGCCAAGGGCGCGGCGTATCTGCCAGAGATAGGAATCGGCGTCATAGGCTGCCCGGTCGCGATAGAGATAGCTGTATTCAGAGGGCACCACGAGGCTCTCTGCCTCCGTTCCCTGCGCAAGCGCCTGATGATCATCGAGCGATGTGCCGATCAGCCCGGTCAGGGCGGCTGCGATCCGTCGCACATCGGCGTCATTCGCGCGTGACAGGTAGCGCAGCAGCCAGGGCGCCAGGCGCGGCAGATAGCCCCAGCGCAGAAACAGCGGCTGGCGCGGGTCCAGTAACATGCGCGGCGCCCGCGCCCAGATGCCCGGCACCGTCACAGGCACCACGGCGCTGGAGGCAAGCACCCCGCCATTGCCGAAGCTGGCCCCTGCGGCTGGCCCCTCGCGGTCGATCAGTGTGACGCGGTGGCCGTGGCGTTGCAGCCAGACAGCGGTTGCAACGCCAACGATCCCGGCACCGATGACGGCGACATGGCGCGGCATGTGCGTGTTGTGGTCGTGCATGGCGGACCCGGTTCTGTGCAAAGCACTCACCGGATTAGTGGCCGGGCGCGGGCTTGTCCATATGGCGCGGGGGCAGCGTCGCCGGTCAGGGTTCCATGCGGCGATAGACCCAGCCCATCACCAGCGGCGTCAGATACATCGGGATCTGGTAAAGTCCGATGA
>REDZ01000084.1 GCA_007695345.1 Paracoccaceae bacterium | reverse complement strand
GCCACAGTGCGCGCGCATGTTACTGCAACCCAGACCATGTCCGCCATCGGCGATCAGGCCGCGCTGGCCAGGGAGGCCCGCGCCTATTTCGATCTGGCCGAGCACATGCTCAAGCCGCAAGCGGCACGGCTGGTGGCTGTCGGGGGCCTGAGCGGGTCCGGCAAGTCAACCCTTGCCGAAGCGCTTGCGCCCCATCTTGGTGTTGCTCCGGGCGCAAGGGTAATCAGCAGCGACCGCACACGCAAGGCCATGTTCAACACCGCCCCCGATCAGGCACTGCCGGTCAAGGCTTACAGCCCCGATGTCTCGGCGCAGGTGTATGCAGACATGGCAAAACGCGCGCAAGGGCTTCTTGCTGATGGGGTCAGCGTGATTGCTGACGCCGTGCATGACCGCGCCGAGGATCGCGCCCGGATCGCCGCTGCGGCAAACCCGGCCCGCGTACCATTCACCGGGCTCTGGCTGCAGGCCGATCCTGACCAACTGCATCTGCGACTGAAAACGCGCGATCCCGGCGCGTCAGACGCCAACGCTGATATCCTGGCCAACCAACTTGCGCGCGCGCCGACCATCACGGAGTGGCAGCGCATTTCCACAACCGGGTCGCTTGCTGACAGCCTGAAAAGGGCACTGACGCTGCTGAACAGGGCCGCAGCCAGGTAGGAACTGCACGCGCAGATGAAAAGCTGCCAGCGCTGGATGATGTTCGCGCGCCATGGACACATGAAGAAGCTTTGTGTTGAAACCGCAATCGCCCGAAATCCCGACCCGGAAAGGAGCGCTGAAGCAGCCCTGCAAGCACGTGACATGGCACTGGCGATAGAGCCGACGCCAAATTACCGCAACACTCCCGATGGCCCCAATGAAACGCCCGTCGCCTTCCGGGCCGCGTGGAAGCTGAACGACCGCCAGCATAGCATCGCCTTGCTTCTGGAGTGTCAACTGGCGCCGAAAACGGGATGTCGGGATGGGATTACGCCGGTTGGGACAGCGGCCAGGGGGACCGTGTTCGGTTCCCCTTCACGCGGGACGAGCTAGAAGGCGCGCCGAAGTTCGAGGCGATTGACACCTGGTGAAACAGCGGGCCGGCGACCCAGCACCTGCATCTTCGCGCGCAACACTGCGCAAGCTGATCCGCGACCCTGCGGCGGACCTCGCCGATCATTCTGCAGCGGTTCTGTCAACACTGGCAATGTCCTGATCGGGTCCGCATTGCGTTTCCGCGAAGTTCCTTTGCCGGCGCGGTGCCTGCAACTGATAAGCGACGGTTGATACAGGCTCGGTGATGCTATTCCTGCGTCCTGGGCAGGTGCGCTTCGTTCAGTGACAGCTTGGAACCGTCGGAAGAGCGTAGCGGATTTGGGGCGATTTTCCCAACACGGGCCAGTTCTGTCAGCCACCGCAGCACGGCACTCACGCCCCCACGGCGTCGCCCGTCATTCGAAACGATGGTGTAGTAGCACGCTGTCCGGTCTATCCGCACATCAGACACCACCTGCAGATGCCCTGCCGCCAGACTGCGCGCGATCAGCGCCTCGCGGCACAGTGCGATCCCCTGCCCGAGAATTGCCGCATCGAACAGCATGTTGGACCCGGCCAGATAGATCATGTCGCGCGCCTCGGCCGGCGGCAGCCCAGCGCGCTGCGCCCAGGCACGCCACATGCGCGAATCCTCGTCATGAAGCAGCTTTCCCCGCAGGATATCCGCATCCGATTTGACCGGGTGTTCCGCCAGATATGACGGCGCGCAGACCGGCACGGCGCGACCATGGATCAACGGGCGTGCATTGGGCGGCAGGTCACCGCTGAGTGAGAACAGGATCGCGACTTCCGGTTCGGGCGTCACGACCTGGTCGGACTGGATCGTGGACAGATGCAGGGCCACATCGGGATAGCGGCGTTGGAAATCAGCAAGGTTTGGCAGAATCCAGTTCGTCATGACCATCGGCATCGCGGCGAGTGTGATCGGAAGCCGCTCGCGCATCGTCAGCCGATCCACTTCATGTCTGATCGCACTGAAACCACGATGCGCGACCACGGCAAGGCTTTCACCAGCCTCGGTCAGGTGGATGCGTCGCCCTTCGCGCTGCAGCAACCGGACACCTGACAGCACTTCGATCTGTCGCAGCTGATGGCCGACGGCCGATTGCGATACATTGAGATGCTCTGCAGCGGCGGCAATCGAGCCCTCTTTCCAGACAGCTTCGAGCACGCGCAGAGCGCGCAATGAGGGCAGGCGATTGGTCATCCGCAAACATCCAAGAAAAATTACGATAATTGGCAGATAATGAACTTTTTTTTCAATCCAAGGCACGCCACTATGAATTTGCGTTACAGGAGGACTGCCATGACTGCCCCCGAATCCGCGACACATCCGGCGCAGACGGTCTTGCGCCTCGCCATGGCGCAGATGACGTCCAGCAATCGCCATGACACGAATATTGCCGCATTGCAGCAGATCGCGCACGAGGCTGCGGACAAGGGTGCGCAGATGCTGGCATTGCCAGAGGCCGCAGGCCTGATGAACCGCGATCTGGAGAGCGCACGCCGGGCCGTCCTGCCCGAAGACGCGGACCCATTCATCGCAGCCTGCCGCAACGTGGCAAGCGGGCACAGGATGTGGGTGCAGACAGGGTCGACCCCGGTGCTCGAAGAAACCGATGGCCGGTTTCGCAATCGCGGGCATCTGATTGATCCGTCGGGCAAGATTGTTGCGCGGTATGACAAGATTCATCTGTTCGACGTGGACTTGCCCGGCGAGACACCGCGGCGCGAATCCGACCGGTATGTGCCGGGTGAACGCGCAGAGGTCGCGGATACACCCTGGGGACCAGTCGGGCTGTCGATCTGCTACGACCTGCGGTTTCCGCATCTCTATCGCGACTATGCGAAGCTTGGGGCCACGATGCTGTTCGTGCCATCAGCGTTCGCACTGGCGACCGGCGCGGCGCATTGGGAAGTGTTGCTGCGCAGTCGCGCAATCGAGAATGGCTGCTTCGTGATTGCTGCGGCCCAGACAGGCCAGCATGATGACGGACGCAAGACTTGGGGGCATTCGCTGATCATCGATCCCTGGGGCAAGGTGCTGTGCGATATGGAACAGCGCACCGGCCTTGCGGTTCTGGACCTCGACATGGCGTCCGTGAGCAAAGCGCGCAACGCCGTCCCGTCCCTGCGCAATGAACGTGACTACATGCCGGCCAGACTGCCAGCGCATTCGATCAACCCCCAGAGATCCCTGAAAGAAGGAGCATGACAATGACACCGACCCGATCAGGCGTGGCCATCGCTCTCGCCCTCGGCGTGAGCCTGCCCTCCATGGTAGCGGCGCAAGAGCGATCCGACTTCAATTTCGCCGTGGATAACCTCTGGCCGAACATGGACCCGGTTATCGGCATTTCGACCACTGGCGGGCGGGTGCATTCCAACGTGTTCGAGACGCTGATCCAGCGCAACTATTTCGAGGACCCGGATGGCAACACCCTGATCCCCGGTCTTGCGACTGACTGGGAGCGGACCTCTGAGACGGTCTGGACATTGACCATCCGCGAGGGTGTCGAGTTTCACAATGGCGATCCGATGACCGCGCATGACGTGGCGTTCTCGCTCTCGGCCGAGCGGCTTTGGGGCGAAGATCCGATCGCGCCGCGCGGTGCCAGTTTCGCCGCCGGTCTGGTCCGTGTCGAGGCAATCGATGACTACACAGTCGAGCTTGAGACCGAATTCCCCGACGCGAGTTTCATTGCGCGCCTGACCACACCCATCGGGTTTGTCCTGCCACGCGATTACTATGAAGAGGTCGGCACCGAAGAATTCGGCCAAAACCCTATTGGCACAGGCCAGTATCAGGTTGTGGAATTCGACCCCTCAACCCGGCTGGTCGCAGAGGCCTACGACAATTACTGGGGCAGCGACCCCTTGTTCGACAGCATCACATGGAGCGTGGTAAGCGAATACTCGACGCGCTACGCGGGGCTGGTTTCGGGCGAGTTCGACATGATCGTCAGCATCCCCGTTGACCAGTTCGATGTGGTCGAGCAGACCGACGATATCGATCTGCTGGTCGGGCAGGTCGGCAATTATCCGATGTTTGCCTTCAACACGCTGGACATCGACGGGATGGACGACAACCCGATCATGGATGCCGATCTGCGCAAGGCGATGGTCATGGCCATCGACATGGACGGGATCGCGCGCGCGTTGTGGGATGATCTGACCTACACGCCAACCCCCTTCAACTTCCCTGAATACGGGGATTACCACGACCCGGACCGCGAAGCGACCTATGGCTACGACCCAGAGCGCGCTGCCGAATATCTGGAACAATCCGGCTATGATGGCGAAACATTGCGCTGGCACGTCGTGCGCGGCTTCTTTCCGAATTATGAAACCGCGGCGGAGTTCATGGTCGAGGAATGGGCCGAGATGGGCATCGATGTCGAGATCCGCATCATGGACAATTTCGCACTCGCCTATGAGCGTCCCTTCCACCTGCTGAACATGTCGATGTCATCGGAATTCACGGGCGACCCGTATCGCCCGCTGTGGCTGGACTGGGGGCCGGGCTCGAACCGGGTCGAGGCAAGTCACCGCACCTGGGTGCCGACAGAAGATTTCCTTGAGGCCGGGCAGCGCTTTGCCCGCGCGCAGGAGTTCGAGGACCGCTACGCCGCCTATCGCGAGTTGCTGGCCGCCTGGGAAGATGTGACGCCCGCGCTTTATCTGTGGCGCAACGTCCAGAGCTTCGCCATGCGCGACGGGATCAGCTTCGATCCGGGCAGCACGCAGGTCACTGTCTTTGACGACCGCTACGTGACCCTGCACGACTGATCGGTCCATGTCCGATACCCCGATCCTGCGGCTGAGCGATGTGTCGATCAGCCTGCCCACCGGGAGCGACCGGACCCATGCGGTGCGCAATCTTTCATTGCGCATCGCACCAGGCCAATGTCTGTGCCTGGTGGGCGAAAGCGGATCGGGAAAGTCGGTGACAGGACAAGCGGTGCTGGGGGTGCTGCCACCAGCATTGCGTCAGACCTCGGGCAGCATTGCCTTTCGCGGTGCGCCCCTTGATACACGGCAGCGCGGTCGCGAGATCGGCACCATCTTTCAGGAGCCGACCGCCAGCCTCGACCCCATCATGCGCATCGGCGACCAGCTTGAAGAAGTGCTGATGGTGCACGGGGTGCGTGGCCGTCGCGCCCGGCGGGCGCGGGCGCTGGAATTGCTCGACGCCGTGAAACTGCCCGAACCCGAACGCATCCATCGTGCCTATCCGCATGAGGTATCGGGCGGGCAGGCACAACGCGTGGTGATCGCGATGGCGTTGGCCTTCGATCCGATGCTGCTGATTGCGGACGAACCAACCACGGCACTGGACGTGACCACGCAGGCCGAAATCCTGCGCTTGCTGCGCGAGTTGCAGACCGCGCGCGGATCGGGGTTGTTGTTCATTACGCATGATCTGGGTGTGGTCGCGGATATCGCCGACCACGTGGTCGTGATGCAGCACGGCAACGCGGTCGAAGAGGGGCCGGTCGAGAGGGTCCTGTCCGCGCCCGCGCATCCCTATACACGCAAACTTGTGGCGGCTCTTCCGCGTAGGCGGGCTGCCCAACCGCCCCCGAGCCTGCGCCCTGATCCGGTGCTGGAAGCCGAGGGCGTCAGTCTGACCTATCGTGGAACGACAGGGCTGTTTCGCCGGACCGAGATCGCGGCCGTGCAGGATGTCTCGCTGACCCTCCGGCGGGGCGAGACGCATGGCATTGTCGGGGAAAGCGGGTCGGGCAAATCCTCGCTTGTGCGCTGCCTGCTGCATCTTGAGCAACGCAAGTCCGGACGGATCCGCATCATGGGCCAGGACACCACAGACTGGGGCACCGGCCTGCCGCGTTCGATTCGCCAGCGCCTGCAGATCGTTCTGCAAGACCCCTACACCGCGCTCAACCCGCGCCAGCGCATCGGCGATGCCGTGGCCGAAGCAGCGCGCATTCATGGCGCCAGCGCAGATCAGGCCCGCGACCGTGCACGGACCCTTCTGGAACGCGTGGGGCTGAGCGCACAGTCCTACACGCGCTTCCCGCATGAATTCTCTGGCGGGCAACGTCAGCGCATCTGTATCGCCCGCGCTCTGGCGACAGAGCCGGAAATCCTGATCGCCGATGAGGCGGTGTCGGCGCTGGATGTCTCGATCCAGGCGCAGATCCTCGCCTTGTTCCGCGAATTGCAGGAGCGGCTTGGCTTCGCAATGCTGTTCGTCACCCATGATCTGCGCGTCGCCAGTGCGATCTGTGATGACATCACAGTCTTGCGCGCGGGCCAGGTGGTCGAACAAGGCCCCATGGACCAGATATTCGATGCGCCGCGCGACCCCTATACACGCGCCTTGCTGGACGCGGTCCCGGACAAGGCAGGGCGTGCCGGCAATTTCCCTGCTGCATCGGGAGAGGGCTGATGGCACGCATCGTCACGTTGAAGATCCTGCGCGCGGTGATCACATTGCTGATTGCTGTCTCGCTGGTCTTTTTCTTCATACGTCTGTCGGGCGATCCGGCACTGGCACTGGCCCCGCCAGACGCCCCGCCTGCCGTTGTCGAGGAGTATCGCACGCGACTGGGGCTCGATCAGCCACTACTGACGCAGTATCTGCGATACATCGGTGGCATGTTTCAGGGCGATTTCGGCTACTCGATCCATACTGGGCGCAGCGCACAATCACTGTTTTTCGAACGGCTGCCCGCGACATTGCTGCTGGGCCTGACAGCACTTGCCATCGCGCTGGGGCTAGGGGTGACGCTGGGGCTGATTGCGGCGCTGCGGCACAATTCGATCATTGATCGCTTCGTGATGGGCTTTTCGGTCTTCGCGTTCGCTATGCCCAATTTCTTTTTCGGCCTGCTGGTGGTGCTGAGCGGGGCGCTGTTCTTCGGGGTCTTTTTCGGCGGGTCGGGGGCGACACGGAGCTTCGGGCAATTGCTGGCACCGGCGGCCACGCTGGGGTTGGCTGCGATGGGGTCTTTCGCGCGGTTCACCCGCTCATCGCTGCTGGAAACCCTGAACAAGCCGTTCATGACTGCACTCGCCGTGCGCGGAGTGCCACCACGGCGCAGGCTCTTGCGCCATGCCATACCGAACGCGGCCATCCCGGTCGTGACGATGCTCGGCCTCAGCCTTGGCGGAATTGTCGCGGGCGCCGTGGTGACCGAGCAGGTCTTCAGCTGGCCGGGCATAGGGCGGCTGTTGATCCGTTCGGTCGAGACCCGCGACATCGCCGTGCTGCAATTCATCGTGCTGATGGTGGCCCTGACCATGACCGTGACCAACCTGCTGGTCGATCTGGTCTATGTGATCCTCGACCCCAGAATGCGTGGGGGGCAGAATGGCTGATACCGGTCGACTGGACCACGGCGCCATGCCGCTGGTCGTGAAACTCTCGCTCATTTTTCTGGTCCTGTTCGTGCTGTTCGCCCTGTTCGGCACGTATCTGACACCCTATGGCTACCGCCAGACGGCGCTGATGCACCGGCTTGAAGCGCCTGGCCTGTTCGGCAGCGGCTCGGAATATCCGCTGGGCACGGATGCGCGCGGTCGCGATCTGGTCGCCCGGCTGGCGGTCGGGGCGCAGGTCACGCTGCTGGTTGCCGTCGCGGGCACATTGATCGGGGCGGTAATCGGGTCTGCTCTGGGGCTGATCGCGGCCGCGCGGCGCGGCTACACCGAAGCCGCGATCATGACCGGCGTCGATGTGCAGCTTTCGCTGCCCATCATTATCGTGGCGCTGTTCGTGCTGGCAATGTTTGACAGCTCCTTCATGCTCTTGTTGTTCCTGATCGGCCTGACCGGTTGGGAAGCCTATGCGCGGCTGGTGCGCGCCGCCACGCTTTCGGCGCGTAATCAGGGCTACGTCACGGCGCAGCGGGTGCTGGGGGCATCGGCGCTGAGAATATACCTGCGGCATATCCTGCCGAATGTGTTCAATGTCATCCTTGTGCAGTTCACCGTGAACATGCCGCTGACCATCCTGCTGGAAACCGCCTTGAGCTTTCTGGGGCTGGGTGTGCAGCCGCCGATGACCAGTCTGGGTCAGATCATGAGCGAGGGGCGTGACAGGCTTCTGAATGCCTGGTGGCTGACCCTGTTCCCCGGGATGCTGATCTTTCTGCTGGCCTTGTCGATCTCGCTGGTCGGGGACTGGCTGCGCGACCGGCTGGACCCCACCTTGCGCGGCCGCCGGATGACCTGAGGGCAGGATACCCTGCTCAGGGTGTGACAGTATCATTTATCGTGGAAGGAGGAGCCATGTATACCGCCAAGCCCATGCCTGCGCAGATCGCGTCAGACGATCTGGAACTTTTGGCGCAGGCCGAAACGGCGACCATCGGTCATTTCCGTCAGATCGGGTTCATGGATATCGCGTTGCGCCCGTTGCGCCCCGATCAGAAAGTGGTCGGCACGGCGGTGACGCTGGCGCTGCCCTCGATCGACAGTTCGATGTTGCATCACGCCCTGTCGGAAACCCGGCGCGGGGACATTCTGGTGATCGACAGATTGCAGGACCGCCGCTTCGCCTGTCTGGGCGGCGGGGTCGCACTGGCAGCAGTGGCGGCGGGTGTGGCCGGGGTGATCATCGATGGTCCCTGCACGGATGTATCCGAGATCCTCGAGGCCGGCCTGCCTGTCTGGGCGCGGGGTGTCTCACCCATCACGACCCGTATGACCCAGATCGGCGGCGCGCTGAACATCCCGATATCCTGTGGCGGCGCGGTTGTCCTGCCGGGCGATGCGATCCTTGCGGATGAAAGCGGCATCGTCGTGCTGCGCCCCGAAGAGGTCGCGTCAACCGCGTCGGAGGCCATCGGACGCCAGGAGCGGGGTGCTGGTCGGCAACGCCAGATCCGCGCGGGAGATGTGCGCATCGGCGATCTGTCCGGCGCCTCGGCGCGCATCCGCGCCGCGATGACCGACAGCTGACCCAACTGAAGCAGCGCTGATCCAGCAAGCGTTGGTCAGCGCAGCCCCCGGCGCCTTGCCCATTGCAAAAGAGTTTGCGACCGAAGCTCATGACAGCGCATAGTGAACTGCAGTGCATCCTGCGCCGTTGATGGGCGTCATGTCCTGAGGACAGGCGGACAGCACAATCACGCAGTCGCGCAGGGCGCGCAACTTGACATGATCACCGGGCTGCGCCGGAGGATCGCCCTGAGTCAGAGTTCCATCAGGATTGATCGGGATATTCATGAACAGATTGAGCGGCTGCGGCACCTCTGATGCAGAGAGGCCCAGGCGCCCAAGCGCTTCATGGAAATTGTCGGCGCAGCTTCGATGATACCCCTGTGCGCCCAGATTGGCATAGCGCTGCGCATCACAGGCGGCCATCAACGTATCATGAACCCCGCTGGAACTGTCCTCTTCAAGTCGCAGGATCGGTTCGCGCCGGTTGGTGACCAGCACATCGCCGGGCACGGGACTGATGCGCCCGGTCTCGACGCGGGTATGTGACATGGACATGGCATGCGCGGGATCGTCAGCGCTGAGCGCCCAGGTATCCACAACCTGTGTGCCGGATGTGTTGTAGATCGTTATGCAGGCATCGGCCTGTAGGTGGATGGCCTGGCCATGGGCTGCGGGAATTTCAATGCGCTCGGTCTGTGTCATGTCTGTTTTCCGTGTTGCAGGGTTTCGGACCACCAGGGCTGGTTGCAGATATGGCCAAGAAATTCGGTCACGATCAGCGCCCCCAGATAGGATGTGGCACCAGTGCCGATATCCAGCGGGGGGTTTACTTCGACAAAGTCGAACCCGCGAATGCGGTGGCGCTTTGCAATTTCGCGCAGGCTTTCCATCAGGTCGCGAAAGCCCATCCCGTCCGGCTCACCCGACACACATCCGGGCACGATGGACAGATCCAGGGCATCCACATCTATCGTGACATAGACATCAGACCCTTCGGGCAGCAAATCCGCGATGCCGCGTGGACCCAGCCTGCGGGTTTCAGTCATTCCGATAACGCGATGGCCCGCCGCGCGCATTTCCTCGACATGGCGGCGGGTTGTGCGCAGCCCACGAATACCGATCTGGGTCATGGACAGACAGGTGGGCATGGCGCCGATATGTCGGAAGGCATGACTGTTGGTGCGGTCCAGATCGGCATCGATTTCGGCATAATCCTGATGGGCATCGAACTGGATCACATGCATCGGTGTGTCGAACGCCTGAAAAACCGGATAGGTGATCGCGTGATCGCCCCCCAGGATGACCGGAAACAACCCTCCATCCAGCATCTCACGCACACGGGCGGTGATGATCTCGAATGTGCGTTCGGGCTTGGCGGGGCGCACATCGACATCGCCGACATCGATGATCAGCCCCTCGGCCAGTTCGCGCCCCAGAAAGCTTTCGCCTGTATCGGGGTCGTATAGCGGTTCATCCGCCGGAATACGCAGCGAATGCTCGCGAATGCCGCGCGGGCCGAATCGGCTGCCAGGCAGAAAGGGCGACCCTTCGTCAAACGGTATTCCCAGCACGCCGATCCGGGCTGCGCCGTAGTCGTCCGGGTCGGGTGCGATACGGGCACGCAGAAAACTGGGTATCCCGACATATCCTCTGTTGATCCTTTTCAACTCTCATCCTCCGTTTCTGCCGCAGCTTGCATGAATTTCGGGTGGAACGCCGTGACCTTGTCAAAAAAATCGCGCACACGGCGGTCTCGGGTCTGGGTGATGACCTGTTGCGGCGGCCCGTCTGCCAGAATGCGCCCCCTGTCCATGAACAGTAACCGGTCGGCAACATCGCGGGCAAAGGCGAGTTCATGCGTGACGACCAGCATGGTCATGCCCGATTGCGCAAATTCCTTGAGCAGGCGCAGCACTTCACCCACCAGTTCGGGGTCCAGTGCCGAGGTCGGTTCGTCAAAAAGCAGAATCTCCGGGTCCATGGCCATGGCGCGCGCAATGGCCACGCGCTGTTGCTGACCACCCGAAATCTGGCCCGGAAAGGCATCTGCAATCTCGGATATGCGGAGCCTGTCAAGCAAGGCCCGCGCGCGGCTCTCGGCTTCGGCCTCAGACCGCCCGAGGGCAACGCGCTGGGCAACACTCAGATTGTCCAGCACACTCATGTGCGGCCACAGGTTCAGTGCCTGAAACACCATGCCGATCTTGCGGCGCACCCTGTCAATATCGCGGCGCGACCGACGGCGTATGGTGCCGTTTGACAGGCGCTCGCGCCCCAGCCAGTCGCCGCCCACCTCGATGAACCCGTCATCGGGCGGATCCAGATAGGTCAGGCAGCGCAAAAGCGTGGATTTCCCGCAGCCCGAGGGGCCGACCAGGCTGACCACCTGGCCATAAGGAATGTCGAGATAGACCTCATCCAGCGCCCTCAGGTCACCGAACCGCCGGACAAGCCCGGTTGTGCGCAGGGCAAACCCCGTCATGTCCCCGACTTTCCGTCAATGCTGAGATAACGCGCTGCAATCGGGCTCATGCGGCTGGAACGCCCAGTCGATGCCCCGAAGCGCCGATCATAGGCCTGCGCCAGCATGTGAAACAGCATGGTGATGGCCCAATAGATCAGCGCGACCGTGATGAACACCTCGAACGGGGCAAAGGTGTTGCCCTGAACGATCAGGCCCTGATAGGTCAGTTCCGATACCGTGATGGCCGACAGCACCGAGCTTTCCTTGATCATGGTCATGGTGCAATTCACGATTGGTGGAATGCTGGGCGAAATGATCTGCGGCACGATCACATGGCGCGCGGCAGCGACAGGCGACATGCCGATGGCGCGCGCAGATTCCCATTGGCCCTTTGGCAGGGCTTCGACCGCGCCACGAATGATCTCGACATAATACGCACCCGCAAAAAGGGTAAGCGCGACGGTGCCCGTTACGATGGCCGGAGTGCGCATGCCGAACGCGGGCAGTCCGAAATGCACCAGAAACACGATGACGATAAAGGGAATGCCACGCATCAGCGCCAGATACACAGTGATGACCGCGCGCACGGGCCCGATATTCAGCAGGCTGAGCGCTGCGCAGACTGCACCGATCAGCATGCCGCCCACGAAAGCGATGGCGGCCAGCCGCAGCGTCAGGAAAGCCCCTTGGACGAAAAGCGGCCAGTAATCGGTTATAACGGTCGGATCGAGGGTCATGGCAATCACCGACGCTCTTTTGCAAAACGACGCTCGAACACCCAGCCGATGGTGACCAGCACAAGGTTCATCGCCAGAAACAGGATCGCGGCGCCGACAATCGGTTCAAACGGGCGGAAGGTCGATGACCCGATCTGCTGGGCAACCCGCAGTGTTTCGACCACCGTGATCACCGCGAGCAATGCAGTTCCCTTCAGGACAACGGTCGCCTCGTTTATCAGCATGGGCAGGGTCTTTCGAAAGAGTTGCGGAAGCACGACCTTGCTCCAGATCGGTCGCGGGCGCAGGCCGAGGGCGGTCGCGGCCTCTATCTGGCCATCCTCTATGCTGGGCAGGCTGCCGCGCAGGATCTCTGACACGAAGAATGCCGAATTGAGCGAGAGTGCGAGGATCCCCGCAGCCTGCGGACTTAACCGCAGACCCAGGGCCGGGAGTCCGTAATAGGCCAGGAATATCTGGATAAGCAGCGGGGTGCCGCGGACAAAGCTCATGAATACGGCGATCACTGCATTGACGATCCGGATCTTGAATGACCGCAGAATCGTCAGCAGCGTGCCGCCCAGAAGCGCCAGAAGGATCGAGATCATGGCGATCCTGAAATTCACGCCGACGGCGTTCATCAGACGGGGCATCGCGCCCCAGACGGCATCAATCTCGAAACCCACCGACCTTGTCCTGCCTTGTCTGAGTTGGGTGCAGCCAAGACGGGTGTTTGTCTGGCTGCAGATGAACGGGCACGCGACCGTGCCCGATACTGTCTGATTTTGGTTTCAGGACTTAATGAGCGTCATCCGGCAGATAGCCCTCATCAGGGATTTCCATGACAAAGCCGAACCACTTTTCCTGCAGTTCATACAGGCGCCCGTCATCGCGCATGTCGCGGATCACGTCCGAGATGAAGTCGCGCAGATCCGTGTCCTCGGGTCGGGTAACCCATCCCATATATGTCCATTCAACAGAGGTTTCGACCGGGGCTGCGATCTCGAACAGGCCGGGGCGTTCCTGCACCAGCACAGCCAGGTTCGGAAGCGACTGGATCACGGCATCGATCTCGCCACTGGCAAGCGCCACATAGGTGTCGGTGAAGGCCGTATAAAGCTTGAGTTCCCCAAACCCCTCGCCCAGATCCTCTTGCAGGCGTTCATCCAGAGCGCGTGCAATCGGCTCGGTCGATGACGCAAGCTGTGTGCCCACGATCATGCCTGACAGATCGTCCTCACTGTCCACAGCCTCACCCTCACGCGTCATGATATGCGGCTGGCCATTGGCAATCGGCAGGGTGAAGGCATAGCGCCGGGCGCGTTCCTCGTTGATCGCAACGGTGGTGGCAACGAAATCGAAATTCTCTGCCAGCAGACCCGGCAGGATCCCTTGCCATGGAAGGTCAAGCTGGTTGAGTTCTACCCCCATTTCCTCGATCACCACATTCAGAATGTCCTTGCCGTAGCCAACGATCTCGCCGTCATCATCCACGAATTCGAATGGCGGAAATGCGGCCTCGGTGCCAATTGTGGCGACCCCGGATTCCAGAATACGCTCCAGCGTTGTGCTTGCCGTGGCAGGCAGGGCCAGTGCGGCCAAGCCAAGGGCCAGCGCGGGCAGCGATCGTGTCTGGCGAAGTGAATCAGTCATCATAAGTGCTCCTGTACAGGTGAAGACGCGAGCCTCATGTCGCGTCATTCGGGGTGAAGTAATCGGCACGGACAGCGGCCCCGATCAGATTGACGGCCAGGCGGCCTGCCAGGATCGAGGTGATGTCATTGACGTCGCGCGACGGTGTGATTTCGACGATATCCATACCCAGGACCCGCCCCTTGCCCACCAGTCCGTGGATCAGCTTGCGGCACTGGTGAAAGGTCAGGCCACCCGGCGCAGGCCCTTCGACAGCCGGGGCTTCGGACGGGTCGATCCCGTCTGCATCGATCGTGATGTAGTAGCGGCGATTGTCGGGGATACGGGCCAGAACGGCCTCGACCCCGCCATCATGCACCTCGAACGCAGGGACGATCTGCGCACCATAATCCATCGCAGCGGCGTATTCCTCAGGGCGTCCGCTGCCCTGCGCGCGAATTCCGATCTGGAAGATTTCGGCGATATGCGCCATCTCCGACGCCCGGCGGATCGGACTCGACAACCCGTCGGAGACGCCATTCACATCGTCGCGCCAGTCGATATGTGCGTCTATCTGGATCAGCACGATCGGGTCCTCGGGGCTGGCCGCGACCTCGAGTGCGCGCAGAATGGGGATCGGGATACCATGATCGCCGCCAAAAACAATTGACATGGCGCCTGCATCATAGACCTGGCGCAAGACCGCTTCTGCCTTGCGGTAATGATCGCCGCCGGGAACAGCGATATCATAAGGCACATTGCCCAGATCCACCGCGCGGATCGGGCGGCCATCATAGATTGGCCCGCCAACATCAAAATCATGCCGCTCGAGCGAGCGGCTGACACGCGTGGTCACCTGGCGGATCGTGTCGGGGGCGTGAATCTGGTCATTGGCAATGGCATCGGGTGTGTAGGCGCTGCCATGGGGAATACCCAGAAATACGATATCGGCCTGCAGATCATCCGTTTCGGTGACAACTTCGGAAAACAGGAAACTACCGGCGGATTGGCGCGCAGGCACTGTCAGGCGCTGCATCTCGTTCAGAGGGATCTCGGGCATCATGGCTCCAGCTTGTTTCAAGACCGCACCAGGGTGGTGAAGGGCGTCGGTCAATGGTCTTCGATGAGTCGAGAGTATCGTTAACCAGTGGGACAGACGAAGCGCGGGGTCGGCAATCAAGGTTGCGCCGAATGCAACCATCAAGCTGCCAAGGTTGTTCAACACGCACCCAAGCCGAACTGCGATTGCGTGTGTGCAGGGGACCAGTGTTCTGATCTCGTAACCTTATTCCGCAGCTTGCAACAAAGCAGGTGGCATCTTGGATTTCAGAATATCGACCAGCATCTGCACTTGCAGGCTGCGCGGCGCGGAACGCTTGGTGGCAGCACCGGACAGCAGCGCATGACGCAGGTTTTCCGCGCCGGGCACTTCCCTGATCGGCCGTCGCATCGGGATAGTCCGGATATAATGTGTCGGCAGAAAGCCGACGCAACGGCCTGTATTGATCAGCGTTGCCACAGCTTCCAGACCACTTGCCTTGACTGTCCATGCCCCAACGAGCCTGAGCGATTCCGCGCTGACACCGGGGCGTGTAAAGGTACGCTGGATCACGCCGACCTTTTCACTGGTCAGCTTTTCATAGGGGACAGGCGTCGCATGTCCATCGGGCACAGCGCCGAACAGGCGATAATGCTCATAGAACAGCGGGCTCATGTGAAAGCCGGAATCGAGGTGTTGCTCAGCTATGATCGCGATATCCACGGCACCGGCATCCAGTTCCTCTGCAAGCTGGTCAGGCGGCAGGATCGACACCGTCACCTGCACGTCCGGCGCGACACTGAACAGCACTTCCAGTGAATCCGACAGCTTCGCATCCATGTTGCTGATCAGATTGTCCGAGATCCCGAGCGTCAGCTTCCCGGCGATGCTGTGCCGTGTGCCGTTGAGCCTGGCGCGCGCCACACTGATGGACTCATCCAGAAAAACAGAGGTTTCGTAGACGACGCGCCCGTATTCGGTCAGCGCAAAACCTCGTGGTCCGCGGACGCATAATTCAGCGCTGAGCCGTTCTTCAAGCGCCTTCAGCGCGCGACTGAACGTGGATTTCTCGGCACCGAAGGAATTCGCCGCAAGCGAAATCCCACCTGCGTCGACAATCCTGCGAAACATGCGCATGTTCCGCATGTCGATCTCGTTCAGCGCGGTAAGCTGTCGCTGGATCATCGATACAGGATCTTTCCGCACAAGGCCGATGCCGTGCTGTCTGGCGTTCAGGAGACAGGGAAACCCTGCACCCGATTGCAGACTCGTTGCAGATGTTTCTGGTTGACCGGACAGTTTCAACCGCAGGCATCGTCTGAACTGCCACTGAAATAAGCCAACGTCTCGGGCTTGCTTATTTCCTGCTCAGCGCCACGGCACTCGGCTTCGCCACTTTCATGCCTTGAAATGTGACAAATATCGAACCGTCCATCGTCCTATGGGATCAACTTGTTTGGACATCGTGCGCTACTCAAAGGGCAGTTGCGCCCGACGTCACGGATGCACAGATCGCTCCTGAAGAAGATGGTGGGCCGGGAGGGACTCGAACCCCCGACAATTCCGGTGTAAACGGAACGCTCTACCAACTGAGCTACCGGCCCCACTGCTCTTCTCTAGGTTCACTGACCCTGATCGTCAAGAAAGACTGTTTACAAACAAAATCTTACATAAGCAACGCACATCCGCGCGAAGGAAGCACGCTGCCAACGGATCCAATCGCCGCTGTGTATGCCTTTAGTCGGATATCTCGGGCGGATCAAGCCGCCATCCACACGCTATCGTGGTTAACGCGGCCTTAACCCCGGACCGGGCAGAATGCGCGGATGTTCCGCCTTGCCCCCGCCCTGTGCCTGATCCTGGCCGCCTGCGATTCGCCCTCGCCCATGATGCAAGGGGCCACCCACCATGAGACCGAGATCGGCGACTATCGCATCACTGTCTGGCAACAGGCAGAGCAGGTCGAGATCATTCGCCACGGCATGGCCCGGCGCGCCGATCAGCCGCAGCTGCGCGCAATGATGGTTCAGGCCGCGCAGCAGACCACGGGCTGCCACCTGCGCCCCGACAGCATCGAGGGCGATACCGGCGTGTTGCGCGCGCGGCTGGACTGCAGCCAGCCCGATGCCGCGTAGGATTTGCGCCAGATCAAGGCAACGCCCCCTGCCCCATGCCAGTTTACCGGCGCACGCAATCACGGAGGTTCAACATGTCCCGGCTTTTTCCCCTGATGTATTCGATTGTCGGCGTCACCTGCGCCGGAATCGGTGTGGTCGCAGCACTCAGCACAGGGCATGATACATTGCAGCCCATCTTGGTCGGTGCGGCTGCGGGGGCGATGATTGGCGTTGTGCCAAGCTGGCTTATCGCACGCCGCCTGCTCAGCGCATGACACAAGGTCAGCCTGCGTCGAACCACATCCGCGCGCTCGCCTCGAACGGGCGCGGGGCTTCGGCATGCAGCCAGTGCCCGGCACCGGGCAGTTTGGCCAGCCGGGCCTGGGGAAACAGCGCACGGATCTTGGCGCGATGATCGGGCAGAACGTAATCGGACCGCCCCCCGCTCAGAAACAGGGTGGGCCCGTCATGGCTAAGTGACACCTCTGGCCAGCCGATGATGCGCGGCATCTCGGCCTCCAGCGTGTCCAGATTCAGCCGCCAGCGGGGCGGATCACTGCGCAGATCCAGCGATTGCAGCAGAAAGGCCCGCACACCGGGATCATCAATTTGCGCGGACAGCGCCGCGTCCGCCGCGCCCCGGCTCTCAAGCGCATCCAGCGGCAGGGCGCGCATGGCCGCGATCAGATGCGCCTGGCTGTGGGTGTAAGCCACAGGTGCGATATCAGCGACCAACAGCCGCCCCACCAGGTCGGGCCGCGTGAGTGCCAGCATCATCGCCGCCTTGCCCCCCATGGAATGGCCCAGCACATCCATTGGCGCGCCCTCGGCCTCGATCACCTGTGCCAGATCAGCGGCCAGATCAGCATAGCTGTGCTGATCCGACCAGAAACTCTCGCCATGATTGCGCATATCGACGCAGATCACTGTGCCGCGATCCGACAGACGCCTGGCAATCGCCCCCCAGTTGCGCGCCGACCCGAACAGCCCGTGCACGATCAGCAGCGCGCGCGCATCCCGCGGTTCTCCGTGACGCAGAAGGTTCAGCATCTGCCCGCCCATCCTGCTTTCATCTTTGCAAAAATATCCTCAGGGGGTGAATTGGGCCGCAGGCCCAAGAGGGGGCGCGAGCGCCCCCTTGACCCCGCCCGCGACTCAGAGTCCCGGATAGATCGGGAAACGGGCGCATAACTCCGCCACCTCGGCCTTGACGGCCGCTTCCACGTCACCATTACCATCCTCGCCATGCGCGGCCAGCCCGTCCACCACGCGGGTGATCCAGTCGGCGATCAGGCGGAATTCGGGCTCGGCAAAGCCCCGGGTCGTACCTGCGGGCGTGCCCAGCCGGATGCCGCTGGTGACCATCGGGCTTTCCGTGTCGAAGGGGATACCATTCTTGTTGCAGGTGATATGCGCCCGGCCCAGCGCCTTCTCTGTCGCATTGCCCTTGACCCCCTTGGGCCGCAGGTCAACCAGCAGCAGATGCGTGTCGGTCCCGCCCGTGACCGTGGCCAGCCCGCCCTTTTCCAACTGGTCGGCCATGGCTTGTGCATTGGCGATGACCTGCCGCTGATAGTCACGGAAGCCGGGGCGCAGCGCTTCGGCAAAGGCGACGGCCTTGGCGGCGATGACATGCATCAGCGGTCCACCCTGAATGCCCGGAAAGATTGCCGAATTGGCCTTTTTCGCGATCGCTTCGTCATCGGTCAGGATCATGCCGCCACGTGGCCCGCGCAGGGTCTTGTGGGTGGTGGTCGTCGCCACATGCGCATGCGGGAAGGGCGAAGGGTAATGGCCCGCCGCGACCAGCCCCGCGAAATGGGCCATGTCGACCAGCAGATACGCCCCCACGCTGTCGGCAATCTCGCGCATGCGGGCGAAATCGATGATCCGGGGAATGGCAGAGCCGCCCGCGATGATCATTTTCGGGCTGTGCTCGGCCGCCAGCGCGGCAATCTGGTCGTAATCCACATCCAGCGTGTCGCGCCGCACCCCGTATTGCACGGCATTGAACCATTTGCCCGACTGGTTGGGTTTCGCACCATGGGTCAGGTGGCCACCGGCATCAAGGCTCATGCCCAGTATCGTGTCGCCGGGTTTCAGAAGTGCGGTGAACACGCCCTGATTGGCCTGGCTGCCGGAATTGGGCTGCACATTGGCAAAGCCGCAGCCGAACAGCTCGCAAGCGCGCGCGATGGCGAGGTTCTCGGCGATATCGACATATTGACAGCCGCCATAGTAGCGCCGACCGGGATAGCCTTCGGCGTATTTGTTGGTCAGGACAGAGCCCTGCACCTCCATCACGGCGCGGCTGACGATATTCTCGGACGCGATCAGTTCGATCTCGTCACGCTGGCGACCCAGCTCGCCTGCCATCGCGGCAAAAAGCTCCGGGTCGCGGTCCTGCACGGTTTCGGTGAAAAAGCCGGTATCGCGGGCGGTCGTATCCATTGGGGGCTCCATCATCGCGAGGGTTCGGCGCTCATGTAACCCATCCCTGCGCGCGCGCAAAGGCTTCTTTCCGTCGCATCCGGGGTGTGGGGCGACATTGCACGGCAAACGGGCGCATTGCGCCGGGCGCATCAGCGCTGCGGAAGGCGCTTGAAACCGCGGGCGTTGCGCGCGACAGTCGGGCGGGTGCAACAGCGGGACCGGCCATATCAATGAAACTAGCCTTTGTCGCCAGTGACGCGCCCCTTGCGCAATCCGCGCTGGCGGAACTGCGTGCAAGCCATGACGCGGTCGCGCTGGAGGATGCCGATGTGATCATCGCATTGGGGGGCGACGGGTTCATGCTGCAGACCCTGCACGCAACCCAGCATCTGGACGCGCCGGTTTACGGGATGAACCGGGGCACCATGGGATTCCTGATGAATGCCTATGCTCTCGAGGGGCTGATGGCGCGGCTGCGCGCGGCGGAACTGGCAGTGCTGAACCCGCTGCGCATGCGCGCCACGCGCGCCGACGGTTCCATGGTCGAAGCGCTGGCGATCAATGAAGTGTCGGTGCTGCGCCAGGGCGCGCAGGCGGCCAAGCTGCGGATCGTCGTCGATGGCAAGGAACGGCTGGGCGAGCTGGTCTGCGACGGGGCAATGGTCAGCACGCCCGCCGGGTCCACTGCGTATAATTATTCCGCGCATGGCCCCATCCTGCCGATCAATTCCGATGTGCTGGCGCTGACCCCGGTCGCGGCCTTTCGCCCGCGCCGCTGGCGCGGCGCGCTTCTGCCAAAATCCTCCAGCGTGCGGATCGATGTGATCTCGCCCAAGCGGCGGCCCGTGATGGCAGATGCCGACAGCCGTTCTGTCCGCAATGTCGTGCAGGTCGAGATTTCATCCGTGCAGGGGATCGCGCATAAGCTGATGTTCGATCCCGGTCACGGGCTGGAAGAGCGGCTTCTGCGCGAGCAGTTCGTCTGACCCGATCCGTGGCGTGGGGGGCTGTCTGCCCCCCGGTCCGGCCCTGCGGGCCGGCCTCCCCCCGAGGATATTTTGACAAAGATGAAAGCGCGATCAGGGTCTGCGCGCCTCGCGCCAGCGATGCAGCTGATAGAGGGCGGGGGCGGCGAGGAAATTGTATCCCAGATCGGCGATCTGGCGCAGCACGGGGCGGTCGAGCAGGCGCGCGAGCCAGCGCATCCGTGGCAGCGCGCGCCAGATGATCAGAAACGCCGGAAAACCCGAAATGATCTGCCCCTGATGGCGGGCATGCAAGCGGCGCGTGGCCTGCTCGGGGGTAAGCTGCCAGCCCGACAGATCGGTCTGGTGAAGGTCGGTGAACACAAGCGGCGCGTCTGCGTTTTCGGCCTGTTTGCGATACTGGGCAATCTCTGCCGAACAGATCGGGCAATGGCCATTATAGAGAATTTCGGTCCTGTCCATGAGCAGAGAGCTAGTCCGCAAACCGCATGATGCAAATGGGTATGGCGTGGATTCCACAGCCCCGGATATGCGCAGGGCCCAGGATTGCGTTTGCAGGGTTGCCCACTATGGTACGCGTTTTCAGGCGCCGAATATCAGGAGCGTGCATGTCATTTCGCAATTTCAGGCCCTTTCCAGGCTGCAGCACCGCGATCCTTGTCCTGAGCTGTCTGATCCTGTGCAATGCGCATCCCACCCTGGCCCGGACCCTGACATTCGAGACCGGACTCGAACGCCTGCAATCCCCGAACACGACCATCAAAGGGTTGCACCGGTTCTATATCGGCTATCAGGCCACCCCGCATCTGAGTTTCGGGCAATCGATCTATTCTGCCGGGATCGGCAATGCGGGGGGCGCCTTTTTCTGGGGGTTTGAGGGTGGTGCGCGCCTGCCGCTGTCGCAGGGGCTGTCGCTTTCGGCGTCGGGTTTTGTCGGCGGCGGAGGTGGTGCGTTGCAGGTGATCGGGGACGGCACCATGCTGCGCGCGGGTCTGGCGCTGGAGTATCAGTTGGCGGATGCCTGGGCGGTGCAGATGTCCGGGGCCTGGCTGCGCATCGCGGGGGCCCCGATCGACGGTCCGGCATTCGGGTTTGGCCTGCGGCGCCAGATCGATGCAGGAACACCGGGGGCTTGGGCGACCAAGCTGGATGCAGCGGGCGTTTTCGCCACGGCGCAGACCAGCCCGTCGGGTGTGCGCGACCGCAATGACAGGCCGCAAGCGGATGTTGTTATGGTCGGTGCACGGGCTCTGTTCGATCTGGGCGCGCAAACGCAGCTCAGTCTGAGCGCTGCAGGCGCCGGGTCCGGCGCAGAGGGCTACATGCAGGTCATGGGCGGGATGCGTCGCGATTTCGCGCTTGGCAATGCAGGACTGTTCATCGACGGCAATGCGGGTTTCGGCGGTGGCGGGCATATCGACACGGGCGCAGGCCCGCGCTTCGAGGCGGCTGCAGGGCTGCGACTGCCCGTCACGCGCGCAGTCGATGCCGAACTCAGCCTGAGCGGGGCCATCGCACCCACGGGCAGCTTCCGGGGCGCGGCAATCTCGGTCGGGGTGATGCGGAATTTCGCGCGCACGCGCCAGGCGCGCGCCGAGGCCGGACAGGAGCAAGCCGCCCGATGGGCCTATAGCGGGGGCCTCACCATCCAGCGGACAGGGCCAGGGTATTTCGTGAACAACAACACTGCACGCCATGTCGTGATGCAGGAGAGCGCGATTGATTATTTCATCGGCGAGTCCCTGTATGTCAGCGGGATCGGGCAGACCACGCTTCATGGCGGGGCTGCAGGCTATGCCGTGGGGCTGCTGGGCATGGGCTATCAGTTTGATCTGTCGCCACGTTGGACCGTCGGGCTGGAAGGGCGCTTCGGTGCCGCAGGTGGCGGGGGTGTGAATGCGGCAGGCGGCGTTGTCGGCAGTGTGCGCAGCGTACTGGATTACCGCCTGACCGAGAATTTCGCCCTCTCCCTGGGGCTGGGGCAGTTGCGGACCCTGCGCCGCTCGGGCATGTCGACGAATTTCGCCACACTCGGGATAAAGATCCCCTTCACCACGCGCTGAAACGCCGCGTCACGACGCGCCACGTGGAAGCGGCGTGGCGTGATTGGTGTAGTCGGTCCAATCCTCGATATCGGGGTAGAACTGTCGCCGCCATGCCTTGACCCGCGGGTTCATGTAGCGCCGGAACAAGGGCGGGCACATGGCCAGCGTGGTCAGCGCCGGGTAACCAAAGGGCAGTTGCGGGGCCTTGGAGGCATCATAGGTCTGCAACAGCGGAAAGCGCCGGTCGGGTTTGTAATGATGGTCGGAATGGCGCTGAAGGTTGATCATCAGCCAGTTCGACGCCTGATGCGACGCGTTCCAGCTATGATGCGGGCGCACGGGTTCATATCTGCCATCGCCCAGATAGCGCCGCGTCAGCCCGTAATGTTCGATATAGTTGGTCAGTTCCAGATGCCAGAAGGCCACTGCCGCCTGCCACACGAACAGCAACAGCCCCCACCAGCCGCCGATAGCCAGCGCCAGCGCCAGCGCGGCCAGTTGCAGCGCCCCGTAGCGCCAGAACGGGTTGGAGCGGTGCCACCAGGGCAGCCCCTTGCGCGCCAGCATCGCCACTTCTGCGCGGAAGGCCGAGGGCGGGCAGTCACGCAGCACACGGAAGAAGTAATGGATGAACCCTTCATTGTAGCGCGCGGTGACCGGGTCGCGCGGGGTGCCGACATAACGGTGATGCACCTGCAGATGTTCCGAGCGGAAATGGGAATAGAGCACCGAGGCCAGAAGCAGATCGGCCAGCCAGCGCTCAGCGCGTGGTTTCTGATGCATCAGTTCATGCGCATAGACGATGCCGATGACGCCCGTCATCACCCCCAGCCCGAACGCCGCGCCAAGGTCTTCCCACCACGGGTGCCCGGCCCGCGCCAGCACCCAGATCACGCCGAAGATCGTCACGGCCTGCACCGGAAACCAGATCAGCGTGATGGCGCGGTACCAGAACAGTTCGCGCATCGGCGCATCGGTGTCGGGGTTGCCCGTGTCCAGCCCGGTGATGAAATCGATCAGCGTAAAGGCCCACCAGCCATAGGCCACCGGCAGCAGGAACCACCACCCCCCCCAGAGCGCCGATATCCACACCAGCGGCACGAAGCCCAGCGACACCCAGAAGGGCACGGCCGATGAGAATTTGCGAAGCTGCTCGGGCGTCATGGCGCGGTCCTGTCAGGTCTGGCGCAAGAGTATAGCGCGGGCATGGGGGGCGCGACAGCCCCGCGCCCTGCGACAGTTTACACCTTGTTCTGGCCCACCAGCCCTTCCATCAGCGAGGGCTGGACAATCTCGATCCAGTAGCCATCGGGGTCGAGGATAAAGGCGATCTCTTTCATGCCGCCCTCGCCCAGTCGTTTCTGAAAGCGCACGCCCATCGCCTCGAACCGGGCGCAGGCCGACGCGATATCGGGGACCGCGACGCAGATATGGCCGAAGCCCTTGGGGTCGGAATTGCCCGAATGCATGGAGGTGTCATCGTCCTCGGTGCCCCAGTTATGGGTCAGCTCCAGCAGGCCCATGCGGCTGAAGGTCTGCGCGACAGTGCCATCGGCACAGTCGCTATGCCCGCGCGGCTGCAGGAAATAGAGTGAAAAGCGCGCTTCTTCGAAATCCAGCCTTGTGATCAGGCGAAAGCCAAGCACCTGTTCGTAGAATTCGAGCGCGCGCGCAGGGTCCTTGATGCGCAGCATCGTATGGCTCAGGACATACTGGTCGGTCGCGGACAGATCGTCGGTCATGATGGCTCCAATCGGTTCAGATAGGCCGCGCCCAGATGATGCGCCTTGCGCATCAAAGTGGGCAGATCGGCGGGGTTGAACTGGTCTGCGGGGATGAACGCGCCCGGCGCGTCCATCGGCAGGCGGGCCACGCGCAGGCCCAGCCGTAGGTGAAAATGGGTGAAGGTGTGGCGCACCTCGCCCGGTACGCTGTGCCAGTCGGCATGCAGGGGCGGGGCATCAGGCGGCGTCTGTTCGGCCCAGTCCGTGCCGGGCCAGCCCAGCATCCCCCCCAGCAGCCCGCGCGCGGGCCTGCGCTCCAACAGCCATGCGCCGTCCGCGCGCTGGCCGATATAGGCGATGCCCAGTCGGATGGGCTTGGTGGGTTTGCGCGTCTTGCGCGGCAGACTGCCAGCGGTCCCGGCCTGTCGCGCGGCGCACTGCGCCATCAGCGGGCAGATCCCGCAGGCGGGGCTGCGCGGGGTGCAGATGGTGGCGCCCAGATCCATCACGGCCTGCGCATAATCGCCCGGACGTGTGCGGGGGGTCAGCCGCGCGGCATGGGCTGTCAGCTCAGGCTTTGCAGCGGGCAGCGGGGTGTGTACATCGAACAGCCGCGCCATCACCCGCTCGACATTGCCATCGACCACGGTTTCGGGCTGGTCAAATGCAATCGCGGCAATCGCTGCTGCCGTGTACGGCCCCACCCCCGGCAACGCCAGCAGCCCTTCCCGGTCGCGCGGAAAGCCCCCGTTCTCGGCCAGCACCCGCGCACAGGCCAGCAGGTTGCGCGCGCGGGCGTAGTAGCCCAGCCCCGCCCATTCGGCCATGACATCGCCATCCTCGGCGGCGGCCAGGTCCTCGATGCGCGGCCAACGTGCCGTGAAGCGCGCGAAATATCCTTGAACTGCGGCCACAGTGGTCTGTTGCAGCATTACCTCGGACAGCCAGACGCGGTAGGGGTCGGCGCGCGCGTCGCTGCCCGGCGGCACCCGCCAGGGCAGATCGCGCGCATGGCTGTCATACCAGGCCAGCAGCAGCGGCGCGATCTCGGGGGCAGCAATGTCACGCATGATTTATCCCCTGCCCGTGTTTTCGTGCCGCAGCCTGCAACTCGGCTCTGGTCTATCCCCTGTCATATGTGAGAGGGTAATCGCACATGCCGAAACTGCAAGATGTCCGGACTGCCCCATGGCCCGCAAATCACCCGCATCCGCCCCGCAATCGCGCCGCATGCGCGGGTTCGAAGGGGCGGCAAGCCTTGTGTCAGGGCATATCCGCAAGGCGGGCGAGGCGCGGGGCTTTGCCGTCGCGCGCCTGCTCACCCATTGGGCAGAGATCGCGGGGACTGACATCGCCGCACTTTGCCGACCCGTGCGGATCAGCTATGGCAAGGGCGGGCTGGGCGCGAACCTGACCTTGCTGACCACAGGGGCCGCGGCGCCCATGTTGCAGATGCAACTCTCCGCCTTGCGCGAAAAAGTGAACGCCTGTTACGGGTATAATGCAATAGCGCGCATTACACTCACGCAAACTGCGCCCACGGGGTTTTCCGAAGGACAGGCGCAATTTTCACCCTCGCCGGTAACGAAACCCGCGCGTCCGGCGCCCGAAATCCGCCAGCGCGCAACGCGCGTTGCTCATGACGTTCAGGATGACGACCTGCGCGCTGCCCTTGAATCCCTGGCCACGAATGTCCTATCGAAGGCCCGCCAACCCGGAGGAAACCGTCAATGAAAAAGATGCTCGTGCCCGCTCTCGCTGTCTCTGCCGCCGTGATTGCCGGGGGCTGGTGGTACACCAACCAGTCCGGCACCCCCGAGGTCGTCAGCGCCGCGACAGCGGCCGATACATCCTTTGAACTGCACCCGCTCGACAAGGCCTTGGGCAACCCTGATGCGTCGCTGGTCGTGGTGGAATATTCGTCTCTGACCTGCCCGCATTGCGCCACGTTCAGCCGCAATGTGATGCCGCAGATCGAAGCGAATTTCATCGAGACGGGGGATATCCTCTACGTCAAGCGCGAAGTCTATTTCGACCGTTATGGCCTCTGGGCCGCGATGGTCGCACGCTGCGGCGGGGAAGAGCGGTATCACGGCATGCTCGAGCTGATCTATGAGACGCAATCGGACTGGGCAAGCAGCAGCGATCCCGCTGCAGTCGCCGAAAACCTGCGCCGTCTGGGCCGTCAGGCGGGGATGAGCAATGACGAACTGAATGCCTGCCTCGAGGATTCGGACAAGGCGCTGGAGCTGACCGAATTCTATCAGGAAAACGCCGAGCGCGACGGCATCCGCTCGACCCCCAGCTTCGTCATCAATGGCGAATTGCACTCGAACATGTCCTATTCGGATTTCGAGAGCCTGCTCAACGACAAGCTGGGCAGCTGAACGACCATGCCCCACAGCCTTCATACCGGCCCCCGGCGGGCCGGCTACCCGGCTTCATCTTGCCAGAAATACTCACCTGTTCCGGCAGACCCCATGCGTGACTGTCACGGCCCCGTCCGCCGCCTGACCGATCAGGGACCGCAATGAAGGGCCCCCTTGACGGCCTGCGCGTGATCGAACTTGCGCGCATCCTGGCCGGGCCATGGGCAGGCCAGACACTGGCCGACCTGGGCGCCGAAGTGATCAAGGTCGAGGCGCCCGAAGGCGATGACACCCGCCGATGGGGTCCGCCCTTCATCGACCGCGACGGTGCACCCGAGGCCGCATATTTCCACGCCACCAATCGTGGCAAATCCTCGGTCACGGCAGATTTCCGCACGCCCGAGGGGCTTGCGAAAACCCGTGCGCTGATCGCCGGGGCCGATGTGGTGATCGAGAATTTCAAGGTGGGGGGCCTGGCGAAATACGGGCTGGATTACGCCAGCCTCGCGCCCGACCATCCCGGCCTTGTCTATTGCTCGATCACCGGCTTCGGGCAGACCGGGCCTTATGCGCATCGCGCGGGCTATGACTATATCATTCAGGGCATGTCAGGGCTGATGTCGGTCACCGGGCCTGCGGAGGGGATGCCGCACAAGGTGGGCGTTGCCGTCACCGATATCTTTACCGGCATCTATGCCAGCACCGCCATCCTTGCCGCCCTGCAGGCGCGCCATGTCACCGGGCGCGGGCAGCATATCGACATGGCCCTGATGGATTGCGCCGTCGCCGTCATGGCCAATCAGGCAATGAATTACCTCGCCACCGGGCAGGCACCGGGCCGGCTGGGCAATTTCCATCCCAATCTTGCCCCCTATCAGGTCGTGCCCTGCGCGGATGGCCATATCATCATCGCCACCGGCAATGACGCACAGTACCAGCGGCTATGCGCGCTGCTGGAGCGGGGGGATCTGGCCGAGCATCCCGATTACGCCACCAATGCCGCCCGCGTCAGCCACCGCGCGGCGCTTTCGGATCTCATCTGCGACGCGACCGCGCGCTGGCAGAAAGCCGCGCTGCTGGCCGCCTGCGAGGCGCATGGCGTGCCCGCCGGGCCGATCAATGACATGGCCGAGGTCTTTGCCGACCCGCAGGTCATCGCCCGTGGCCTCGCGCTTGACATGAACGGGCTCAAGGGCGTGCGCGGCCCCTTCACCTTCTCCGAACCCTATGCGCAGGCCGCCCGCCCGGCTCCCGCCCTCGGGCAGGATGATCCCCCGCCCCATGGATGAAGCCCCTCGCCCGCGCCCGCGCCCATTTCAATAACCTACCCGGCAACAGGCCGGTGCGCCGAAACGATGCCCCTGGCAAGCACCGCGCTTCGCTTGCCGCGTCACCGGAGGGCCCGCCCCGACGCGGCCCGAGGGGGTTCGATGCCCCCGAGGGGCGCTCCACAGATCAGAGCCGCATTCCGCCCGCGCCGATGCCGGAGGGCCCGCCCCGACGCGGCCCGAGGGGGTTCGATGCCCCCGAGGGGCGCACCCCCTCAGCGCTTCAGCACGGCGGCCAGCGTCGCGCGCAGGGCCTGCGGGTCGTGGAACTCCAGCCGCACCGGAAAGGCCAGCACCTGCGCGCGAAACCGCGCAGGCAGGCGCACGGCGTCTTTTTCCGTCGTGACAAGCTGCGCACCCAGTGCCTTGGCCTCGAATTCCAGTCGCGCCATCAGCGCATCGGTCAGCGGCTGGTGATCGCTCAGTGCCTCGGCGCGCAACAAATTCACCCCTTCGGCGCGCAGGCTCGCGAAAAACTTCTCGGGCCGCCCGATCCCGGCAAAGGCCAGCACCCGCAAGCCGCGCCACGACATGCCCATCGCCAGGGGGCGCAGTTCAGCCTCGGCCAGCCGCGTCGCCACCTGCGGCCACTCCGCCCGGAACGCGACACGCTGCGCGGGCGGCCCCACACTGACCACCATATCCGCGCGCGCCAGTCCCCGCGCCACCGGCTCGCGCAGCGGCCCGGCGGGCAGGCAGCGCCCATTGCCAAACCCAACGCCCGCATCAACGACGACAATCCCCAGATCCTTCGGCAGCGCCGGGTTCTGGAACCCGTCATCCAGCACCAGCACCCCGGCCCCCGCCGCGCAGGCCGCACGCGCGCCCGCGGCGCGGTCCCGCGCCACCCAGACCGGCGCGAAGGCCGCGATCAGCAGCGGCTCATCGCCCACATCCGCCGCATGATCGCTGCGCGGATCGACCTGCACAGGCCCTTCCAGCCGCCCACCATACCCGCGCGAGATCACATGCGGCGCGGCCCCCATCTCCTGCAGCATCTGCACCAGTGCGATCACGACGGGCGTCTTGCCCGTCCCGCCTGCGTTCAGATTGCCCACGCAAATCACCGGCACCGGCGGGCGCCATTCGGGCGCGCGTGCCACGCGCCGCGCAGTGGCCTGCGCATAGAGCGCCCCCAGCGGTGCCAGCACCCGCGCCTGCCAGCCCGGACGGTCAGGCGGTGTGAACCAGAATCCGGGCGCGCGCATCAGCCGCCCCCGGTTGCGCAACCCGCGCGCAGTTCGGCCATGACGATCTCGGTCGCCTCGGCCGCTTCGGCGATTACCTGCCAGCCGCGATGGGCCATATCTGCGGCCTGTTCGGGACGGAGCGCATTGCCGATGGCAGGCCCCAGCGCATCAGCGCTCTGCACCATCCGCGTCGCCCGCGTCAGGCGCAGCAGATCGAATGTTTCGGCAAACTGCCCGAACATGCGGCCATGCACCACCGCGCAGCCCAGCGCCGCCGCCTCCATCGGATTACGTTGCGCCCCCTCGCCGCTCAGTGAGCCACCCACATAGCAGGCCGAGGCCAGCCGATACCACAGCCCGCGCTCGCCCTCGGTATCGGCGATATAGACCTGCGTCTCTGGTGTCACCGGATCATCGGCAGAGCGCAGCGCCGTGTTAAACCGCGACTCCAGCGCGTCCTTCAGTGCGGCCCCGCGCTGCGGATCAGCCGGGTGCAGGATCAGCGCCAGACGATGCGAGTCGCGCAATGCCTCGCGATGCGCGGCCAGGACGGCCTCTTCCTCGCGCTCGGGAAGATGGATGGCGCACCACAATGTGCGGTTGCGAAAGGCATCGGCCAGCAGATCGCGCTCGCCCTCATTGCACGCCGGGGCCACGGGTATGGCCGAGAGGCGCCCGCTGGTGACCAGCGCCTCCTTGCCCAGCCCCACGCCCCACCAGCCTGCCCGATCCTCGTCACGCGGCACAAAGACCCTGTCCACATGGCTCAGGGTCTGGCGCGACAGACCGGGCAGACCACGCCAGCCGGTGACAAAGCGCGGAACAGCGTTCTCGGCCAGGCAGATGCGCGTTCCCCTGCCCCGCAGCGCAGCAATGATCCCCGTGGGGATCTGCCGGGATGTGGACAGGAACACCGCAGGCGCGCAGCGCGCCAACAGCGCTTTCGCAAAGCCCGCATCATCGGGGCCAAGCGGCAGCGCCACGCGCCCGTGCAAGTCCGTCAGCGGCCCGGTCCCGTCAGGATGGGTCAACAACACCGAACGCGCCACTGCGTCGCGCAAGACCAGTTCCGACAGCGCCTCGAGCCTGCGCACGCGCCGCCGGTCATCGCTGTGCAGCCATATGAGCGGCGGGCAAAGCGCGGTCAGTTCCCGGCTGTGCTCGGGTCGCGGCGCCCAGCCACGGGGCGACAGACGCCCGAAGAAGCCGCCCGCCATCAACCTGGCCCCTCGCGTCCTGTGCTCTCGCGCTGTGCCACTTGCGCCTCCGCTCCTGTTGCCGCGCGGCCCTGTTAGCGCATATCGGCGGGCAGGTGCAGGGGATTTTCGCGCCCGCCGCCAGTGCCTCACTTTCCCTTGCGCAGCGCCACCAGTGCCGTCTGCAATTCTGGTCCCGCCGCGATGATCCCGTGCGCCTGCGGCTCGGGCGTGGCGAAATCCAGCGCCGCACCCGTCCCATCCGTGACACGCCCGCCTGCTTCCTGCACCAGCAGCGCACCTGCCGCGATATCCCAGTGCCAGGTCGGGCGCAGGGTCAGCATCGCATCAAACCGCCCCTCAGCCACCAGGGCCAGCCGCCAGGCCAGCGAGGGGCGGAAATGCCGCGTGACCTGCGGCACACCCCCCGGCCACAAGCCCGCATCAAGCTGAGGCCGGGCCACAAGCACATCCGCCCCGGTGACTGAGCGCCGCTCCCGCACAGCCAGCGGCGTGCCGTTGCAGGCCGCGCCCTGGCCGACCAGCGCCGTATAGCACAGATCGAGCATTGGCAGGAACACGACCGCCGCCACCGGCGCACCCTGTTCGATCACCGCCAGCGCATGGGAAAAGCCCGGCTCGCCCTTCAGAAATGCGCGGGTGCCGTCAATCGGGTCGATCACGAAATGGCGCGCACTGCTTGCGGCGACCTGCGCGCTTTCCTCTGACAGCCAGCCATAATCGGGGCGCGCCCCGCGCAGCCGGTCGCGCAGCATGGCGTCAATTTCCAGATCAGCGGCGCTGACAGGGCCCTGCCCCTGCCCCTTGTCCCAGACCTGCGGCGCGGCCCCGAAATGGCGTTTCGCGATCCGGCCCGCTGCCTGCGCCGCCTCGATCAGCAGGGGCAGATCGTCACTCACCGGCAACCGTCATCCCGTCAACCAGCAGCGAGGGCACGACGCTCGACAGATGCGGGCGCGCATCATTGGCCGGGATGATCCGGCCCAGCATCTCGCGCAGATTGCCCGCGATCGTGCATTCATTGACCGGATAGGCGATCTCGCCCCCTTCAATCCAGAACCCGCTGGCCCCGCGCGAATAATCACCCGTATTGGGGTTGATCGTGGACCCCAGAAGCGATGTGACCAACAGCCCTGAACCCATATCCGCCATCAGTTCCGCACGCGACTGCGCGCCCTCGCTCAGCACCACATTCGAGGTCGAGGGCGAGGGCGGCGCCGATGTTGCGCGCATGGCATTGCCGCTGCTCTGCAGCCCCAGTTTGCGGGCGGTCGCCAGATCCAGCACCCAGCCCTGCAACACACCATCCGCGACCAGATCGCGCGGTGTGCAGGCCAGCCCCTCGGCATCGAACGGGCGCGAGCCCGAGCGCCGCGCGCGCAACGGATCCTCGCGCAGGCTGATCCCACCGGGCAGAACCTGTTCGCCCATGGCATCGCGCAGCCAGCTTGACCCGCGCGCAATCGCACTGCCATTGATCGCCGACAGCAGATGCCCGATCAGGCTGGACGCGATACGCTCGTCATAAAGCACCGGAAAAGACCCTGTCTTCGGCCTGCGCGCGCCGTGCCGCGCGGCCGCGCGCTCACCCGCCAGCTTGCCCACCTCCTCTGGCGCGGGCAGATCGGCCTGAAAGATACGCCCCTCGGCGCACCAGTCCCGCTCCATCCCGGTGCCCTCACCACTGATCGCAACACATGAAACGTGGCGCGATGTGCGCGCATAGCCGCCGCGAAACCCGTTGCTCGCCGCAAGCCAGATCGCCTGCGACCCATAGGCCGCCGATGCCGCCTGCACCTGCCGCACGCCGGCCACTGCCAGTGCAGCCGCCTCGGCACGGCGCGCATCCGCCTGCAACGCCTCCGGGGTCGGCTCGGCAGAGGGGTCGAACAGTTCCAGCCCGCCCGCATCGCGCGTGATCGCCAGTTGCGCCGGATCGGCCAGCCCGGCATGGGCATCCTCGGGCGCCTCATACGCCATGGCAACCGCGCGCCGCGCCATCGCCTCCAGCGTTTCGGGCCGGGTATCCGAAGATGAAATGCAAGCCTGCCGCTGCCCGATCAGCACCCGCAAGCCCAGATCCAACCCCTCGGACCGCTCGGCCTGCTCCAGCGCCCCCTTGCGCATATCGACCGAGACCGAGCGCCCCTCGGTCACGATCACATCCGCCGCCTCGGCCCCGGCGGCCTTCGCCGCCTGCAGCAGGGCGTCGGCCACCGGCTCCAGTGTCGCTGTCAGATGCGCCTCATCCATTGCTCACTCCTGCCCTGTCATGCCTCTTCGCTCACGATCTAGTCTGCCCCGCGCCGGATTGAAATGCCCCATAGCCGTTTTTGCCCGCACGCCTGCCACCTGCTTTCATCTTTGCAAAAATATCCACGGGGATTTTCAAGGGGGATGTATCCCCCTTGAAGCGGGGGGGACTGGCCGCAGGCCAACCGGGGGGCGGCAGCCCCCCGTCCCCCGTCACGGACGCGGGCACGCCGCACGGCAAGGCGCGTCTTCCGGGTCGCGTGTCCCGACGCATTCCTGCCAGACGAGCGCATGCTCAAACCCGCGCTGATCCCCTTTCTTCTGCCGCTTGCCGGAAGCCCCGGACCGGGCGATCTGCTCTTTTCTGTTCTTGGTGCGCAGGGCGGGCTTGCGGCAAGCGGGCGCGCGGGCGCGCCCCGGATATCATCTGGCAACCTGGTTCGTGACAGCCGCTACGGGTCCGGGCTTTGCCGCTCTTTCAGAAACCGCCCCTGCGCTGTTTCAGGGGCCAGTCGTCGCAGGCAGCGGCCGAGCGCTCTGGTTGGACTGGGGGTCTGGTATGCGGGCACAATAGGGGCCGGGGACACCACGCCATGATGCTGCGCCTCACCCCCAAGGCTCATGCCATCATCGCGGTCATGTTCGCCCGGTTCATGCCGCCGGACCGGCCTGACCCGGCGCTGGGTCTCCGGATCACGACCATTCTCGCGCGGAACACTCGCATGACCTTTACCGTCTGGGCGCTGGCAGGTGACATCCTGCTGCGCCGCGTCCGCGCGCCCCGGTCTGCACGGGTGATCAATCGCGGCTGTGCCCTGCCTCTGGCCGCCGTCGCATCATGGATGCTGGCGCACGGCGCATGGTGACATGCAAAAGGCCGGACGCGCCAGCGTCCGGCCCCCGAAAAACCTGCAAAAAACCTGACACGCTCAGCCGTTCGACGCCGCCACTTTCAGCCGACGCGCGCCCTGTCCGCCGCCGCCCGAATGCGTGTCCATGAAGTCCATCACCAGCGGGCGGATATTGTTGCGCCAGGATTTCCCGGCAAAGATGCCGTAATGCCCAGCGCCCGGTTCCAGATGCGCGGCCTTCTGCGATGCCTCCAGCCCGGTCAGCAGGTCCAGTGCCGCAAGGCACTGGCCCGGTGCGCTGATATCATCCTTCTCACCCTCGACCACCTTGACGGCGACCTTGGTGATCGCTGCGAAATCGACCTTGTGCCCATCGACCACAAATTCGTTGCGCGCAATCTCGCGATCCTTGAAAATCCGCTCGACCGTCGAGAGGTAGAACTCCGCCGTCATGTCCATCACGGCGAGATACTCGTCATAGAAGCGGTAATGCTTGTCGCGCTCGCCCGCGTCGCCCCGCGCCTCGGCCGCGATCTTGTCGGAGAATGCCTGCGCATGGCGTTCCAGATTCATCGAGATGAAGCCACCCAGCTGCAACAGTCCCGGATAGACCAGCCGCCCCACGCCCTTGTATTTGAACCCCACGCGCTGGATCGCCAGATGCTCAAGCTGCCCCATCGTCACACGGCGTCCGAAATCCGTCACCTCGGTGGGTGCGGCATCGGGGTCCACCGGGCCGCCGATCAGGGTCAGGGTCAGGGGCTGGGCATCAGGGTCCTGTTCGGCCAGATAGGCCGTGGCGGCAAGCGCCAGCGGCACCGGCTGGCACACGGCGATCACATGCGTATCCGGGCCAAGATGGCGCATGAAATCCGCCACATACAGCGTGTAATCCTCGATATCGAACTTGCCCTCGGATACCGGTATGTCACGCGCATTGTGCCAGTCGGTCACCCAGACCTCGCAATCGGGCAAGAGGCTCGCGACAGTGGAGCGCAGGAGCGTCGCGTAATGGCCTGACATCGGTGCGCACAGCAGGACCCGGCGCTGTTTCTCGGGCCGGCCATGCACGCGAAAGCGCACCAGATCGCCAAAGGGGCGCGACACCTCGACCACCTCTTCGACGATGTGATCGCGCACGTCCTCGCCCACCACCGATGTGATGCCCCAGTCGGGCTTTATCACCATGCGCGCGAAACTGCGTTCGGTCACGCGGCCCCAGGCGGACATGACCTTGAACATCGGGTTCGGCACCATGCCCCAGAGTGGATAAGACGCAAAGGCTCGCGCAGAGGCACCCATCCACTCATTCGTGTTGCGGATTGATTCCATCAGGTCGTAGGTCGCCATGCCCTTCATGTTCACCCTCGATGTTCCGCAGCGGGATGGCCTGGCCAATCGCTGCTTTAAATTGTGGCTCCGCGGCGTTAACATCGCCTTGCTGCACTGCAATGCTGCACATGCAAAGAATAGGGGGGAAATCCTTGCATGACAACTTCGGAATATGATGACGATCAAAAAGCCGAGCGCATGAAAGCAAATATGGCACGCATCGAGGAGCTGTCACACCGTCTGACCGATGCGCTTGCAAAACGCGAAATGACGCGCCCCAGCCTGCAGGCGCCCGATTCCGATCTGTTCCTGCATGCCGCCACGGCCTATTGGACAGAGATGGTCAAGAACCCGTCCAAAGCACTGGAATTGCAGCTTGATTACTGGGGCAAGGCGCTCAGGCACCATGTCGAGGCGCAGGAAGTTCTCAGCCATGGCAAGCTGCAGGCCCCTGAGGATCACACCCCCAGCGACCGGCGCTTTTCCAACCCCCTGTGGAAATCGCATCCCTATTTCAACTATCTCAAGCAACAATACCTGATCGCGTCCGAGGCGATGCATGACGCGGTCCAGTCGCTCGAGACGATCGAACCGCGCGAAAAGCGCCGTCTGCAGTATTTCACGCAGCAGATGGTGGACATGATGGCGCCCACCAATTTTCTGGCCACCAACCCCGATGCGCTGATGAAAGCGGTCGAGACCGAGGGCGAAAGCCTTGTGCGCGGGCTGGAAAACCTCGTGCGGGATATAGAGGCCAACAAGGGCGATCTGCTGGTCTCGCTCGCGGACAAGGACGCCTTTACGGTGGGCGAGAATCTGGCCACCACCCCCGGCAAGGTGGTGTTTCGCAACCGCATGTTCGAACTGATCCAGTATGCACCGACCACCGAACAGGTCTATCGCACGCCGCTTGTGATCTTTCCGCCCTGGATCAACAAGTTCTACATCATGGATCTCAAGCCGCAGAACAGCCTGATCAAATGGATCGTCGATCAGGGCTACACGCTGTTCATCGTGT
>REDZ01000070.1 GCA_007695345.1 Paracoccaceae bacterium | reverse complement strand
CTTGCCTTCCTTGTATTCGACATGCTTGCGCGCGACCGGGTCGAATTTGCGGATGCTCATCTTCTCGGTCATCGTGCGGGCGTTTTTCTTTGTGACATAGAAATGCCCGGTGCCTGCGGTCGAATTCAGGCGGATTTTGATCGTGGTCGGTTTGGCCATGGCTGTTTCTCCTGCGTCGGGGGGCGCGTTGCGCATGCACCCGCCCGTGACATATCAGGCCTGCCTTCTACGCCTCTTGCGCGGCGTGTCAACGCCAAAGGGGCAGGAAACCGGGCATATCAGCGGGAAACGCGTGTGCAGCGGGTCGGGCGGCGTAGGGATGGGCGGAGTTGCGATCTGGAACTGGCGGCTGCCTGCGCGCAGGGCGGTGTGCCAGCATGATGCGGGCCGACACGCGCGCGCCCGGCCCGCGCGGCGGGGGTGTGCTGCACGGGCGGGCGTGGGGACCGCACACCCGCGTCTGGCGCGATCCGGACGGCTTGGGGGCTGCCGGGGGCAGATCCCGGACAGGGTGATTGTGGCGGGCAGCGCGGTAATCGTTGCGACTGCGCCCTCGAAAGCGTCCAGAGCCGCACGGGGCCATGCCCCCAATGGCAAGTGTATGGCCGCAGCATCTGCGCCCTGCCCTGCGGTCTGGCGGCGCATCAGCGCCGGGTTGTGACGTCGTCATCACCCCTGTCCGCAGTCTGCCGCGCAAGGTTGAACCGCCAGAAGCCATATCGCCAGTGGCTGAGCAGCGGTCAGCCCCCGCGACAGGCGCGCCTTTACCTGTCCTGCGATGCCCCTTTCAAAGCGGTGAAGTGCCAAATCCTGTTACCACCATAGCAGCCAAATCTGAACAAATTCCTGCGGCTGATGATGCGGATGGTCTGTAAGCCGGGTTCTGTTCGGGGGGCGCGTGCCCCCGTCGATGGCCATTCATCTGGCCCGCGCGCTTGCGCACGGGGCTCGAGCTGCCAACCCGGACCTCGGGCCAAGGCGGCCCTGCGGGGATATCCGTGTCGGATCACGCCGCCGCGCGAGGTCCCTATTCGGCATTGCTCCGGGTGGGGCTTGCCGTGCCGGTCCGGTTGCCCGTCCCGCGGTGGGCTTTTACCCCACCGTTTCACCCTTACCCGGCCACGCGGGCCGGGCGGTCTGTTTTCTGTGGCGCTTTCCCTCGGGTTGCCCCGGCCGGGCGTTACCCGGCACCCTTGCCTTGTGGAGCCCGGACTTTCCTCGGGGGATTACCCCCCGCGGCCATCCGACCATCCGCATCGCGCCCGACATAAGCAGGCAGCCCGGATGACGCAAGCGCGGATTCGCGCTATACTGGCGCAAACCGGGAGGGGGCGGGCCATGACCAGGACCATCATCCTGCTGTTTGACGGGACGGCCAACACGGTCCGGGCCAATCGCAGCAATATACTGCGGCTTTATGGCTGTCTGGAGAAATCCGACCGCCAGCTTGTCTGGTACAGCCCCGGAGTGGGCACGTTCGGGGGCGAGGATACGCTGTTTCACTACCGCCAGCGCCTGCGCGAGGGGCTGGACCGGGCCACAGGCTGGGGCCTGGACCGCAATGTAAAGGACGCCTATCGCTTTCTGGTGGCGCATTACGACAATGGCAAGCGGGGTGGCCGACGCGTGCAGCCGCGCGACCGGGTGATCATGTTCGGCTTTTCGCGCGGGGCCTATACGGCGCGGGTGCTGGCGGGGTTTCTGAATGCGCTGGGGCTGATGGCGCCGCGCCATCTGAACCTGCTGGATCAGGCTTACCGCGCCTACAAGGGCGTGGCCGAGCGCCCCGGCGCCAAGGGTGACTGGAAGGAGATGAACCTGTGGTATCGCGTGCTGCGGCCCGATTTCGTGCCCGTCGCGGCGCTGGGCCTGTTCGACACTGTCAGTTCGGTCTTTGAATGGGGCCAGAGCGGGCCGCGCTTTCGTGCCCATGCCAGCACCAGCGTGAACCCCTCGGTCGCCGCGATCCGCCACGCGATTGCGCTTGACGAGCGCCGCGCGCTTTATCAGCCGCTGCTCTGGCCCGGCGGGCAGAGCTATTTCGGCAACCGCTTCGAACGCGGACGCGCCACCCCGCAGGATTTGCGCGAGATGTGGTTTGCGGGCGTGCATTCGGATGTGGGCGGCGGCTATCCGGAAACGCGCGCGGGCCTGGGCAAGGTCGCACTGGACTGGATGATCCGAGAGACCGAAGCCCTGGGCGTGCAGTACCGGCAGACAACCATCAACCGGCTGGTGCTGGGGCGACAGGGCGACGGGCCGTCGCTGCGCTATGTTGCCCCCGACCCGATGGCACGCGCGCAGGAATCGCTGAATCTGGGCTGGTTGCTGACCGGGATGATCCCGCGCCGGGTGCCGCATGGGATGCGCACGTCCAATATCGGCGGGCTGTATCTGCCGCTCTGGCGCCGCCGCTTTGTCCCGGATGAGGCGCTGGTGCATGAGAGCGTAGCCGTACGGCAGGCCACGCCTGCGCTCGCCTCGCCCAATCTGCCGCGCGTGCCGCATTACGCGACCTGACGCCCTTGTTCCCCCCCTGCGCCTGCACTAAGCAGAGGGGGCAGAGTTTTCGGGGGTTTCATGCGCATTCTGGTGACCAATGATGACGGGATCAACGCGCCGGGCCTGGCCGTGCTGGAAGAGATCGCGCGCAGCATCGCAGGCCCCGAGGGCGAGGTCTGGGTGGTTGCCCCCGCCTTCGAGCAATCGGGCGTGGGCCATTGCATCAGCTACACCCATCCCACGATGATCGCCAAGCTGGACACACGGCGTTACGCCGCCGAAGGATCACCTGCCGATTGCGTGCTGGCGGGGATCTATGATGTATTGCAGGGCGCGCAACCCGATCTGGTGCTGTCGGGCGTGAACCGGGGCAACAACTCGGCCGAGAATGCGCTGTATTCCGGCACGATCGGCGGCGCGATGGAAGCGGCCTTGCAGGGCCTGCCCGCGATCGCGCTGTCGCAATATATGGGACCGCAGAGCGAGGATCTGCCATCGATCTTTGATGCAGCCATCGGCCATGGCGAGGCTGTCGTGCGCCGCCTGCTGGATCAGGCGATCTGGGACAAGGGCGATTACCGGCTGTTCTACAACGTCAACTTTCCGCCCGTCGGCACCGGTGCCGTGAAGGGGATGAAGGTCGCCCCGCAAGGCTATAGAAAAGACACGTTTTTCGGGGTCGAGTCGCAGATCTCGCCGACCGGGCGCAAGTTTCTGTGGATCAAGGGCGGCCCGCAGCATCTGCCCACGGCACCCGGCACGGATGCAGCGGTCAATCTGGATGGCTATATCTCGGTCACGCCGATGCGCGCCGATCTGACGGCCCATGATGCGCTGGATGCGGTTCGAAAGGCGCTGGAATGAGCGGTGACGATCTGGTCGAAGCACGGATGCGCTTCATCTATACCCTGCGTTCGCGCGGGGTGACGGATGCACGCGTGCTGCAGTCCATGGAACGGATCGACCGGCGCGATTTCGTGACCGGCGTCTTTGCCGAGCGCGCCTATGAGGACACGCCCCTGCCCATCGCCTGCGGCCAGACGATCAGCCAGCCATCGGTCGTGGCACTGATGACCGAGGCGTTGCAGGTCGGCCCGCGCGACAAGGTGCTCGAGGTCGGCACAGGCTCTGGCTATCAGGCCGCGATCCTCAGCCAGCTTGCCCGCCGCGTCTATACGGTCGAACGCTACCGCACACTCGCACAGGGTGCACGCGCGGTGTTCGAACGCCTGGGGCTCGCGAATATCACCGCGATGGTGTCGGATGGCAGCCATGGCCTGCCCGATCAGGCGCCGTTTGATCGCATTATCGTGACCGCCGCCGCCGAGGACCCCCCTGGCCCCCTCTTGGCCCAGTTGCGTATCGGGGGTATCATGGTTGTGCCTGTGGGGCAGTCGGATACAGTGCAGACCCTGATCCGCGTCACACGGCAAGAGAGCGGATATGAATATGAGGAATTGCGCGCCGTGCGCTTCGTGCCGCTGGTCGAGGGGATCGGACAGTGACGGCACTGGGGCCAGATGGCAGGACAACTGCCACACCAGAGGCGCGCAATCGCACAGGGCAGCCGCAAGGGGCAGGCAGAATGATGACTAGATACCGGATCGTCTTGCTGGGCAGTGCCGCTGCCCTTGCCCTGAGTGCGTGTAACGGTTTTGATCTGGACATGCGCAATGCCGAAAGCGGGTTTTCGACAGCAGACGCCGCGCGCACCGCAACAGCGGAGCGCCCGCGCGCGGATTCGCGCGGGGTCATCACCTATCCGGATTATCAGGTCGTCGTGGCCCGCGCCGGTGACAATGTCGGCACTGTGGCCGAACGCATCGGGATGAGCGCGCGCGAACTGGCCAGTTTCAACGCGCTGAACGAAGACACGGTATTGCGCCAGGGCGAGGTTCTGGCCCTGCCCGGCCGCGTTGATGAGCCATCGCGCGACAGCGATATCCAGATCTCGACGCTGGCCGACACGGCCATCGCCCGCGCCGAAGGGCGCAGCACACCGCCTGCGCAGACACAAACCACCGAACAGCCCGCCAGCGCGCAGCCCAACCGGCACCGCGTGGCACGGGGCGAAACCGCCTTCCAGATTGCTCGGCTTTACAATGTCACGCCGCGCGCACTGGCAGAATGGAACGGGCTGGACCCCGAAATGCGTGTCCGCGAAGGGCAGGTGCTGATGATCCCCGTCGCCGAGGAACAGGTTGCCGCCCGCCCGCCCTCGGACCCGCCGCGCGAGCGTGAAGACCCCCAGGAAGACAGCGTGCCGCAGCCCGGTGCCGGCAGCGCGACCCCCACGCCGCCCAGTGCCCGCGAGCCCATGCCCGAACCCGAACCCTCTGCCGAGGAAGCGGATCGCGCCGCCGAAGAGGCACGCCCCCCCTCTCCGTCGCTCTCTGAAGAACGGTCCGAGGACTCGCGGCCCGAATTCGTCATGCCAGTGGAAGGGCGCATCATCCGCGCCTATGCGCCCGGCCGGTCCGAAGGGATCGGTATTGCCGCCTCTGCCGGGACATCCGTGCGGGCGGCTGCGGCAGGCACTGTCTCGCGCATCACCAGTACGGCCAATGGCGTGACCTTCCTGATCCTGTCGCATGGCGACCGGGTCTCGACGGTCTATCTGAACGTGGCGGATGTCTCGGTCAGCGAGGGCGCCAGCGTCAGTCAGGGCCAGACCATCGCCCGTGTGGCCGAGGGGGACCCCAGCAACCTGCATTTCGAGGTGCGGCGCGGGCTCGACAGCCAGGACCCGATGAGCTTCCTGCAATAGCGGATGCGCGTGGGCTTGCGTCCGACCACTGCAGCCCTGTATGCTGTTAGCGCTAACTTCTATTGGAGGGCGTCGCGATGACACCGAATGAACAAAGTCAGGCGGCACTGGCCGTTTGCCAGCTTGCCCCCGTCATTCCCGTTCTGGTGATCGAGGATATCGCCCATGCGCGCCCGCTGGCCGAAGCGCTGGTTGCAGGCGGCCTGCCCGCGCTGGAAGTGACCCTGCGCACCGATTGCGCGCTGGACGCGATTGCCGCAATGGCACAGGTGGACGGCGCCGTTCTGGGCGCGGGCACTGTGCTGAGCGCGGCACAGATGGCCGATGCAAGCGCGGCAGGCGCGCGCTTTGCCGTCGCGCCCGGTGCAACCCCCGCGCTGATTGATGCCGCCCGCCTGCATGAACTGCCGCTTCTGCCCGGTGCGCAGACCTGTTCCGAGGTGATGACCCTGCTGGAACAGGGCTACAGCGTGCAGAAGTTCTTTCCCGCTGAGGCGATTGGCGGGGCAGCGGCGCTCAAGGCCATTGCCGGGCCGCTGCCGCAAGTCACATTTTGCCCCACAGGCGGGATCACTGTAGCGCGTGCACCTGACTACCTGTCGCTGCCAAATGTGGCCTGTGTGGGCGGCAGTTGGGTTGCGCCCAAAGCGGCCATGGCCGCAGGCGACTGGACAGCGATCACGGAACTGGCGCGCGCAGCCTCTCGCCTGCCCCGCTAAGCGGATTGTCGCAAGACTGGCGTTGCACCCATGCAACACCCTTCGGCAGTGGGCTGTCAACGGGTGGACCACACGGCCATGGCCCATACGGTTCAACATGCGATCAAAACCGCAACCTCAAGAAGCGAAAGGGATATTCATGACCCGACGCAACCTCATGGCTTCAACGTCACTGGTATTCGTCCTTGGACTGGCGGCCTGCGCCCCGACCCCAAGCGCGCCACCGCCGGTCGATCCGCCCCCGCCCACCGCAGACGAGCCGTTCGCCACAGATCCGGAGCCGATGGACGAACCGTTCCAGGACGATATGGCCCCAGCTCCCATGCCGATGGACTGATCCGGACGCAAAGGACAGCCTGACCACAGCAATGCCAGCAGCCCCACACGTCGGTCTGCTGGCATTTTTCTTAGCGGATCAGGCGCTCAGCGCCCAGGGCGTGCGCCCCTCGGCCCAGGCGCGGGTGGCCTTGCCAAATGCCTCGAATAGCGGGCGCGAAACGGGGTCCAGCCCCGCGCGCCATTCGGGGTGCCATTGCACTGAAAGCGTGAACCCGCGCGCGCCCGCGACATAAAGCGCCTCGGCCGTGCCGTCGGGGGCGTGACCGTCGATCACGATGCGCTTGCCCGCGCTTTTCACCCCCTGCCCGTGCAGCGTATTGGTCATCACCTCTGGCGCGCCCATCAATTGATGGAACACGCCCCCATCGGTAAAGCGGACCAGATGGCGCAGGGCGAATTTCTCTTCCAGGGTGCCATCAGGGGGCATCCGGTGGTTCATGCGCCCCGGCAGATCGCGGATTTCGGGATGCAGCGTGCCGCCCATGGCGACATTGACCTCCTGAAAGCCGCGGCAGACCCCGAAAAACGGCTGCCCGCGTTCCACGCAGGCGCGCACCAGCGGCAATGTGATGGCATCACGCGCGCGGTCGAATGCGCCATGGGCGGGGGTTTCCGCCTCGCCATATTCCTCGGGGTGGACATTGGGCCGCCCGCCGGTCAGCAGAAACCCGTCGCAGACCTCCATCAGTTCCGCGACCGAGACCAGCTTGGGGTCCGGCGGCACCACGAGCGGGATACAATCGGCCACCTGCGCCACGGCCTCGGAATTCATGGTTCCGCCCGCATGGGCGGGGTATTCCTCATTGATCAGATGCGAATTGCCGATGATCCCGACGATGGGTCTGCGCATGGGGTGTCCTGACTGTTCTACCCCTGTAATCTAGCAAATTTGCCGCCAAGGTCGAGAGCGGAGCCACCTGCAGCCCCCGCTGCGCCGCGCTATGCCCAATCGGCTTGCAGCAAGGCAAAGCTGTGCTGCATCTCGGTGCCTGATCGCTGGGCCGAGCACGCCGCCACCCTGCGCCCTGTCTCGGCAAAGCCCAGACCGCGCAAGAGCGCCATCGAGGCCGCGTTGTCATGATAGACCTGCGCGTGCAGTTCATTGGCCAGACCGCAGTCAAAGACCATGCCGACAAAGGCGCGCAGCACGGGCCGCATGATCCCGCGCCCCTGTGCCTGTGGGGTCAGGAAATAGGCGATATCGCCCTGCCCTGCCCCCGCATCGCCCAGCAGACCGATCGAGCCCAGAAACCCCGCCCCCCCATCGATCGCCAGCCGGATCGGTGGCACGTCGCGCGGGCCCATCTGCGCGACCAGCGCCTCGGCCTTGGCCAGCGGCCAGTCGGCAGGAAAGCGGAACAGCATGCGCCCGATGGCAGGCGTGGTGACAGCGGCGCGGAATGCAGGCGCATCGCCTGCCTGCAGGCGGCGCAGATGCAACCCTGCCAGCGCGTCATGCGCAACCGGCAGGGGCAAGGGCAGCGGGGCCACCCCGTCACATCCGCCGGATATAGGTCCAGGTCGGGACCGTGGCGCGGCGCGCCACGGAATAGGCTTCGGCATCGCCCAGATAGTCGAAGCCTGCATTGACCAGCACATGGGCCGAGACCGCATTGTCCTGAAACACTTCGGCAAAGAGCGTGCGGGCCTGGTGCGGGTTGGCGCTGATCACAGCGCGCACGGCCTCGGACGCGTAGCCCGCATTCCAGAAGGCGGGCGCCACCCAGAACCCGATCTGGCTTTGTGCGCGGTCCAGCGCCTTGAGCGATAACAGCCCCAGCACCGTGCTCGACCCCACGCCAGAGCCGTCCAGCACCCACACATCCTCGTCCCGCTCGGGGGATGTGGCGCGCGCGATGAACTGTTCGGTCGCGCCGGGCGGCAGCGGATGCGGGATGGAGCGCGTCCCCTCGGCCACGCGCTTGTCGCCCGTGTACAGCGCCAGCGGCCCTGCATCGGACGGCTGCAACGGGCGCAGGATCAGCCGCGCACTGGTCAGGATCGGCTGATCGGCCCTGATATCATTGTCTGTCAGGCTCATGTCACTCCTCCGGTCGCCTGTCATGCGACCCCCTCTTGAATTCCGGTTGCGCCGCCCCTTCTCCCCTCGGCACAGCCGGAAACGGGAAAGGGCCGGCGTGATAGCCGACCCTTTCCTACATGCAACGTGTAAAGGTTCGGCTACTCTGCGGCCTCGGATACCGGCATCACCGATACAAAGCTGCGACCCTTGAAACCCTTGGTAAAGACCACGCGGCCTTCGGTAAGGGCAAACAGCGTATGGTCGCGGCCGATGCCGACATTCGTGCCAGGCCAATGCCTGGTGCCGCGCTGACGCACGATGATGTTGCCTGCCGCGACATCCTGGCCGCCATAGAGCTTCACGCCAAGGCGACGACCTGCAGAGTCGCGACCGTTACGGGAGGACCCGCCTGCTTTCTTGTGTGCCATGAGGGGTTACTCCTTCTCGGATGCGAATTGTTGTGCCTGCTGGGTCCAGCCGTCACGTTCGATCCGGCCCTTGAACGACAGCTTGTCATCCATATAGGCAATCTCGGGCGCGGTCCAAGCGGCAATCTGATCAAAATGGAACACGCCGTTCTCGTGCAGCAGCGATTCCAGCTTGGGGCCGACACCGGAAATCTTTTTCAGATCATCGGGTTTGCCCTCGCGGGCTTCGCTCAGCAAATTGGCGGGCTTGGTGGCCTCTGCCTCTGCCGCAGCCTCTGCCTCGGGCGCCTTTTCGGCCTTTGCCTTGGGCGCTGCCTTTGCCTTGGGCGCGGGTTTGGCGGGCGCGGGGGCCGCAGCCTCGACAGCAAAGCCCGATACCGACCCGGTGCCGATGGCCGCCTTGACGCCGGTGCCATCCGCACCCGAGGCCAGGATATCCGTCACCCGCAGCAGCGTCAGCTTCTGGCGGTGGCCCTTGGTGCGCTGCGAGCTGTGCTTGCGGCGGCGCTTGACGTAATGGATGACCTTGTCGGCCTTGACCTGATCGATCACTTCGGCCTGAACACCGGCGCCGTCAATCATGGGCGTGCCGATCACGGGGCTGTCTCCGCCGATCATCAGAATGTCGTTGAACTGGACGGTTTCACCCGCCTGCGCGGCAATCCGCTCCACGCGCAGCAGATCGCCTGCCTGCACGCGGTATTGCTTGCCACCGGTTTTGAGGACCGCAAACATCGGGTCTTTCCTTCT
>REDZ01000090.1 GCA_007695345.1 Paracoccaceae bacterium | reverse complement strand
GCCTCCTTCAGACGCTGCAGCGCCATCTTGTCGGAGGTCAGATCGACGCCGTGTTCCTTCTTGAACTCGTCAGCGAGGTAATTGACGATCCGCATGTCGAAATCTTCACCACCAAGGAACGTGTCGCCATTGGTGGATTTCACTTCGAACAGGCCGTCATCGATTTCCAGAATGGTGATGTCGAACGTGCCACCGCCAAGGTCATAGACTGCGATGGTCTTGGTGTCTTTCTTGTCCAGACCATAGGCCAGCGCGGCCGCTGTCGGCTCATTGATGATGCGCAGCACCTCCAGACCGGCGATCTTGCCTGCGTCCTTGGTGGCCTGACGCTGGGCGTCGTTGAAATAAGCGGGCACCGTGATCACGGCCTGTTCGACCTTCTCGCCCAGATAGCTCTCGGCGGTTTCCTTCATCTTCTGCAGGGTAAAGGCCGAAATCTGGCTGGGGCTGTATTTCTCGCCACGCGCCTCGACCCAGGCATCACCATTGCCACCATTCACGATGGAGTAGGGGACAAGTTTCTTGTCCTTCTCGACTTCCGCATCGGTCAGCCGGCGCCCGATCAGGCGTTTGACGGCAAAGATGGTATTGGTGGGGTTGGTGACGGCCTGCCGCTTGGCGGGCTGGCCGACAAGACGCTCGTTTTCCGTAAACGCGACAATGGAGGGGGTCGTGCGTGCCCCTTCTGAATTCTCGATCACGCGGGTCTGGCTGCCATCCATGATGGCAACACAGGAATTGGTCGTGCCAAGGTCGATGCCGATGACTTTAGCCATGATGTTCATCCTCTCTGAAGCGATGTGGCAACGGGCGGTCCGCTAAGGCCCCGGCCCATCCGATCCGTGAATCTGCCCCTGCAGGGCGTCTGCGGCGGTATATAGGAAGGGCGTCATGGGGCTGCAACCGTCACAGGCTTGTGAATTTGTCCAATCAGGGGAAAAATTTCATCATCCTTGTGGCCCTTCGCCAGACATGCCATGTGCAGGGCAACCATATCCTGAAGGAGGTTATTGCAATGCTTTATGTCGATATTCCCGGCGCAGCCGAGATCGGCACGCTTGTTGCCGCGCGTGGCGAGGCGCTGATCAGCATCTATCTCAAGACGACGCCGGAAACCCAGCATATCGACGCCGCGCGCACACGGCTGAAGCAACTGACACAAGACGCGGTCACGCAGCTGGAAGAGGCGGGCGTGCCGAAACGGACCATCTGGCCTGTGGAGGAACAGCTTCATGACCTGTTGGATGATGATGATTTCTGGCGCGTCCAGGCCAATTCGCTGGCGATTTTCGTGACCCCCGACAGTCTGCGCAGCTACCGCCTGCCCAGCCACCTGACCGAGATGGTTCAGGTGGCCGACCGTTTCCATCTCAAGCCGCTGCTGCGCGCGGTCTCGATGCCGCAACACGCGTTCATCCTTGCCCTGGCAGAGAATGAGGTCCGCGTGATCGAACTGCTGGGCGATCAGCCCGCGAAGGAAGTGCGGGTGCCCGACCTGCCGAAGGATGCAGCTTCGGTCGCGGGGACGGCCAATGTGAATTCGCGCAGCTATTCGGGCCGCCTGGGCGGTGGCGAGGGGCAGAAACACCATCTGCGCCAATATTGTCGCCAGATCGACGCGGCACTCCGGGCGCTGTTGTCAGGGCGAGAGGAGCCGCTGATCCTGGCCGCGACCGACCCGCTGCTGTCCTTCTACCGGTCAGTCAACAGCTATCCGCATCTGGCCGATGACGCGATCGAGGCCAGCCCCGCGCGGGTGCCGGCGCATGAACTGGGCAGTCAGGCGCGCGACATCCTTGACAAGGTCAATGCCGCAGCTGTGGCAGATTTCGCCTCGCTTTATTCTGCGCGCGAAAATGAGGGCCGGGCCACGACGCAGGTTGCCCGCGCGGCGCGCGCCGCGACCTTTGGCGCGGTCGATACACTGCTGGTCGATATCGATTCCGTCATGCCGGGGCTTGTGGATGAAGAGTCGGGCGAGATCACCTTTGACAAGGATGCCTCTGCCGCAAGCTACGGGATCATTGACGAGATCGCGGGCCGCGTGATCGCAAATGGCGGCAAGGTCATCGCCGTGCGCCGTGGAGATATCCCGCAAGAGGCCGAACTGGCCGCAATATTGCGCTACACAATCTGATCGCCACGGAGAAAGCCGGGGGTGGGTTGGCACCCACCCTACGCAGCCTAAGCGGGGCAGATCGTAGGGTGGGTGCCAACCCACCCCCGGCCAATTCAAGCCGCCAGCCCGCGCCCTTTCAATAGCGCCTCTGGCCCCGGCATGCGTCCGCGAAACGCAGTATAGAGTGCCTCGGCCTCGTCACGCCCGCCTGCCGACAGGATGAACCGCTCGAGCCTTTGCGCCGTGTCCAGGTCGAACACATTGCCTGCCTCGCGAAACGCTTCGAACGCGTCGGCATCCATGACCTCGGACCACATATAGCTGTAGTAGCCGCTGGAATACCCATCCCCGGCAAAGACATGCGCGAAATGCGGCGTCGCGTGGCGCATCCGGATCGCGCGGGGCATGCCGATCGCATCCAGCACCTCGGCCTGTTTCTGCATCGGGTCGGACGGGGCCGGACCGTCGTGGAATTCCAGATCCACCAGCGCCGACGCGATATATTCCACAGTCGCGAACCCCTGGTCGGCATTTTGCGCGGCCAGCAACCGGTCCAGCAAGTCCTGCGGCATCGGCGCGCCCGTTCCCACATGTCGGGCATGGCGCGCCAGCACCTCGGGCACTTCAAGCCAATGCTCGTAGAGCTGACTGGGCAATTCCACGAAATCGCGCGCCACAGACGTCCCCGAGATCAGGCCATACTGCACATCTGATAGCAATTGATGCAGCGCATGGCCGAATTCGTGAAACAGCGTGCGCGCATCGTCATAAGACAAGAGTGCGGGCGTGTCCTTGGCGAAGTTGCAGATATTGACGACGATGGGCCGCACCTCGCCCCCCAGCTTGCGCTGACTGCGCATGGTCGAGCACCAGGCGCCCGAGCGCTTGGAGGCCCGCGCGAAATAATCGCCGATGAACACCCCCATCTGCCGCCCGTCGCGCGTAACCTCCCATGCACGGGCATCGGGGTGATACAGGGTCAGGTCGAGCGCGCGGAACTCCAGCCCGAACAGCCGGTACGCACAGTCGAAAGCGGCCTCGATCATGTTATCCAGCGCCAGGTAGGGTTTCAGCGCCGCCTCATCCAGATCATGCTCGCGGGCGCGCTTCTTCTCCGCGTAGTAGCGCCAGTCCCAGGGCTCTAGCGGGCCGGAATATCCGTCGGCGCGCAGCATGTCCTCCAGCTGTTCCGCATCCGCCATCGCCTTGGCGCGCGCGGGTTCCCACACCTGCATGAGCAGATTGCGTACGGCCTCTGGCGTTCCGGCCATCTCGGTTTCCAGCTTGTAGCGGGCAAAATTCTCATAGCCCAGCAAAGCGGACCGTTCGGCACGCAGCGCCAGCACTTCGGCCGCGATGGCGCGGTTGTCAGTCGCGCCGCCATTTGCGCCGCGCGACACCCAGGCCGCATAGGCTTTCTCGCGCAGGTCGCGACGGGGCGAGAATTGCAGGAATGGCACGATCAGCGAACGGCTGAGCGTGATGACATGCCCTTCGCGCCCGCGTTCCACTGCCGCAGACCGCGCGCTGGAGATCACGAAATCCGGTAGCCCCGTCAGATCGTCCAACGGCATCATCCAATCCCGCTCATCCGCCAGCAGATTCTGCGTGAACTGCGTGCCCAGCGCGGCAAGGCGCGATTTCACCTGGGTCAGGCGCGTGGCCTCTTCCCCCTCCAGCGCGGCACCAGCCCGCAGGAACATGCGTCGGTACAGCATCAGGACGCGCGCCTGCTCCGCGCTCAGGTCCAGCGTGTCGCGGGTAGTCCACAGCACCTCGATCCGGTCGAACAGCGCGCGGTTATTCACGATCTCGGAGGCATAGGCCGAAAGCCTGGGCGACAGATCGCGTTGCAACGCCTCTCGCTCGGGATTCGAATCGCTGCCGGCAAGGTTGAAGAATACACCCGCGACCCGGTCCAGCAGGTCATCGGCCCGTTCCATGGCCTCGATGGTATTGGCGAAATCGGGTGGCGCGGGATTGGCAGCGATTTCCGCATGGGCTGCGCGCCCTGCCTCGATCGCGGCTTCAAAGGCAGGGGCGAAATCCGCGTCGCTGATCCGGTCGAAGGGCGGAAGCTGAAACTCGGTCTGCCAGTCGGCAAGCAACGGATTGGTCATGCGAGGCCTCTTGCACTGATGCCCCGCAATCTAGGGCGCTGTGCGCCCCCCTGCAATGGCGCGCCTAGCCAAAGGCATCGGCCTCGGATGCCTTGCGCCGGTCGATATAGTCCTGAATCGCCTCTTGCACGGCGGGATCAAGCGCGGGCTGCTGGTAATCGGCCAGCAATTTCGCGACCCGGGCCGTGGCAAGCGACTGCGTGTCGCGCGCGCCTTCATCTTCCCATGTCTCGAACGGTTTGTAATCCAGCAGGTCCGAGCGCCAGAAGGCATCCTTGAAATTGGCCTGCGTATGCGCGCAGCCCAGATAGTGCCCGCCGGGCCCGACTTCGCGGATCGCATCCATCGCCTGTCCGTTCTCGGACATGTCCACGCCCTTGGCCAGGTGATGCAGCGCGCCAAGCTGGTCGGCATCCATCACGAATTTCTCGAAACTCGCGACAAGACCCCCTTCCAGCCACCCGCAGGAATGCAGCATGAAATTCACCCCGGCCAGCAGCGCCATGTTCAGACTGTTCGCGGTTTCATAGGCCGCCTGCGCGTCCGGCAGCTTGGACCCGCAAAACGCCCCGCCAGAACGGTAGGGCAGCCCCAGCCGCCGCGCGAGCTGCCCCGTGCCATAAGTGATCAGCGCGGCCTCTGGCGTGCCGAAAGTGGGCGCGCCGGAATTCATGTCGATCGAGGTGACAAATGCCCCCATGATCACCGGGGCGCCGGGGCGGACAAGCTGGGAATAGGCCACGCCAGCCAGCACTTCGGCCAGAACCTGTGTCAGCGTGCCTGCCACCGTGGTCGGCGCCATCGCTCCGCCCACGATGAAGGGCGAGATGATGCAGGCCTGATTGGCCTTGGCATACACCTCCAGCGCGCCCATCATCACCGAATCGAATGTCAGCGGTGAATTGATGTTGATGAGCGATGTCATCACCGTGTTCTGATCGACGAAATCGGCCCCGAAGAGGAGCTTTGCCATCTCGACCGAGTCGCTTGCCCGCACGGGTTCCGTGACCGAGCCCATGAAGGGCTTGTCCGACAGCACCATATGCGCCTGCAACATATCCAGATGCCGCTTGTTCACTGCGATATCCGTGGGCTCGCATACAGTGCCACCGGAATGGTGCAGCCAGCGCGACATGTAGCCCAGGCGCACGAAATTGCGGAAATCCTCCATCGTGGCATAGCGCCGACCGCCGCTTGCATCGCGTACGAATGGCGGGCCATAGACCGGGGCAAGAACCAGATTGCGGCCCCCGATTTCCACATTGCGGGCAGGGTTGCGGGCGTGCTGGGTAAACCGGCCCGGCGCCGTCGCACAAAGCTGCCGCGCCAGCCCGCGCGGAATGCGCACACGCTCGCCCTCGATCTCGGCCCCGGCGGCGCGCCAGCGCTCCAGCGCGGAAGGGTTATCGACGCAATTCACCCCGATCTCGGCCAGAACCGTCTCTGCATTTTCCTCGATGATCGCAAGCGCTTCGGCGTTCAGCACCTCCAGATCGGGGATGTTGCGTTCGATATAGCGCGCCGTCTCCAGGCTGACGGCGCTGCGGGCCGCGCGACGGGCCGCACCGCCCCCGGCACCGCGTGCACGCCGCCCGCCAGCGCTGCGCGCCGTGTCTGCTGCCGGTTCCGCCATGATCCGCTACTCCTGATCTGTTCGCCACAGGGTGGCGCTTTCCTTCGCGTCCTAGCGCGAAGGGCCGGGCGGCTCTGGCCAGTTTGCGGCGCTCTGGGGTGCAAAGCGACATCCTGTGCGCGTGGCGCGACTCTGTGCCATGTTGCCTTTTCCCTTGATTTCCGGCCCCTCTCGCCCCTAAGCAGACCGCGCCTGTGCCTGAGGAGGGCGCGCAAGGACCGGAGAGAGCCCCATGCTGGACATGCCCGCCCGCCGCGACGAACTGCGCGCGACCTACGACCTGGCCCCCAACCCCGGCCTCGCCGCCCGGATGCAGGACGAGTATGCGCGCATGAAACGTGTCGTCTCACCTGCTGACTGGGCGATGCACGCCCCCTATGTCGCGGCCATCAACGCGCTGAAACGTGAACGGGGTGCGGCGATTCTGGCGCATAACTACATGACACCAGAGATTTTCCATGGCGTGGCCGATGTGGTCGGCGACAGCCTGCAACTGGCAGTCGAGGCGACGCGCACGAAAGCGGATGTCATCGTGCAATGCGGCGTGCATTTCATGGCCGAGACGTCGAAAATCCTCAATCCCACCAAGACCGTTCTGATGCCCGATATGGCGGCGGGCTGCTCGCTCGCCGACAGCATCACGGCCGAGGGGGTGGCAGAGATGCGCGCGCGCTATCCCGGCGCGCCGGTGGTCAGCTATGTCAACACGACGGCAGAGGTGAAGGCGGCGTCGGATATCTGCTGCACCTCCTCCAACGCCGTGCAGATCATCCGCGCGCTCGATGCCGAGACGATCGTCATGACGCCCGACAAGTATCTGGCACAGAACGTCGCCGCGCAGGTTCCCGAAAAGCGCATCGTCTGGTGGGACGGGTCCTGCATCGTGCATGAACAATACACCGCACAGGATATTCGCGAATTCCGCGACTGGAACCCCGGCACGCGGATCATCGCGCATCCCGAATGCCCCCCCGATGTGGTGGCAGAGGCCGATTTCTCCGGCTCGACCAAGGGTATCCTGGATTACGTCAGCGCCGAGCGGCCCGAACGCGCCATGCTGGTCACCGAATGCTCGATGGCGTCGAATATCTCTGACGCGCATCCCGAGGTCGAGTTCATCGGGCCGTGCAACATGTGCCCCTACATGAAAAAGATCACGCTGGAAAAGGTGCTCTGGTCGCTGCACAGCATGACGACGCAGATTGAGGTTGACGCCGATATTGCGGGCCGCGCGCGGCAGGCCGTGCAGCGGATGATCGACCTGTCGGCGCGCAAGGTCTGACCAGATGACAGGCACCGACCGCGTTGTGGTCGTCGGCGCAGGGCTGGGCGGGCTATACGCGGCGCTGGCCCTGGCGCCGCGCCCGGTCCTCGTTCTGTCGCCCGAGACATTGGGCGAAGGGGCCTCTTCCGCCTGGGCGCAGGGCGGAATCGCGGCCGCGATGGACCCATCGGACAGCCCCGCTGCACATGCCCGCGATACATGCGCTGCCGGGGCCGGAACAGTGGATGCCGCGATTGCCGATCTGGTCACACAGGCTGCCCCGGCCCATATCCGCGATCTGGCCGCGCGCGGCGCCCCGTTCGACCGCGACCGCTCGGGCGCCTATGTCCTGAACATGGAAGCCGCGCATTCCGTCGCGCGCGTCGTGCGCGTGCTGGGCGATCAGGCCGGTCGGCGGATCATGGAGGTGCTGATCGCGGCCATCCGCGCAACGCCATCTGTGCAGGTGATGGAACGCGTCACCGCTCAAGGGCTTGTGGTGGAGCGCGGGCATGTCACGGCGGTCGAGATTGCGGGGCTTGACGCGGGCACCCTCTCGCGCCCGCTTGCGTTGCACGCACCTGCCGTGGTGCTGGCAGGGGGCGGGGCTGGCGGACTGTATGCGATAACGACCAATCCGCTGCGCATCCGCGGGCAGGTCGCGGGGCTGGCCGCGCGGGCGGGTGCGCTGATGGCGGATATGGAATTCGTGCAGTTCCACCCAACGGCGATGGATGTGGGCCTGGATCCCGCACCACTGGCGACCGAGGCGCTGCGCGGCGCAGGTGCGCGGCTGATCAATGCACAAGGCGTGCCTTTCATGGAGGATGAACATCCCCTTGCCGACCTGGCCCCGCGCGACATCGTCGCGCGCGCGGTCTTTGCGCAGGCGCAGGCCGGGTTGCGGCCCATGCTGGACACACGCCATGCCATCGGTGCCGAGCTAACGACCCGCTTCCCTGCGGTCGCCGGCGCCTGCGCGCAGGCCGGGATCGACCCGCTGCGCCAGCCCATCCCCGTTGCCGCTGCCGCGCACTACCATATGGGCGGCGTCGCCACAGATACGCAGGGCCGCTCCTCGCTGCCCGGTCTGTGGGTCTGCGGCGAGGCGGCGTCAACCGGGCTGCATGGCGCGAACCGCCTTGCATCGAACGGCGTGCTGGAGGCGCTCGTCTTCGCCCGCCGCGTGGCCGAGGATGTGACGCGCGCGTTGCCCGCCTGCACGCCCGCGCCCCCTCTCAGCCTGCGCTTCCAGCCCGGCGGCCGGGCCGCTGCGCCGCAGACCGTGGCCCGCCTGCGCGCGCTGATGAGCACCCATGCCGGCGTGCGCCGCACAGGCGATGGGCTGCGCAGGGCGCTGGACGCGATTGCGCAGCTTGAGGCCGAACAGCCCGCGTCCCCCGATCTGCTCAACATGTGCGCCACGGCTCGTATGATCACCACGGCGGCGCTTGCCCGGCGCGAAAGCCGGGGCGCGCATTGGCGCGATGATTATCCGCAAAGCGACCCGCAACAGGCGCATCGTTCGCAGATGACGCTTTCCCAGACACAGCCAGAGGTGACATGACCCCCCTGCCCCCGCTTTTGCTGGAACCGCTTGTCCGCGCTGCCCTGATCGAGGATCTGGGCCCCGCAGGCGATATCACCACGCGCACGGTCATCCCGCCGGGCCTGCGCTACGATGCACGCCTGAACGCGCGGGCGGGCGGTACCGTGTCGGGGATGCAGCTGGCCGAAATGGCGTTTCATCTGGTGGACCCCGCATTGCGGATCCAGACGCTATGCCCCGATGGCAGCCGCATTGCGGCGGGCGACACACTCATGCAGATCGCAGGTTCTGCCGCCGCCATCCTGTCTGCGGAACGCGTGGCGCTGAATTTCGCGGGCCGCCTGTCGGGGATCGCGACTCTGACAGCGGCGTTTGTGGACGCAGCGCAAGGCACACAGGCCCGCATCACCTGCACGCGAAAGACAACGCCTGGCCTGCGGCTGGTCGAGAAAGAGGCCGTTCTGCATGGTGGTGGCGCGGCCCATCGCTACGGGCTGTCCGATGCGATCCTGATCAAGGACAACCATATCGCGGCCGCTGGCGGGATCGCCAGCGCGCTGCAGGCCGCACGCGCACGGGCCAGCCATATGCGCCGGATCGAGATCGAGGTGGATACGCTGGACCAGCTTGATGAGGTCCTGGCGACAGGCGGGGCGGATGTCGTGCTGCTGGACAATATGGACACCGCCGCGCTGACCCGCGCTGTGGCCCGTGTGCAGGGCAGGCTTGTGCTCGAGGCTTCGGGCAACATGCGGCTTGAGCGCATTGCCGAGGTCGCCGCAACCGGGGTCGATTTCATCTCGGTCGGCGCACTGACCCACTCCGCCCCGGTGCTGGATCTGGGCCTCGATTTCTGACCCGCGGCCCCGCCCCCCCCCCCGGGCGGCGCCGGGCGGGGGGGGGGGGGGTCGCCCGCGCGGGCCGCGCGGGC
>REDZ01000188.1 GCA_007695345.1 Paracoccaceae bacterium | reverse complement strand
CCATCACCTCCAGCGGTTTTCCGGCCTCAAGGGCCACGGCGGCGCGTGTTCGCATGTCTGAATCCTCCGGGTCAGGTTTGGCCTCAGCATGTCGCGACGGGCGGGCGGGTGCAAGCGCCTGCGCGACCCTTGCAGGGCAAAAAGCGTCTGCCAAGCTAAAGCTTGATTTTCGCTGCTGCGCGCCCCAGAATTGTGGAATGAACATGCATACCCCCGTCCGCGCCCCTGACGGGCAGACCAGTTTCGACCGGCGCGAGCTTGGCGTCATCCTGTCGCTTTATGGCCGTATGGTCGCTGCCGGTGAATGGCGCGATTACGGTATCTCCTGTCTGCGCCACCACGCGGTGTTCTCGGTGTTTCGGCGCACAGCGGAACACCCGCTCTACCGGATCGAGAAACACCCCGCGCTGCGCACCCGTCAGGGCATGTATTGCGTGATCGCGATGGATGGGCAGGTACTCAAGCGCGGGCATGATCTGGCGCAGGTGCTCAAGGTGCTGGAACGCAAGCTGCTGCGCGTCATCGGGGATTGAGGGTTTACATAACCCCGCCGCCCTGCTAATGGCGCGGCCATGAACACGATGCTGCATATCCCTGCACTGCGACGCCGACAGGCGTGATGTTCCCCCGCGCCCGGACCGGGTGCACCCGCTTGCCTTTCCCCATCACCTGCGATTGACTTGACCGCCATGCTTTGGCAGGTCAGTGCCATCCCCGCTACAGGATATTGCTCATGAATGCGCCCCTTCCGCCGCTTCTGCCCACCTATAACCGGTCCCCCCTGCGTTTCGCACGTGGCGAGGGGGCCTGGCTGATCGAGGAGGATGGCACCCGCTATCTGGACCTGACCTCGGGGATCGGGGTCAATGCGCTGGGTCATGCCCATCCCGCTCTGGTCGCGACCCTGACCGATCAGGCGCAGGCGCTGTGGCATGTCTCGAACCTCTATCAGATCCCCGCGCAGGAGAATCTGGCGCAGGCGCTGGTCGGTGCCACATTCGCCGACACCGCCTTTTTCACCAATTCCGGGACCGAAGCCGCCGAACTTGCGATCAAGATGGTGCGCAAATACTGGCATGATGCAGGCGAGAGCCGCCCCACGATCCTGACCTTCGAGGGGGCGTTTCACGGCCGCTCCACCGGGGCCATCGCGGCCGCCGGGTCGGACAAGATGACCCATGGCTTCGGCCCGCTGATGCCCGGGTTCAGGACCCTTCCATGGGGGGATCACGACGCGCTGCGCGCCGCGCTCGATGACACTGTCGCCGCCGTGATGATCGAACCCATCCAGGGTGAGGGCGGCATCCGCCCGTTGCCCGAACCCTGCCTCAAGGGCCTGCGCGATCTGTGCGATCAGACCGGGGCGCTGCTCGTCTTTGATGAAGTGCAATGCGGGATGGGCCGGACGGGCCGGCTGTTCGCGCATGAATGGGCGGGCATCAGCCCCGATATCATGCTGGTCGCCAAGGGCATCGGCGGCGGCTTTCCCCTGGGCGCGGTGCTGGCCAATGCGCGCGCTGCAACAGGCATGACTGCGGGCACCCACGGCTCCACCTATGGCGGCAACCCGCTGGCCTGCGCCGTGGGCGCAAAAGTGGTCGAGATCATGACCGCGCCGGGCTTTCTGGATGATGTCAGCCGCAAGGCAGGCCAGATGCGTCAGGGGCTGGAGGCGCTGGTCGCCAGCCACCCCGACATTTTCGAACTGGTGCGCGGCAAAGGCCTGATGCTGGGGCTGAAATGCCGCAAGCCCAATACCGATATCGTCCGCGCCGCGGAGGCCCGGCATCTGCTGACTGTTCCGGCGGCCGACAATGTCATCCGCCTGCTGCCGCCCCTGACCATCACCAGTGATGACATCACCGAGGCGCTCGCCAGACTCGACAAGGCGGCAAGCACGCTCTGATTTCATCTTTGTCCAAATATCCCGGGAGCGCGAGGGCAGAGCCCTCGCACCCGCACTCTCGCAAAGGCCCGACCCATGCCGCATTTCCTTGATATCCACACCACAGACGCCACTGACCTGCGCGCCATGATCGATCATGCCCGCGCCATGAAAACCGCCCGCGCGGGTCTGCCCAAGGGCACGCCCGATGCCGAGCAGCCGCTGGCGGGTCGGATGGTCGCGCTGATCTTCGAGAAACCCTCGACCCGCACGCGGGTCAGTTTCGATGTGGGCGTGCGCCAGATGGGAGGGCAGACCATGGTGCTCTCGGGCTCGGAAATGCAGCTTGGCCATGGCGAGACGATTGCCGATACGGCCCGCGTGCTCTCGCGCTATGTCGATCTGATCATGATCCGCACATTCGAGGAATCGGTGCTGCTGGAACTGGCCGAACATGCCTCGGTCCCGGTCATCAACGGGCTCACGAATCGCACCCATCCCTGCCAGATCATGGCCGATATCATGACATTCGAGGAACATCGCGGCCCGATTGCGGGCAAAAAGGTCGTCTGGACGGGTGACGGCAACAATGTCTGTTCCTCGTTCCTGCATGCCGCCGGGCAGTTCGGCTTTGATCTGACCTTTACTGGCCCCGAATCGCTGGACCCCGAGCCCGAATTCGTCTCCCTCGCCCGCGAGAGGGGCGCCAATATCGAGATCGTCCGCGATCCCGTGCGCGCAGTCGAAGGGGCTGATCTGGTCGTGGCCGATACCTGGGTCAGCATGCATGACAGCCAGTCCAACCGCGAACGCCGCCACAATCTGCTGCGCCCCTATCAGGTCAATGACGCACTGATGGCCCATGCCGGCCCCAATGCCCTGTTCATGCATTGCCTGCCCGCCCATCGCGAGGAAGAAGTGACAAGTGCCGTCATGGACGGCCCGCAATCGGTGATCTTTGACGAGGCCGAGAACCGCCTGCATGCGCAAAAGGCGATCATGCGCCATTGTCTGGGCCTGTAACGGGCCAGGCTACAGGTCCAGCCGCAACTGCGCCGGATCACGCCGTCGCGCCGCGCGCCTTGCGCGCGCGCTGCCGCGGTCGCTATCCCGCGCGCGCGAGGCGTGCTTTTCCGCAATCCGCGCCGATTCCGCGTGAAAGCCATGGGCCTTGCGCAGCCCCCACATCACATCGCGTGCGTGCCGCCCCGCTGCATCCAGATCGACAATCGGGGCGGGGTAGCGCGGGGCGGCGCCCTCGGGCGCAGTCCAGGGGGCGTGCAATTGCGCGGTCGGCAGGTGGCGCAGTTCCGGCACCCAGGCGCGGATGAACCGGCCCTCGGGGTCCTGATCATGGCCCTGCTTGACCGGGTTGTAGATGCGCAGTGTATTGATGCCGGTGGTGCCCGATTGCATCTGGCACTGGCTCCAGTGAATGCCGGGTTCATAATCGGTGAACTGCCGCGCCAGATGCGCGCCCGTGTCGCGCCAGTCCAGCCACAGGTGATAGCTCGCCACTGACATCAGCATCGCGCGCATGCGAAAGTTCAACCAGCCGGTCGCGCGCAGATAGCGCATGCAGGCATCGACAAAGGGCAGGCCCGTCTCGCCCGCCATCCATGCATGCAGGCGGGCGGGGTCGCTGCCCCGCAGCCCCTCATGCGCGGGGTGCAGGCAGCGATATTCCAGCGCGGGCTCATCCTCCAGCTTCTGGATGAAGTGATCGCGCCAGGCCAGCCGCTTGGCAAAACTGTTCATCGGCGCGGCCCAGTCGGGCCGTGCCGCGCGGGCCTGGCTTCGGGCATGTTCGACCTCGCGCACGGACAGCATTCCCAGTGCCAGATAGGGCGACAGGCGCGAACAGGCGCGCTCGCCCGTCAGCGGAGAGGACATCTGTGTGCGATACCCCTCGGCCCGCCGGGTCAGGAAACTGTCCAGCGTGGCGCGTGCCTGCGCATGGCTGCCAGTCTGGCGGTTGGGGCAGGGGTCGCGTGCCAGCCCCAGCGCGCGGGCATGGGGCAGATGCGTGGCCGGATCCGTGCAGATCGGGGCCAGCGCCTCTGGCGCGGGCAGCGGCGTCTGGCGCATGAACATGTTGCGCGCCCGCTGCCATCCATCGCGCGAGGGCAGGCGCCGCACCACCGCGCTTTGCGGCAGTTCCTGCCAGTCGATCCCGTTGGCGCGCGCCCATGCGGCCACGCGCCTGTCGCGGGCATAGGTCCAGGCATTGCCCGTTTCCTCATGGCTGATCATCCGTGTGATACCATGGCGCCGGGTCACCCGCGCCAGTTCCGCCACCGCCTCGCCCTGCCGGATGACCAGCGGCTGGCCCAGCGCGGCCAGTTCATCGCGCAGGCTGTCCAGCGCTTCGGCCAGAAACGCCCATTGCCGGGCGGACGTGTCGGGCAGACGCCAATACGCGGGCTCTATGATATAGAGCGGCAGCACATGCCCCCCCGCTGCCGCGAGCGCGGGGTGATCCGTGACGCGCAGGTCGCGTTTGAACCAGACTAGGGTCGGGGCCGTCATGGGGGCAGAGGTAACGGGTCGGCGCGGCGTGTCAAGCAAATGTTCTCCTTGCGTTCCTTCGCATGCACCCGCAGAAGCGCGCCGACCGCCCGGGCCAGAGGCGGCTTGCAAATCCCCCCTTGGGCACAGAAGATGACCGCCGCCTGCACAGGCTTAGCCAGGGGGCGAAAATTCGCGCTATGTCCGACAAGGTCACGTATTATTTCATCGTCCAGCCCGGCAACCTGTCATTCCGTGGCCGGTTCCTCGCCGCGACCCTGCGCGAGAATGCCCCCGCCGGCAGCCGCATCGAAGCCTTTGTGCCCGATACCGACGACCAGCTTGATGACAACACGTTGCGGACATTCGCATATTTCAACGTCACGCTGCGGCGCTTCTCGCCCCGTTTCTGGCCGCGTTTCGACTATCCCATCGGCAACAAGATCGACGTGGCGCGCCAGCCCTTCGCGACAGATTATGCCGTGTTTCTGGATACCGATATCGTCGTGACCCGCCCCTTCGATCCGGCCTGTCTGATGCAGGCCGATCTCTCTGCCGTGCCGATCATGGGGGCACAGGTCTTTACCGGATGGCAGGCTGATCGTTTCACCCGGCGTGCACAGCGTTGGCTGAAGGTGGAGGAGTTTGCCCTGTCCGATGCTCTGGCGACGGCGCGGTCGCAATGCCCCAAGCCCCTGGGCACGCCCTTTCCGCTGTTCAACTCGGGCGTCGTGGCCTTTCGCACGGGCAGCCGATTTGCCGCGCGCTGGGCCAGGCGGACCGCGCAGGTGCTCGACGCGAAGGGCCTGCCCGAGCGTATGAAACGCCCCTTTGCCGATCAGGCCGCGCTGGGACTGGTCGCCTATGAGATGCGCGAGCGCTTCGCGACCCTCGACCGGCCCTGGAACGCGTCCTTTCGCAGCGGCATCGATGATGCGATTTTCTGGCATTACTTCCGCATATTCGCGCTGTTTCAGAAAAAGAATGGCCGCGCGCTGCTGCTGGCCACCCATTGTCGCTATACCCCCGAGGGGCTGAATCTGCTGGGTGAGATGTCGGAAAAGGATGTCGCCGTCTTTTTCGACAATGCCAGGGAATTCCAGCAGGCCCGTGCGCGGGCCGATCAGGTCGTGCCGCAACGCAGCGATTCCGCTTGACATTAAATTGCGCCTTGCGCAGTGTCCGGCGCAACAATGTTGCGCGCACCCTTCGCGCACCCCTCTAGAGCCGGAGGCCCCGATGTCTGACGCCCAAGCCACCACACCACGCGACAAGCCGTGGCTGTTTCGCACCTATGCCGGGCATTCCACGGCGCGCGCGTCCAATGCGCTGTATCGCAACAACCTGTCCAAGGGGCAGACGGGCCTGTCCGTGGCCTTCGATCTGCCCACGCAGACGGGCTATGACAGCGATCATGAACTGTCCAGGGGTGAGGTCGGCAAGGTCGGCGTGCCGATCTGCCATCTGGGCGACATGCGGATGCTGTTCGACCAGATCCCGCTGGAACAGATGAACACGTCGATGACGATCAATGCGACCGCGCCCTGGCTGCTCGCGCTCTATATCGCTGTGGCCGAAGAACAGGGGGCGGATATCTCCAGGCTCAGCGGGACAGTCCAGAACGATCTGATCAAGGAATACCTTTCGCGCGGGACCTATATCTGCCCGCCAGAGCCGTCGATGCGCATGATCACCGATGTCGCGGCCTATACCCGCGAATATCTGCCCAGATGGAATCCGATGAATGTCTGTTCCTACCATCTGCAAGAGGCCGGGGCCACGCCCGAGCAGGAACTGGCCTTTGCGCTGGCCACGGCCTGCGCGGTGCTCGATGATCTGAAGGGCAAGGTGCCACAGGAACATTTCCCGCAGATGGTGGGGCGGATTTCATTCTTCGTGAATGCGGGCATCCGGTTCGTGACCGAGATGTGCAAGATGCGCGCCTTCGTGGATCTGTGGGATGAGATCTGCCGCGAGCGTTATGGCATTGACGACGCCAAATTCCGCCGCTTCCGCTACGGGGTGCAGGTGAACTCCCTCGGGCTGACCGAACAGCAGCCCGAGAATAATGTCTATCGCATCCTGCTTGAGGCGCTGGCGGTGACGCTGTCCAAAAAGGCCCGCTGCCGCGCGCTGCAACTGCCCGCCTGGAATGAGGCGCTGGGCCTGCCGCGCCCCTGGGATCAGCAATGGTCCCTGCGCCTGCAACAGGTGCTGGCCTTCGAGACTGATCTGCTGGAATATGACGACCTGTTTGACGAGAACCCCGCCATCGAGCGCAAGGTTGCGGCCCTGATGGATGGCGCGCGCGAGGAACTGGCGCGGATCGATGCAATGGGCGGCGCCGTCAAGGCGATCGAGTACATGAAATCACGGCTGGTCGAGGCCAATGCCGACCGCATCACCGGGATCGAGTCGGGCGAAACCGTCGTTGTCGGCGTGAACCGCTACACCACGACCGAGCCCTCTCCGCTCACCACGGGCGAGGATACGATCATGGTCTGCGACCCCGAGGCAGAGGCCGATCAGATCGCCCGGCTGGATGCGTGGCGCGCCGCGCGCGACGAGGCGGCCGTGCGCGCCGCCCTCAGCGATCTGCGCGAGGCCGCGCGCGCCGGCGTCAATGTGATGCCCGCCTCGATCGCCGCGGCGAAAGCGGGCGCCACGACCGGCGAATGGGGCGCGACAGTGCGCGCCGCCTTCGGACAGTATCGCGGCCCTACGGGCGTCAGCCGCGCCCCGTCCAACCGGACCGAAGGGCTGGACGATCTGCGCGCGGCAGTGGATGCCGTCAGCACGAAATTGGGTCGGCGGCTGAAATTCGTGGTCGGCAAGCCGGGGCTTGACGGGCATTCCAACGGGGCCGAACAGATCGCCGCCCGTGCCCGCGATTGCGGCATGGATATCGCCTATGAGGGGATTCGCCTGACCCCGGCCGAGATCGTGGCCGCGGTGCGCGAGGAAGGGGCGCATGTGGTGGGCCTGTCGATCCTGTCGGGCAGCCATATGCCGCTGATGGAGGAACTGATGCGCCTGATGCGCGATGAGGGGCTGGGCGACGTGCCGGTGATCGTTGGTGGCATCATTCCCGAGGTGGACGCGGCACGGCTGCGCGCGATGGGCGTGGCGCAGGTCTATACGCCCAAGGATTTCCAGCTCAACCGGATCATGATGGATATTGTCGCGCTGGTGGACCGCAAGCCCGTCGCTGCCGAATAAGGGCGCTCTCTTTCATCTTTGTCCCAAATATCCCGGGGGGAGCGTAGCGGGGGGCAGCGCCCCCCACCCACATCCCGGACAGCACGGCCCCGGAAGGGGCGCTCAGGTGGTGAACTTTCCGATACGCCAGATCTCGACCTCTTCCAGCCAGACAATGCCCGGCTGTTCCGCCATCAGTTCCCCGGTCAGCCGCTCGGCGATGCCTTCGGCCTTGGCACGGTCGCGCAGCACCACCTCGAACTTGATGATCGAGAATTCGCGCACAAGCTGCGCGGCCTGCGCCCGGCGCCGCCCATGCGTGCCGCGCCCGCCGCCCGGAAAGATCGACCAGCCGCTCAGCCCGGCATCGGCCAGCAATGCCTCGATCTGGGGTTTGAGCAGGCGTTCCACGATGATGGTCAGCTTGATGGCAGGGGCGGTCATGGCTGGGCTCGTCTCGCAAATGGGTTACGGGGTCAGCAGCATTGCGGCCAGGCTGATCCAGAGCGGTATGGACAGCAGCGCGACCGGTGTGCCCAGGCTGGTAGAGGTGCCGATATAGACCGCCGAATTGGCGGCGGGGATCGCAAGGCGCAGGGTAGGCGGGCCGGACACGTCGGAACTGGATGCCGCCATCACCGCCAGCAGCACAACACCGCCCGGCGAGAAGCCCGCCATCAGATGCAGCGCCCAGCCCAGCCCGAACCCCAGCGCGCCATGCACCAGCGGGACCAGCAGGCCGTATACCGCATAGACATGCGCCGTGCCGCGCAATTCGGACAGGCGGGCATAGGCCTCCATCCCCATGACCAGCATCAGAAGCGACAGCAACCCGCGAAACAGCGGGTCATAGAAGCTGTCAAAGACCGGGTCGGGACGGGTCAGCAGCCCCAGCGCCAACCCCAGAAGCAGCGCCGAAAGCGCGCCGCCGCGCAGGCTGTCCAGGATCAGCCGTCGCAACGGCACGCGCGCCGCCGCGTTCGACCCTGCGCGCTGTGCCAGCACAATCGCGGTCAGAAGCGCCGGGATATCCATGAACGGATAGAGAGCGGGCGCCCAGGCCTCATATCCCAAGGCCTCTTTTCCATGATCACCATGGCCGCCGCCAGCGTCGAGACCGACACCGCGCCGAACAGCCCGGCCGTGGCAATCGTATCTGCGCGCGGCAGGCGGGGAAGCGCCCCCAGCGTGATCCGGCCCAGCAGCACGATCAACACACCCAGCACGGCTGCCGCCAGTGCGGGCAACACGATATCGGCAGGCTGCGCATCACGCAGGGCCATGCCCGCGCCCATGCCGATTTTCAGCAAAAGCACCAGCACGATGAATTGATAGATCGGGTCGGGCAGTTCCAACCGGCTGCCAAGGGCGGCCAGCAGCATGCCGCCCAGCAGAAAGGCCAGGGTCGGTTTCTGAAGCTGTTGGACAAAGAGCGCCAGAAACTCCGGCAGCACGCTCATCGACGCGCCTCAGCGCGGGCCGGGCCTTGCGGCCCGGCGGCGCGGTCAGCCCGCAGTCGCGGCGCTTTTCTTGGCATCGGCATAGATGATCAGCGGTTTCGCGTCCGAGGTCGCGGCCTCTTCATTCACGACCACTTCCGACACATTCTCCAACCCCGGCAATTCGAACATCGTGTCGAGCAGGATATCTTCCATGATCGAGCGCAGCCCGCGCGCGCCGGTCTTGCGCGCGATGGCGCGTTTGGCGATGGCGCGCAGGGCCTCATCCGTGAAGGTCAGGGCCACGCCCTCGATGTCGAAGAGTTTCTGATACTGCTTGACCAGCGCATTCTTGGGTTCGGTCAGAATGGTGATCAGCGCATCTTCATCCAGATCCATCAGTGTGGCGACCACGGGCAGACGACCCACGAATTCCGGGATCAGGCCAAATTTCAGCAGATCCTCAGGCTCCAGCGTGGTCAGTGTTTCGCCAATGGTCTTGATGCTGTCATCCTTGACATCAGCGCCAAAGCCGATGGCCGAGCCCTTGCCGCGCTGGTTGATGATCCGGTCAAGCCCGGCAAAGGCCCCGCCGCAGATGAACAGGATATTGGTCGTGTCCACCTGCA
>REDZ01000100.1 GCA_007695345.1 Paracoccaceae bacterium | reverse complement strand
CCTTTCAGATGGGGCACCCCAAGGCGTTTGAGCTGGCAAATCGGCTGGTGGATATGGCGCCCGAGGGAATGGACCATGCGTTCTTTGTCAATTCCGGGTCCGAGGCCGTCGAAACGGCGCTGAAAATCGCCATCGCCTATCACCGTGCGCGCGGCGACGCGGCGCGGACCCGGCTTATCGGGCGCGAGCGGGGCTATCATGGGGTGAATTTCGGCGGCATTTCGGTCGGCGGAATCGTCAACAACCGCCGCCATTTCGGCGCGATGCTGTCGGGCGTGGACCATCTGCCGCATACGCATATCCCCGAAAACCAGTGGACGCGGGGGCAGCCTGAACATGGCGCGCATCTGGCCGATGATCTGGAACGCATTGTGGCATTGCATGGCCCCGACACCATTGCCGCCGTCATCGTGGAACCTGTGGCAGGATCTACCGGCGTGCTGATCCCGCCCAAGGGATACCTGCAACGGCTGCGCGAAATCACGGCCAAGCACGGCATCCTGTTGATCTTTGATGAGGTCATCACCGGTTTCGGCCGTCTGGGCAGTGCGTTCGGGGCGCAGCATTTCGATGTGATGCCCGACATGATCACCTGCGCCAAAGGGCTGACCAACGGGGTGATCCCGATGGGGGCGGTGCTGACATCGGCGGCGATTCACGATGCCTTCATGCAGGGCCCCGAACACATGATCGAACTGTTTCACGGCTATACCTATTCCGGCAGCCCGATCGCATCTGCCGCCGGGCTTGCAACGCTGGAGACGTATCGCGAAGAAGCCCTGTTCGAGCGGGCCGCCGAGCTGGCACCCTATTGGGAAGAGGCCGTGCATTCGCTGCACGACAAGCCGCATGTCATCGATATCCGCAATATGGGCCTGATCGGCGCGGTCGAGCTGGAACCCATCGCAGGTGCACCGACGCAACGGGCGTTTTCCGCGTTCCTCAAGGCCTATGAAAAGGGGGTGCTGATCCGAACGACAGGGGATATCATTGCCATGTCGCCCCCGCTGATCATCGAGAAATCCCATATCGACCAATTGATCGGCACATTGGGCGAGGTGCTGGACAGTCTGGACTAGGACATGAGCAAATCGCTGAAACGTGTCGCCCGCGTCCTGGCGGATGCGGGCCTGCCCGACACGATTTCCGAGGCAGGCGAGACGCGCACTGCCGAACAGGCGGCCGCCGCCTGCAATTGCGAGATCGATCAGATTGTCAAATCGATCATCTTTGTTGGCGAGGATTCGGGCGATATCCGGTTGTTCCTGACCGCTGGCGGCAATCGCATCTGTGCGGACAAGGCCTCGCGCCTCGCGGGTGAGGCGCTTGGTCGCGCTGACGCGATGCTTGTGCGCAGGACGACGGGCTTTGCCATCGGCGGCGTGGCGCCGATTGCGCATGTTGCCCCGTCGCCCACATGGATCGATCCGCGCCTGATGGCGTTTGAATTGGTATGGGCGGCAGCGGGCACACCGCGGCACGTTTTTTCCATCAACCCTGCGCAATTGGTCACGCTGGCCGCTGCCACAGCCGCGGATTTCACGGAATGAGCCTGCCTGACCCCGAATTGCAGCCGGAATTCTACAAGGATGTGCCGGTCAAGCGCACCCTTGCCTGGGGGGTTGATCTGATTGTGACGCTGGCGCTGACCCTTGTGGGCGTGGTCGCGACATTCTTTGTCGGCGCGTTTTTCCTGCCGGTCCTGTTCGCGACGATCACGGTTGCCTACCGCACGGTCATGCTGGCGCGCTACGGGGCGACGCTGGGGATGATGATGACCGCGCTAAGCTGGCGGGGGCTGGATGGGAGCGTTCCCGATACCGCGACGGCGTTTTACTACAGTGTCGTCAATGCGCTGCAATGGGTGGTCATACCCTTGCAGATCGGGTCCATCGCGATGATCCTGCTGACACCCTACCGCCAGGGGCTGAATGACATCCTGTTCCGGACCACGATGTTGCATCGGGTCGCGTTGGACTGAACAGGCAAGGACACAGACGTTTTGGGGGCTTGGCGAATGCCCGAAGCGTTGCTAGGCTGCTGTACCGACGCAAAACCCCGAGACGATCCTGATGCGCCACAGTCTTCCGACTATACCGCAGTTTTACGTGACGGCCCCGCAACCCTGCCCCTACCTTCCGGGCCGGACCGAGCGCAAGCTGTTCACCGCTTTGCAGGGCGATCAGGCAGAGGCGATGAATGACAGCCTGTCCAAGCAGGGCTTTCGGCGCTCGCAGAATGTGCTGTACCGCCCGGCATGTGCGGATTGCTGCGCCTGCCTGTCGGCGCGCATAAGGGTCGCGGATTTTTCGCCGTCGCGGTCACAGCGCCGGATGATGCGGCGCAACCGCCACCTGGCCCGCCATGTCAGCAGCGCCTGGGCGACCGAAGATCAGTTCGACCTGTTCCGCCGTTATCTGGACGCGCGCCATGCCGATGGCGGCATGGCCGATATGGATGTGTTCGAATTCGCCGCGATGATAGAGGAAACGCCCGTCCGCACCCGGATACTGGAATATCGCGACGGGGTCGGCGGCATGAAGGGCGATCTGTGGGGCGTGTGCCTGACCGATGTGCTGGATGACGGGCTGAGCCTGGTCTATTCGTTTTTCGACCCGCGCCATGAACGGAATTCGCTGGGCAGCTACATGATCCTCGACCAGATCGAACTGGCGCGCAAGCTGGGGCTGCCTTACGTCTATCTGGGCTATTGGGTGCCCGGCAGCCCCAAGATGGACTACAAGGCACGTTTTGCCGCGCTCGAGGTATATCATCGCGACCGATGGCAAGCGTTCCAGACGCCAGAGACCTATTCGGGCACGACGCACCCGCTGTCGGTCAAGCCGATCGCCGAACAGGTCGCAAGCCTCTCCATGCCCGAAAGCCTGAGCGCGCCTGTCGCGCCCCGGCGCGTGCTGCGCGGTCTGTAACGGCTACAGCGACGCCGCCAGCCGCGCGCCCTGATCGATGGCGCGCTTGGCATCCAGTTCTGCGGCGACATCCGCGCCCCCGATCACATGCACCGCGCGCCCGGCCTGTTCCAGCGCGTCGGCCAGGCTGCGTTCGGGGTCCTGGCCGGTGCACAGCACGATGGTGTCGGCGGGCAGCGTCACCTCTTGCCCGTCCTGCACGACGACCAGCCCATCGGGCGTGATGCGGCGATATTCCAGCCCGCCCAGCATGGTGACATCCTTGGCCTTGAGTGCGGCGCGGTGAATCCAGCCGGTCGTCTTGCCCAGTCCCCTGCCGGGCTTGCCGCGCTTGCGCTGGACCAGCACGACCGTGCGCGCAGGTGCCTCGGGCTGCGGGCCTGTTGGTGCCAGCCCGCCCGGGCTGCGCTCTGGGTCATCGACGCCCCATTCGCGTTTCCACAGCGTCAGATCCTCGGTTGGGCTTTGGCCTGCATGGACCAGGAATTCCGACACGTCGAACCCGATCCCGCCGGCGCCCACCACGACGACACGCGGGCCGACCTGCGCGCCGCCGCGCAGAACATCGGTATAGCGCAGGACATGCGGGCCATCCTGCCCGTCGATCTGCGGGTCGCGCGGGGTGACACCTGTGGCGATGATGACCTCGTCAAAGGGGGCCAGTTGCTCCGGGGTGGCGCGGATGTTCAGCGCCAGCGTGATCCGCGAGCGGTCGATCTGGCCCGTGAACCAGTCCACCAGCCCGTGGAATTCCTCTTTGCCGGGAATGACGCGCGCCATGTTGAGTTGTCCGCCGATGCGGCTGTCAGCCTCGTACAAGGTGACATCATGCCCGCGCTGATCCGCAACCAGCGCCGCCATCAGCCCTGCTGGCCCAGCGCCCACCACAGCGATGCGTTTCGGTCTGTCGGTGGGCGTATACGTAAGTTCGGTTTCATGACAGGCGCGCGGATTGACCAGACAGGACGAGATCTTGCCCTGAAACGTGTGATCGAGGCAGGCCTGATTACAGGCGATGCAGGGCGCAATGTCAGTGGCGCGGCCCGCGGCCGCCTTGGCCACGAAATCCGCGTCCGCCAGAAAGGGCCGCGCCATCGACACCATGTCGGCAGCCCCGCCGGCGAGCAATTCTTCGGCCACGTCGGGCGTATTGATCCGGTTCGAGGTGACAAGCGGAATGCCGACCTTGCCCATCAGCTTGCGCGTCACCCAGGCCCAGCCTGCGCGCGGCACGGATGTGGCAATCGTGGGCACGCGCGATTCATGCCAGCCGATGCCGGTGTTCAGGATGGTGGCGCCTGCCTCTTCAATCGCTCGGGCAAGGCGCGTGACCTCGGCAAAGCTCTGGCCGCCTGGGACCAGATCGATCAGTGAGATGCGATAGATCAGGATGAAATCGGGCCCCGTTGCGGCGCGGGTGCGACGCACAATCTCGATGGGCAGGCGCATCCGGTTGGCATACGCCCCGCCCCAGCGGTCGCTACGGTGATTGGTGGCGGCGCAGAGGAACTGGTTGATGAAATACCCTTCAGAGCCCATGATCTCGACCCCGTCATAGCCCGCATCGCGGGCGCGGGTGGCCGCAGTGACGATATCGGCGATCTGCTTTTCGATCCCGTCCTCATCCAGTTCGCGCGGCACAAAGGGCGAGATGGGGGATTTCAGTGCCGAGGGGGCGACGCAATCGGGGCCATAGGCATAGCGTCCGGCATGCAGGATCTGCATGGCGATCCTGCCGCCCGCGTCATGCACGGCATCAGTGACCAACCGGTGATTGGTGCTGTCGCTATCCGTATAGATCCCGGCAGCACCGGGAAAGACGCCGCCTTCATGGTTGGGGGCCATGCCGCCAGTCACGATCAGCCCGACACCGCCTGCTGCGCGTTCGCTGTAATAGGCCGCGACGCGTGACCAGTCGCCGCGCTCTTCCAGCCCTGTATGCATGGACCCCATAAGCACACGGTTCTTCAGGGTCGTGAAACCCAGATCCAGCGGGGCGAGCATATGGGGGTAGGGCATGGGGTCCTCCGTGACGGTCAGGGGCAGATAACCCCGGCCTGCGCGATCTGTCACGCACAACGCCGCGTCATGCAAGATGCGCGTCCCGCCCTTCGGGACCGGCACGCCCCCCCCCCCCCCCCGCCGCGCCGGCCCCGTGGGGGGGGACGCGCCGGGGCGTCAGTAGCCCGTCATCTCCAGATAGCCGCGCCCGCTATGGCTGCCGTCAAAGCGCAGGGGGCCTTCCCAATAGCTGATGGAGAGGTCCATCCATGCGGCGGGATTCAGTGGCTCGGTCTCGATCGACAGGTCCTTCTCGGGCAACTCGATGCGCCAATGTGTGGGCACGTCGCGCCCGTCGATGGGGGTGTGGTGCAGGGGCGTGAATTGCACTGCGCCATCGGGCAGGGGCGTGGGCGTGCCGTCGGGCGTGATCCATGTGCCTGCGGTGAAAACCTCGGTTCCGCGCAGTTGAAAGCCCATCATGCGGTGACCATCGTCGAAACTGAGCGAAACCCAGTCCCACCCCGCCTGATCCTCTGCCAGCGGCTGGCTGGACCATTCGCGATCCAGCCAGCCATGCCCCGTTACCTCGACCGGCCCATCGGGCAGGTCGAGCGTGCCGGACACCGTGAAAAAGGGCTGCGAATAATAGTAGCTGGCCTGCCCATCGGGTGATTTGACGGAATAGCCCGCATTGCCCTGCAACACCAGCGGACCCTCTGCAACGAACTCCAGATCATAGCTGAAATCGCTGCCGCGTGCATGGACCTGCAGGTGGTCGAGCGCATCGGCGCCATTCGCAGAATGACTGGTCATGTGCCAGTCATCGATATGTGCGACGAAAGGATCTGCCGTGACACCTGCCTGCCCGATGCCACCGCGCGCGAAACGCTCGGCGCTGAAATGCTGCTCGGCCGTGGTCAGCCCGGCATGGCCCATCCAGACCTGCGGGCTGTCCCAGCCCTCGTCCTCCTGCGGCGCGAGGGCAGAGCGGAACAGCGTCCATTGCACGCCGTAATCCTGCCCCTCCGCGTCCGATAATGTCGCCGTCAGATACCACCATTCGATCCGGTATTCGGGGTGCGGGCCGTGATCTGCGGGGAATTGCAGGGTGGTGCCGCGCTGGGGGGTGGCAAAGCCCTCGGCATCTGTGCCGAGGCCGGCAAATCCCTGTGCGGGCAGGCTGGTGGGCGCAAGGGCCACGCCCACTGCGAGCGCCGTTGCGCGTATGGCCTGGTTGGCGACACTGTGCTGCATTCTCAGCGATCCCTTGAGAAGACGCGCAACAGGTCAGCCGGGCCCTGCCGCGCCAATTGCAGCGCAGGCAGGCTGGCCGCCGCCAGCACGGCGAGCATCGCCCAGAGCGCCAGTCGCGCCCAGTCGCCCGGAAAGACCTGAAGCGGCAGGCGCCAGCCAAAGGCCTGCACATTGATGACCGACAACAACACCTGCGCCAGCATCAGCCCCACGGGCAGCGCCAGCACCATCGTCAGCGCGCCCAGAACCAGCGCGCGCGCCAGTTCCAACCCTGCCAGCCGCCGCGCCGTCAGCCCCAGCGCCCAGAGGGGGGCGAGCTGCGCCAGCCGCATCCCCGCCAGCGTGACAAGCGCGGCAAAGAGGGCAAGCGCGGCGACCGACAGGGTCAGCACATTGAGCGCGCGGGTAATGACAAAGGTGCGCTCGAATATGCGCATCGACAGGGCGCGCGCCTGCGCCTGATCGGTGATCTGCGCGCTGCTGAGGCCGAACTCCTCCTGCAGGCTGGCCGTCAGACCCGGAGCATCGGATGTGCGGATGGCGAACTGGCGCACTGGCGCATCAGGAAAGGCGGCCTGAAACTGCGGCAGGGTCAGCACGGCTTGTGCAAGCGGGTTGCCGTAATCGGCATAGGCCCCCAGCACCGGCAGGGCACCAACCCCTGGCAGATCGAGCCTGTCCGCCCCGGATTGCAGCCCCGCACGTCGATACAGCTGTTCATTGACCAGCACGCCCTCGCCCGCGGCCAGCCGGTCCCAGACGTCGGGGACCGGGTCGATCAGGGGCCAGTTGTCGCGGAAACTGGCGTGATCCTTCATGGCATATATCTGCCCTGGCTGGCTGGCGAGAGTGGCGTCCACGCGCATCATGGGCAGGACGGCATCGGCACGGTCGGACAGGAAGGGGTGCAGGGCGGCGGCCTCTTCCGCGCTGGCGGGCATGACATTCAGCTCTGCCGCCAGCCTCAGGTCCAGCCAGTCGATGAATGTCGCGCGGAAGCTGGCGACCATGGTGCCCACGCCGATATTCGCGGCCAGCGCCAGCATCAGAGCCATAAGCGCGAGTGACAGCCGGGGCATGTTCTGGCGGCTGTCGGCCCAGAACCATTCGGCAACCGGGCCGCGCGCAGTGCGTTGCGCAAGGCGCAGCAGGCCCGCAAGCACAAGCGGCACGGCCAGCGCAGCGGCCAGAAGCGCGGCAGCGAGCAGGCCAAAGCCGGTCAGCAGCCCGTCGCCACCAAGCGCCAGCGCGACGGCAAGCGCCCCGAGGGCCAGCGCGAAGGCCCCTTGCAGGCGCATCCCGCGACCCGAGGCATGAGCCCATGCGCGGGGCTGCGCAGGGGCCAGGATCGGCAGATGCCACAACCGCCACAGCGCCTGCCCACCCGCCAGCGCGGCCCCTGCAAGCGTCATGGCAAGCCCACTGGCGGCCCAGACCGGGTTGAAGTGCAGCCCCCCCGGCACCGGCGCGCCATAAAGACCGCGCAGGGTCAGTGCGACATCAGGCATCAGGAACGCGGCCAGAAGATGCCCGAGCACCAGCCCGACCACGCCCGCGATCAGCGCAAAGACCAGCATCTCGGCGGCAAGGCAGGCGGTCAGGTGGCGCAGCGGCAGGCCAAGCGCGCGCAGTGTGCGGAACATCGCGCGGCGCTGCTCGAACGCCAGCCCGACGGTGGAATGCACGATGAACAGCCCGACAGCAAAGGCCAGCAGGCCAAACGCGGTCAGGTTCAGGTGAAAGGACTCGGTCAGCCCGCCGAGTTCTGCGCCCTCGCCCGCCGGAACCCGACGCAGGTCGGGGGCAAGGGTGTCGAGGGGGCGCAGCCCTGCGGGCTGCGTTTGGAGCAACTGGAGGTAGCTGAGCGCCTCTGTGTCGAGCAACGCCTGTGCGCGGCCAATGTCGAGCAGGACAGTGCCGACCGGGACGGCATCCGAAGGGTGCAGGTCCAGATCATGCGCGCCGATCTCTGCGATGGTCTGGGGATGGGCAAAGGCGCGGCCTGCGAAAAAGGCGTTCAGGTCCTGCGCGGCGAGTGCGGGGCCTGCGCCTTGCGGTGCGGTCAGCGGCTCTATGCCCACAAGCGTCACGCGTGCATTGCCCAGCGTGTAACGCCCTTCGACAACCGGAGAGACCTGCCAGCCCGCGCGGCGCAGAGTGATGTAACGCTCCTGCAGGATCTGGCCTGAGGGGTGGTCAAGGCGCTCTGCGGACCCTTCGGCCAGCAGGGCCTCGGCTGTGGCATAGGCGCTCCGGGCCTCGGAATTGAGGGCCTGAACCCCGGACCAGAGCGCGGTGGCAAGGGCCAGACCGGCAAGCAGCATCGCCAGCTGCAGCCAGTTCCGCGCCCAATGCGACAGCAGGGCTGTCAGCGCGATGCGGGTCATGCGCCCCCCTCCAGGCGCCCGGCGCGCAGGTGGTGGCGGTGATCGCAGCGCGCGGCCAGTCGCGGCGAATGGGTGACGAGCAAGAGCGCGGTGCCGGCCTCGGCGGTGAGGTCCAGCATCAGGTCCAGCACCCGGTCGCCTGTCCCCTCGTCCAGATTGCCGGTGGGTTCGTCGGCCAGCACCAACGCGGGGCGCGCGGCCAGACACCGGCCGATCGCCACGCGCTGCTGCTGCCCGCCCGAGAGCTGTTCGGGGTAACGCGTGCGCAGTTCGGCAATGCCAAGGCGGTCGGCCAGGTGGTCCGTGAACGCGGCATCATGGCAGCCCGAGAGCCGCGCCTGAAAGGCAAGATTGGCGGCGACGCTGAGCGACGGGATCAGGTTGAACTGCTGGAAGATCAGCCCGAGGCGCCCCCGGCGCAACGCTGCGCGGCCCGCATCATCCTGCGCGCTCAGCTCTGTTCCGGCGACAAGCACCCGGCCGCTTTGCGCAGGTTCCAGACCAGCAGCGATATGCAGCAGCGTCGATTTCCCGCTGCCGCTGTCACCTGTCAGCGCATGGGCGCTGCCGGGCGCGATCTGCAGCGATACACCGTCAAGCACCTTGACCGGCCCCTCGGCGCTGGGAAAGATCTTGGTGATAGTGTCCAGAACCAGTGCAGTCATGCGTTTGCCGCCCCTGCTGCACGTGGCGTTCTGCGTAGGAATGCGGAAGATGGACGGGGTTGCTGCATCCGGGATACCGGTCTGGGGGTGGTGTAGTGGACAGGCTAGCGCACTCGGCGGCAGGCTCAAGCCTTTGCCGGGCAGCGGGCGTGCGGCATTTCGGTTCGCGGTCGTGCCCGACCGGGGCGGGGGAAGGGGGCTGCCGCCCCCTCTGCGCTGCGCGCATTCACCCCTGCGAGTATTTCGGGCAAGATGAAACAGGGGGCAGTGCGTGGCGTGCCGTTGCAGCGGTTCTGGTGCGTGAACGGCAAAGGGCCCCGGCGATTTGCCGGGGCCCTGTCGGTGAGATCGGGTGGCCGGGTCAGTCGGCTTTGGCGGCCGCGATTTCCTCGCCGGTTTCCTGATCGACCATTTTCATCGCCAGCCGGACCTTGCCGCGATCATCAAAGCCCAGAAGCTTGACTTTCACGTCCTGCCCCTCTTTCAGCACGTCCGAGGGGTGGTTCAGGCGGCGGTTCTCGATCTGGCTGACATGGACCAGACCATCGC
>REDZ01000173.1 GCA_007695345.1 Paracoccaceae bacterium | reverse complement strand
CCCGTTCCGGGCGCGCGGCTGCCGGTCGGCCCATGCGGGGGCATCCGGGCGGCGGGGCATGTCTGCGCTATCAGGGGCGGACACGGGCGCGTGATGCCTTGCGTCACGCCCGGATAGGGCTTAGGCAAGGCGCGTCAACACAACGATCCGGAGATCACTGATGGCCAGACCCAGAATTGCCCTGATCGGGGCAGGACAGATCGGCGGCACGCTTGCCCATCTTGCGGCAATCAAGGAGCTTGGCGATGTCATCCTGTTCGACATTGCCGAAGGTATCCCGCAGGGCAAGGCCCTCGATATCGCCGAATCCGGCCCGTCCGAAGGATTTGACGGCCGGTTCAAGGGCACCAATGATTATGCCGATATCGCGGGGGCCGATGTGTGCATCGTCACCGCCGGGGTTCCGCGCAAGCCGGGGATGAGCCGCGATGACCTGCTGGGCATCAACCTGAAGGTCATGAAAGCGGTGGGCGAGGGGATTGCCGCCCATGCACCCGATGCCTTTGTCATCTGCATCACCAACCCCCTGGATGCGATGGTCTGGGCGCTGCGCGAATTTTCCGGCCTGCCGCATAACAAGGTCGTCGGCATGGCGGGCGTGCTGGATTCCGCGCGCTTCCGGCATTTCCTGAGCCTCGAATTCAATGTCTCGATGCGCGATGTGACAGCCTTTGTGCTGGGCGGGCATGGCGACACGATGGTGCCCCTGGTGCGCTATTCGACTGTCGCAGGCATCCCGCTGCCTGATCTGGTGGCGATGGGCTGGACCAGTCAGGACAAGCTGGATGCGATCGTGCAGCGCACTCGCGATGGCGGGGCCGAGATCGTGGGGCTGCTCAAGACCGGCTCGGCGTTCTATGCGCCTGCGACCAGCGCCATCGAGATGGCCGAAGCCTATCTGAAGGATCAGCGCCGCCTGCTGCCTTGTGCGGCCTGGTGCGATGGCGAGTTCGGGCTGAAAGGGATGTATGTAGGCGTGCCCACGATCATCGGCGCGAACGGGATCGAAAAGGTCGTCGATATCAAGATGACCAAGGACGAACAGGCGATGTTCGACAAATCGGTCGAGGCTGTGCGCGGTCTGGTCACGGCCTGCAAGGGCATCGACACCTCGCTGGCCTGAGTGGCCCAGCGGTTTTTCAGGGGGCCGCGCCATTGGCGCGGCCCTTTTTTCATTCTGTCGCTGCGTCCCGTCCTGTGTGACAGCATGTCGCAGAAAAATTGTTAGCGGTAATTGTGATCACAGTTTTTCAAGCAGTGATCACAAAATCCGGTTTTTCCCGCAGATGTAGGTGAATTTCGCAGATTACCGTTGTTTTCTGCGCGGAATCTGCCATGGACGAAGGCGTAAAGAGCTAACAATGGGACAGTTTCATGAACATCCATGAGTATCAGGCCAAGGGGCTTTTGCGTGCCGCAGGTGTGCCGGTATCGGACGGGCGCGTCGTGTTGCGGGCCGAAGAGGCGAAATCGGCCGCAGGTGAGCTGGATGGTCCGCTCTGGGTGGTCAAGGCACAGATTCATGCCGGCGGGCGCGGCAAGGGCAGCTTCAAGGAGGCATCCGCAGGTGAAAAGGGCGGCGTGCGGCTGGCCAAATCGGTCGCCGAGGCCGAGGAACATGCCAAGCAGATGCTGGGCCGGACGCTGGTCACGCATCAGACCGGCCCGGCCGGCAAGCAGGTCAACCGCATCTATATCGAGGACGGGTCCGAGATCGAGCGCGAGCTGTATCTGGCGCTTCTGGTGGATCGTGTGACCAGCCGCATCAGCTTTGTCGTCTCGACCGAGGGCGGCATGGATATCGAAGAGGTCGCGGCCTCGACGCCCGAGAAGATCCTGTCCTTCAGCATTGACCCGGCCACCGGCATTCAGGGGTTTCATGGTCGCCGCGTCGCATTCGCGCTGGGGCTGGAAGGCAAGCAGGTCAAGCAATGCGTCGATCTGGTCGGCAAGCTTTACAAGCTGTTCACCGAGCGCGATGCCGAAATGGTCGAGATCAACCCCCTGATCGTGACCGACAAGGGCGATCTGAAATGCCTGGATGCGAAAATGGGCTTTGATTCCAATTCGCTGTATCGCCAGTCCGACATTCTGGCCCTGCGCGATGAGACCGAGGAAGATGCCAAGGAACTCGCCGCCAGCAAATATGACCTGAACTATATCGCGCTTGATGGCGAGATCGGCTGCATGGTCAACGGTGCAGGGCTTGCCATGGCAACCATGGATATCATCAAGCTCTACGGTGCCGAGCCTGCGAACTTCCTTGATGTGGGCGGCGGCGCGACCAAGGAAAAGGTGACCGAGGCGTTCAAGATCATCACCTCGGACCCCAATGTGAAAGGTATTCTGGTCAATATCTTCGGTGGCATCATGCGCTGCGATATCATTGCCGAGGGCGTGATCGCGGCCGTCAGGGAAGTGGGGCTGGAGGTGCCGCTGGTCGTGCGGCTGGAAGGCACGAATGTCGACCTTGGCAAACAGATCATCAACGAATCCGGTCTAAACGTGATCGCAGCGGATAACCTGTCCGATGCGGCCGAAAAGATCGTCAAGGCGGTCAAGGGGTAAGGGGGCGCGCGGACGCAAGCTTGAAAGGATCAGCCCGTGATCGCAGTTTTCGAAACCTATGACATTGCCTTTGTCGGTGTGCCCAAATGCATGACGACATCGGTTCTGCGCAGTTTCTATCAATGCGAACACGGGGCGGCGTTTGATCGCGCGGGATTTGGCGGCAATATCCACCGCTATTACCGGCAGGTGGCGGGCAGATACGCAGCGCGCCATGAACCGCCCGACCTGACGGGGCTGGGCGCGTTCTGGACCTTCACGATCCTGCGCAATCCGATCAAGCGGCTGCTGTCGGTCTATACCAACCGGGTGCTTGGCCACCGCGATGTCGAAAAGGCACTGGCGCGCGCGGGCGACCAGGGGCTGGACCCGATGCCCGGCCCGGATGCGTTCTTTCGCGATCTTGACCTGTATCGCGCGCTGGTCCCCTCAATCCGGCACCATACCGACCCGTTCGCGCAGTTTCTGGGCCCGGACATGGCCCGCTATGACGCGGTGTTCCATGTCGAGGATGTGGCGCGCCTGCGCCTTGTCCTGTCGCAGCGCATGGGCCAGCCCCTTGTGCTGGAAAACGAACAGCGCTCGCGCCGCTCGCTGGTCTTTGCTGACCTGTCGCGCGCGGCGCGCGAAAAGATCATCACGCATACACAGGGCGATTTCGAGCTGCTGCATGCGCATTACAGTCTCGAACACAGCTTGCGCGCCCTGCAGGGCGCCTGACATAACAGGAGTGAATACATGGCCGTTCTTGTCGATAAACACACCAAGGTCATCTGCCAGGGCTTTACCGGCAGTCAGGGCACGTTCCATTCGGAACAGGCCATTGCCTACGGCACGCAGATGGTTGGCGGTGTCACCCCCGGCAAGGGCGGGCAAGACCATCTTGGCCTGCCAGTGTTCAATTCCGTGCATGAGGCCAAGGCGAGGACCGAGGCCAATGCCAGCGTGATCTATGTTCCCCCGCCCTTTGCCGCTGACTCGATCCTGGAAGCGATCGATGCGGAAATGGAGCTGATCGTCTGCATCACCGAAGGCATCCCCGTGCTGGACATGATGAAGGTGAAGCGCGCGCTGGAAGGCAGCAAATCCGTGCTGGTGGGGCCGAACTGCCCCGGTGTCATCACGCCCGATGCCTGCAAGATCGGCATCATGCCCGGCCATATCCATCGCCGCGGGTCCGTGGGCGTGGTGTCGCGCTCGGGCACCCTGACCTATGAGGCGGTGAAACAGACCACCGATGTGGGGCTGGGCCAGTCCACCTGTGTGGGCATCGGCGGCGACCCGATCAAGGGGACCGAGCATCTGGATGTGCTGGAATGGTTCCTGGCCGATGACGAAACCGAATCCATCATCATGATCGGCGAGATCGGCGGCAGCGCCGAGGAAGAAGCCGCGCAATTCCTGAAGGATGAGGCCAAGCGCGGGCGCTCCAAGCCCTGCGCCGGGTTCATCGCGGGGCGCACGGCCCCTCCGGGCCGGCGCATGGGCCATGCGGGTGCGATTGTTGCTGGCGGCAAGGGCGGCGCGGATGACAAGATCGAGGCGATGAAATCTGCCGGGATCAAAGTGGCCGACAGCCCCGCCGGTCTGGGCGAGGCAGTGCTGGCCGCAATCGGCAAATAGGCGCAAGCAGCGTCGCACAAGGAGGCGTGAGCCATGACGTTCACCAAGGCCGTGACATCCGCGTTCCGGAACGCCCTGAAATTCGAGGGGCGGTCGCGGCGCCCTGAATACTGGTGGTTTTTCCTGTTCGTCTTTGCCGGGGCCTTCGTGATCGGCGTGATCGAGCATCTGGCGCTGGGTGGCGGGCAATGGCTGACGCGGCTGTTCCAGCTTGTGGTGTTCCTGCCGTTTCTGGCTGTCGCCTGGCGGCGGTTGCAGGATACCGGGCGTCCGGGCTGGTGGGTGCTGGTGCCCTCGGCCATCGTGGTGGTCAGCGCGCTGGTCGCCGGTTCTGTCAGCCGTCAGATGCTGATGGGCCGCCTTGCCGATACCCCCGAAGCGGCCGCTGCGCCGGGCGCGCTGATCCTGGTGCTGGGGCTGTTGCAGGTCGTGGCCGGGGCCGTCATCATCTGGTGGATGTCCCGCCCCAGCCAGCGCGGCCCCAATGCCTATGGCCCGGAACCCCGTGTCCGCTGATGCCTGTAAGTTGTTTACTGTTGCACGAGAGGTGCTGAAATGAACGATCAAAGCCCGTCCCGTTCTGGCCCATCCGATAGCTTTCTCGAAGGGCAGAATGCCGCCTATGTCGAAGCGCTGCAGGCACGTCACGCGGCGGATGCCGCATCGGTCGATGATGTCTGGGCCGAATATTTCCGCGCGCTGGGTGAGGCGACGGAAGATGCGCAGGCCGCTGCCAGTGGCCCAAGCTGGGCGCGCGGCGACTGGCCGCCCCAGCCCATGGATGACCTGACCGCCGCGCTGACGGGCGAATGGCCCGCCGCCCCGGCAAAGCCCGGCAAGGGCGCCAAAGCGGGCGCACCCACGCTGGTGGATGAGGCGGCGGCCGCGGCCGAACAGATCACCAAGAAGGCCGCCGACAAGGATGTCGCGCTGACCACGCAGCAGGTGCGCGCCGCCGTGCTGGACAGTCTGCGCGCGCTGATGATCATTCGCGCCTACCGGATCCGGGGCCATCTGGTCGCCGATCTGGACCCGCTGGGCATGCGCAAGGAAGAGCCGCATCCAGAACTTGACCCGAAATCCTACGGCTTCACCGAGGCCGATATGGACCGCCCCATCTTCATCGACAATGTGCTGGGCCTGGAGGTCGCGACCCTGCGCGAGATCATCACGATCCTGCAGCGCACCTATTGCGGCACTTTCGCGCTGCAGTTCATGCATATTTCCGACCCTGAACAGGTCGCCTGGCTGAAAGAACGGATCGAGGGCTATGGCAAGGAAATCCAGTTCACCAAACAGGGCCGCCGCGCGATCCTGAACAAGCTGGTCGAGGCCGAGGGTTTCGAGAAATTCCTGCATGTCAAATACATGGGAACCAAGCGCTTCGGCCTGGACGGGGGCGAGGCAGTGATCCCCGCAATGGAACAGATCATCAAGCGCGGCGGCGCGCTGGGTCTGAAGGAAATCGCCATCGGGATGCCCCACCGGGGCCGTCTGTCCGTGCTGGCCAATGTGATGGGCAAGCCGTATCGCGCCATCTTCAACGAATTTCAGGGCGGCAGCTTCAAGCCCGAGGATGTCGATGGCTCGGGCGATGTGAAGTACCACCTTGGCGCATCCTCGGATCGCGAATTTGACGGCAATAATGTCCATCTGTCACTGACCGCCAACCCCTCGCATCTGGAGGCGGTGAATCCGGTCGTCATCGGCAAGGTCCGCGCGAAACAGGACCAGATCGCGGATGCCGAGCGTCGGCAGGTCATGGCCGTGCTGCTGCATGGCGATGCGGCCTTTGCCGGGCAGGGTGTCGTGGCCGAAGGGTTGGGCCTGTCAGGGCTGAAGGGGCACCGCACGGGCGGCACGATGCATATCATCGTCAACAACCAGATCGGGTTCACGACCGCGCCGCATTTCTCGCGCTCCTCGCCCTATCCGACCGATATTGCCCTGATGGTCGAAGCGCCGATCTTCCATGTCAATGGCGACGACCCGGAGGCCGTGGTCCACGCGGCCAAGGTCGCGACCGAGTTCCGGCAGAAATTCCTGAAAGATGTGGTGCTCGATATCTTCTGTTATCGCCGCTTCGGCCATAACGAGGGCGATGAGCCCATGTTCACCAATCCGCAGATGTATACGCGGATCAAGAAGCACAAATCGACCCTGCAGCTTTACACCGAGAGGCTGGTCCGCGACGGGCTGATCCCCGAGGGCGAGATCGAGGATATGAAGGCTGCCTTTCAGTCCTTTCTGAATGACGAATTCGAATCCGGGCGCACCTATAAACCCAACAAGGCCGACTGGCTGGATGGGCGCTGGTCGCATCTGAATCGCGAAGGCCAGGAATACCAGCGCGGTAAGACCGCCATCTCGACCGATACGCTGCAAGCGGTGGGCGCGGCGCTGACCCGCTATCCTGACGGGTTCAACATCCACCGCACGGTCACGCGGCAACTCGATGCCAAGAAGGCGATGTTCGAAAGCGGCACGGGGTTCGACTGGGCCACTGGCGAGGCGCTGGCCTTTGGCAGCCTGCTGACAGAGGGCTATCCCGTCCGCCTGTCCGGGCAGGACAGCACGCGCGGCACATTCTCGCAGCGCCATTCGGCCTTTGTCGATCAGAAAAGCGAGGACCGCTATTACCCCCTCAACAACATCAAGGAGGGGCAGTCACGCTATGAGGTCATCGACTCCATGCTGTCGGAATATGCCGTGCTGGGGTTCGAATACGGCTATTCGCTGGCCGAACCCAATGCGCTGGTCATGTGGGAAGCGCAGTTCGGCGATTTCGCCAATGGCGCGCAGATCATGTTCGACCAGTTCATTTCCTCGGGCGAAAGCAAGTGGCTGCGCATGTCGGGGCTGGTGATGCTGCTGCCGCACGGGTTTGAAGGGCAGGGGCCGGAACATTCCAGCGCCCGGCTGGAACGCTTCCTGCAGATGTGCGGGCAGGATAACTGGATCGTGGCGAATTGCTCGACCCCGGCAAATTACTTCCACATCCTGCGCCGGCAGATCCATCGCAGCTTCCGCAAGCCGCTGGTGCTGATGACGCCGAAATCGCTTCTGCGTCACAAGCTGTGCATTTCCGAGGCCGAGGATTTCACCGAAGGATCCAGCTTTCACCGCGTGCTCTGGGATGACGCGCAAAAGGGCAACAGCGACACGACCCTGGTCGAGGACAGCAAGATCAGGCGCGTGGTCATGTGTTCGGGCAAGGTCTATTTCGACCTGCTGGAGGAACGCGACAGCCGCGGGATCGAGGACATCTATCTGCTGCGGGTCGAACAATTCTACCCCTTCCCGGCGATGGCGCTCCTGAAAGAGATGGAGCGCTTCCCCAATGCCGAGGTGATCTGGTGCCAGGAAGAGCCCAAGAACCAGGGCGCCTGGAGCTTTATCGAGCCGAATATCGAATGGGTGCTGAGCCGCCTGACAAGCAAGTCGAAACGCCCCCGCTATGTCGGGCGTCCGGCTTCGGCCTCGCCCGCGACCGGGCTGGCCAGCCAGCACAAGACACAACAGCAAGCGCTTGTGAACGAAGCGCTGACAATCGAGGGATAACAAGAACATGTCGACCGAAGTTCGAGTGCCCACCCTGGGCGAGAGCGTGTCTGAGGCCACTGTCGCGACCTGGTTCAAGAAGCCCGGCGATGCCGTCGCCGTGGACGAGATGCTGTGCGAGCTGGAAACCGACAAGGTCACGGTCGAGGTGCCGTCACCTGTTGCCGGGACGCTTGGCGAGATCGTGGCGCCCGAGGGCGAGACTGTGGGCGTCGATGCGCTGCTGGCGATGATTGCAGAGCCCGGCGCCGCACCCGAGCCCACGCCCGAGCCGAAGGACGAGGCAGCCGAAAAGCCTGCCAAGGGTGATGCAGGTGGCGACGCCGTCGATGTGATGGTGCCCGCGCTGGGCGAGTCCGTGTCCGAGGCGACTGTGGCCAGCTGGTTCAAGCAGCCCGGTGATCAGGTCGCGGTCGATGACATGCTGTGCGAGCTGGAAACCGACAAGGTCTCGGTCGAGGTGCCCGCACCCGCTGCAGGCGTGCTGGCCGAGATTGTCGCCAAAGAGGGCACGACCGTCGCGGCGGGCGGCAAGCTTGCCGTGATCTCTGGCAGTGCAGAGGGTGCGCAACCCGCCCCCGCGCCAGCCGGGGACTCCGCTGCCGCGTCCTCCTCCGGGCGTGATGTCGAGGATGCGCCCTCGGCTCGCAAGATGATGGCCGAGAAGGGCATCAGCCGCGACCAGGTCACCGGCACCGGGCGCGACGGGCGCGTCATGAAGGAAGATGTGCAATCCGCCAGCGCGGCCCCGGCGGCGCAGCCTGCGGCTGCCCCGACCGCGCCCGCCCCGGCGCCTGCCCCTCGGGCGCCCGTGCCCGCGAGTGATGAGGCGCGCGAAGAGCGCGTCAAGATGACCCGCCTGCGCCAGACCATCGCGCGCCGCCTGAAAGAGGCGCAGAACACCGCCGCCATGCTGACCACCTATAACGAGGCCGATATGGGTGGCATCATGGAGCTTCGCAACGAATACAAGGAGATGTTCGAGAAGAAGCACGGCGTCAAGATGGGTTTCATGTCCTTCTTCGTGAAAGCCTGTTGCCATGCGCTGATGGAAGTGCCCGAGGTCAATGCCGAGATTGACGGCACGGATGTCGTCTACAAGAACTACGTCCACATGGGCGTTGCCGTGGGCACGCCCTCGGGGCTGGTGGTGCCGGTGCTGCGCGATGCTCACAAGATGGGTTTTGCCGAGATCGAGAAAACCATCGGCGAGATGGGCAAACGCGCCCGCGACGGCAAGCTGTCCATGGCCGAAATGCAGGGCGGCAGTTTCACCATCTCCAATGGCGGGGTCTATGGCTCGCTGATGTCCTCGCCCATCCTGAACCCGCCGCAATCGGGCATTCTGGGCATGCACAAGATCCAGGAGCGCCCCATGGTCGTCAAAGGCCAGATCGTGGCCCGCCCGATGATGTATCTGGCGTTGTCCTATGACCACCGGATCGTGGATGGCAAGGGCGCGGTGACCTTCCTCGTGCGCGTGAAAGAGGCGCTGGAAGATCCGCGTCGTTTGCTGATGGACCTCTGAGACACGGCGCGCAGTGCGTCCCGACCGCACGCGGGCCGGGCCGCGTTGCGTGGCGCTTCAACCTGACAGGTGAGCCATGACCCCAGAACTCCTCGTCCTCACCCTCGCGCTCCTGTTGCAGGTCGTGCAATTCATGCTCTACGCGGTGCCCGCCAATCTCGAACTTGGCACCCGCTACACCGCCGGCGCCCGCGACACGGCGCCCGATCAGCAGCTCTCCGCGCGTACTGCCCGGTTGCAACGCGCACTCAATAACCATTTCGAGGCCCTCGCCCTCTTCGCCCCCGCGGTGCTTGTCATCACGCTGTCGGACCAGGCCAGTGCCGTTACCGCCGCCTGTGCCTGGGCCTATCTCGCGTCCCGCATCCTCTACATCCCTGCCTATGCCTTCGGCTGGGTGCCCTGGCGCAGTGCCATCTGGGCCGTGGGCTTCTTCGCCACCATCGCCATGCTGCTCGCGGCCCTGTTTTGATGGCCTTTCATCTTTGTCCAAATATCCTCGGGGGGTGCGGGGGGCAGACAGCCCCCCGCCC
>REDZ01000135.1 GCA_007695345.1 Paracoccaceae bacterium | reverse complement strand
TCCGCCTGATGGGCTTTGGCCACCGGGTCTACAAGAATTTCGACCCGCGCGCCAATGTCATGAAGCAATCCGCAGATGAGGTTCTGGGCCTGCTGGGGATCGAGGATAACGAAACCCTGCGCGTTGCCAAGGAACTGGAGCGTATCGCGCTGGAGGACGAGTATTTCGTCTCGAAAAAGCTCTATCCGAATGTCGATTTCTATTCCGGCATCATTCTGGAAGCGATGGGCTTCCCGACCTCGATGTTCACACCGATCTTTGCGCTGTCGCGCACGGTTGGCTGGATCAGCCAGTGGAAAGAGATGATCGGCGACCCGGAACAGAAGATCGGACGCCCGCGTCAGCGCTATACCGGCGCACCCCGGCGTGATTATACCGAGATCGAGACACGCTGATCGCTACGGTCCGGATGCCCTGTCATGCGGGCCTGCGCACCTTGATTGACGGATTTCCGGCGGGGCCGGGTGGTGATTATGCCGCCCGGCCCTGTTGCTTGCGGCTTGATGCTTTGGCGAAACCTGATAAACGTTTGCGCTAACAGGCCCTGAATTCCCCCGCACAGGTCTTGACCCGGAGCGCTGTGCATGGGGGCATATGCATCATGGGCCAGACGCCGGAAAAGGAAATTTGCATGACCCCTCTGCGCCGCCATCGGATGATCAAGATCGTCGCCACGCTGGGCCCGTCCTCTTCGACATACGAAATGATCCGCAATCTGTTCGAAGCGGGCGCAGATGTCTTTCGCCTGAACATGAGCCACGGCACCCATGGCGAGATTGCAGAGCGCCATCGCATCATTCGTCAGGTCGAGGCTGATCTGGGCCGCCCCATCTGCATTCTGGCCGATCTGCAGGGGCCGAAACTGCGCGTGGGCGCCTTTGCCAATGACGCGGAAGACCTGCGCGAAGGCCAGTCCTTCCGGCTGGACCTTGACGACAAGCCGGGCGACGCCAGCCGCGTCACACTGCCTCATCCCGAGATCTTCAAGGCGCTGGAGCCGGGATCGGAACTGCTGGTCAATGACGGCAAGATCCGCCTGAGGGTCGAACGCTGCGGCGGGGATTTTGCCGAATGCATCGTGACCGTCGGGGGCACCATTTCGAACCGCAAGGGCGTCAATGTGCCCGATGTCGTGCTGCCGTTGGCTGCTTTGTCAGACAAGGACCGCAAGGATCTGGAATTCGTGTGCAATCTGGGCGTAGACTGGCTGGCGCTGTCCTTCGTGCAGCGGGCCTCGGACGTGACAGAGGCACGAGACCTGGCGCAGGGCCGCGCTGCGATACTGTCCAAGATCGAGAAACCGGCCGCAGTCAAGGCATTCGACGAGATCCTGGCAGTTTCTGACGGGATCATGGTCGCGCGGGGCGATCTGGGTGTCGAACTGCCGGTGCAGAACGTGCCCCCCATCCAGAAACGTCTGGTGCGGCGCGCGCGCAACGCTGCGAAGCCTGTGATCGTGGCCACGCAGATGCTGGAATCGATGATCGAAAGCCCCATGCCCACCCGCGCCGAGGTGTCCGATGTGGCCACCGCGATCTATGAGGGGGCCGATGCGATCATGCTGTCTGCGGAATCGGCGGCCGGGCAGTACCCGATCGAGGCTGTCACCACGATGAACAATGTCGCCATCGAGGTCGAGAGCGATCCGACCTATGTCGATATCATCGACGCCTCGCGCAAGGTCGAACATTATACCATCGCCGATGGCATCGTGTCTGCCGCGCGTGAACTGGCCGAAACGACAGATATCGCCGCGATCTGCTGTTTCACCGAATCGGGCACCACGGCCTATCTGGTTGCGCGCGAACGGCCCCATGTCCCGATCATCGCGATCACGCCCATCACCGGGGTCGCGCGGCGTCTGACCCTGGTCTGGGGGGTGCATTGCGAAACCGTCACCGGCAATGTCGAGCGGTTCAAGAAAGCCGTGATCAACGCGGTTCGCGTGGCGCGCAAATACGGTTTCGCGACAGAGACGGACCAGATCCTCGTCACCGCTGGTATCCCCTTCAACCAGCCCGGCACGACAAACATTCTGCGCGTCGCCCCCTGCGCCGAACATCTGATCGTGCAAAGCGAACCCGAATAGCCCCCGACCCGATAAGCGCCCACGCAACCGGAGCAAGCCGATGAATCACGAACTGATTTTTCTGGGCGGGTTGGGGCTTCTGCTGTTGGCTTTTGTGAGCGTTGTGGGCGCCTGGAGCAACAATCGAAAGCCCTTTGTCGGGTTGATCCTTGGCGCAACCGGGGCAGCCCTGCTGGCCATGATCCATTTCGATCGGGCTGCGGGGCTTTATGCGCTTGACGAGGTGCCCGAGATTGTCATGCGCGCTGTAGCCTCGCTGATCGCGATGTTCTGATCCCCCCTTGTGCCGGGCTGCACGCTGCGCTAGACGGCAGGCTTCAAGGCGCGCGCCCGGCCCAAGTGGCATGCCGCGGCGTGCGAGCGACCTCTCCAGCGAAAGGAGTTGCAAATGCCCAAGATGAAGACCAAATCAGGCGCCAAGAAGCGCTTTTCCATGACGGCGAGCGGCAAGGTCAAGGCCGGTCAGGCTGGCAAGCGCCATGGCATGATCAAGCGGACCAAGAAGTTCATTCGTGACGCGCGCGGCACCACGATCCTGAAGGATCAGGATGCCCGCATCGTCAAGACCTACATGCCCTACGACCGGTAAGGAGGCGCTGTCATGTCGCGAGTTACATCCGGAAAAGTTACCCATGCCCGTCACCGAAAGGTCGTAAAGGCCGCCAAGGGCTATTATGGCGCGCGTTCGCGCAATTTCCGCACCGCCACTCAGGCTGTGGACAAGGCCAACCAATACGCCACGCGCGACCGCAAGAACCGCAAGCGCAATTTCCGCGCGCTGTGGATTCAGCGGATCAACGCAGCCGTGCGCGAGCTGGATCCCGGTCTGACCTATTCGCGCTTCATCAACGGCCTGACGCTGGCCGGGATCGAAGTGGATCGCAAGGTTCTGGCCGATCTGGCGGTGCATGAACCCGATGCGTTCGGCCAGATCGTCGAAAAGGCGCGTGCCGCTCTGGCGTGAGCCAGATCGCATGGTATGATGAGACACCCGCGCTGGCCCGGCCAGCGCGGGTGTTTTCATGTGATGCGCGTGATGACGCGGCGGGCGACAAAACCGGTAGCGCGCGCAGCCATCTTGTGCTTTGACCGTCGCGTGACGATCGCATCCCAGCAAGGGAGGGAAGAAACATGAAACGCAGCGCAACCACGTTCTGTCTGGCGGCCATTCTGGGTGCGGGCCTTGCCCCCCAGGGCGCACAGGCGCAGGACGTGACGCTGACAATGCATCATTTTCTGGCCGCGCAGGCGAATGTACCGCTGCATATTCTGGATGTCTGGGCCGATCAGGTCGAAGCGGACAGCGATGGCCGCATCCGGATCGAGCGTTTTCCGTCCATGCAACTGGGCGGCACCCCGGCGGAACTGTATGATCAGGTCGTCTCGGGGACTGTCGATCTGGCCTGGACGATTGCTGGTCTGACACCAGGTCGTTTTCCCAGCACCGAAGTGTTTGAACTGCCCTTCATGGTCAGTGACGCGGGTGCTGCGTCCTATGCCTACTGGTCCCTCTTTGAAGAAGCGATGCAGGACGAGTTTTCAGAGGTCAAGATGATCGGGACATGGGTACATGGCCCAGGTGTGATCCACAGCACCGACCCGGTGACCCGCCCGTCCGATCTGCGCGGCATGCAGGTGCGCGGCCCCTCGCGGCTGACCGTGCAACTGCTGGAGTCGCTGGGCGCGACGCCCGTGGGTATGCCGGTGGCGCAGGTGCCCGAATCGCTCTCGCGCGGGGTGATTGACGGGGCCGTGGTCCCGTGGGAGGTGACAGAAACCCTGCGGCTGCATGAACTGGTCGAAAACCACACCGAATTCGAAGGCGACATGATCTATACGCTGACATTCGTGCTGGTCATGCACCAGCCGGCCTATGATGCGCTGCCAGAGGATCTGCAGGCCGTGATCGACCAGAATTCAGAACTGGAGTTTTCCGTCTTTGCAGGCACGACGCAGCAGGATTACGATGATCCGGGTCGTGCCCTGGCCGAAGAGATGGGCAATAACATCATCACCATTCCCACCGAAGAGGTAGCCGAATGGCGCGCCCTGTCAGAACCGATCTATGACCGCTGGATCGCGGATATGGCCGAGCGCGGCAAGGACGGGCAGGCCCTGATCGACAGGGCCCGCGAACTGATGGCCGAATACGAGGCCGCCGACTGACAGCCGCCGCCACACCCACCAGACGGTGCAGGCGCGAAGTGCAGGAAGGGACAGGCAGATGCATGCAGCGATGATCGCCCTGTCGCGCACGCTCGCCATCCTTGGTGGGGTTATCCTGTCGGGCATGATCCTGATGACCTGCCTGTCGATTGCCGGGCGGCAACTGGCCGCGCTTCTGAATTCCGCCGCGGTGCAGGATACGATGCCTGCGCTGGCAAACGCAGTTCTCGGGTGGGGGATTGGCCGTGTCTTCGGGGATTTCGAGATGATCGAACTGGGCATGGCCATCGCCGTGTTCTGTTTTCTACCCTATTGCCACATCACAATCGGCCATGCGCGGGTGAACATTTTCACATCCGCGCTGCCCGACCGGGTGAACCGCTGGTTGCGCCTGCTGATAGAGGCCGCGTTCGTGATGACGCTGGTCCTGATCGCGTGGCGGCTGTCCGTGGGCATGTCGAATCGCCTGCGCACGGGTCAGACGACCTTTCTGTTGGAATGGCCCCTCTGGATCCCCTATGCCGCCTGTCTGGTCGCCGCCTGCGCGGCTGTGCTGGTGGCGGCCTATATGCTGGGCGTCCGCTTGGCTGAAGCCTTTGGCAACCGCGATATCATCGGCGAGGAGCAGGAGGCCGAGCATTGAGCGCAATGACCATCGGGCTTCTGTCCTTTCCGGCGCTGATGGGCCTGATTTTCCTGCGCGTGCCCATCGGGCTTGCCATGTTCCTGACCGGGCTGGGGGGCTTGGTGCTGGTCACAGGCAGCATGCGCGTTCCCCTGTCGCGGCTGGAAACCGAGGTGTTTACCACATTCGCCAGCTATTCGCTGAGCATCGTGCCGATGTTCCTGCTGATGGGCTATTTCGCCACGCTGGGCGGCATGTCACAGGCGCTGTTCCGCGCGGCCGAGGGGTTTCTGGGCCATCGAAAGGGCGGTGTCGCCATGGCGGCCATCGGGTCCAGCGCGGGGTTCGGGGCGATCTGCGGGTCATCGCTGGCCACCGCCGCCACCATGAGCCGCGTGGCCCTGCCTGAACTCAAGCGCTACGGCTATGCGGGCGGCTTCTCGACCGCGACACTGGCCGCCGGCGGGACGCTGGGTATCCTGATCCCGCCCTCGGTCGTGCTGGTGATCTATGCCATCCTGACCGAACAGAATATCGCCAAGCTGTTTCTGGCGGCCTTTGTTCCAGGCATCCTTGCGGCCATCGGCTACATGATCGTCATTGCGATTTATGTACGAATCAACCCGGACGCGGCAGGAACGCGCGCGCGGGTGGGGTATGGGGCCAGATTTCGTGCGCTGGCGACGGTCTGGCCGGTCCTGCTGGTCTTTGGCCTTGTGGTGGGCGGGATCTATGCAGGCTGGTTCACCCCGACCGAAGGGGCCGCCGTGGGCGCTCTGGGCACCGGGCTGATTGCATGGGCCAATGGCGGGCTGACTCGCAAGACGCTGGCCGACAGCTTTCAGGCCACGGCGCGATCGACCGCAATGATCTTTTTCATCATCTTTGGCGCGGCATTTTATAACGGGTTTCTGGCGCTGACACAGGTACCGCAAAGCATCGCGTCCTGGGTTGGCGGGTCAGGCTTCAGCCCGCTGATGGTGCTGATCCTGATTCTGTGTTTCTATCTGATCCTGGGCTGTGTGATGGACAGCCTGTCGATGATCCTGCTGACCATCCCGATCTTCTGGCCCATCATGATCGAGCTGGATTTCACCTTTATCACCATGGCCGATCTGCATGCCGCCCGCGCGCAGGAAGCGATTCGCGCAGGCATCGATGTCGCACCCGAAATGTTACGCAGTATAGAGGTGACACTTGCCGCCGGGGCAGAACTGAGCCGCGAACAGATTGACGCACTGGAACTGCGCCGCGTCAATCAGGCAGCACTGGATCGCGCCAATATCGAGATGACGGCAATCTGGTTCGGGATCCTTGTCCTGATCGTGGTCGAGGTGGGGTTGATTACACCGCCCGTGGGCATGAACCTGTTTGTTATCAATGCGATGGACCCAAAGACGCGGATCAGCGACACCTATCGCGCAGTCCTGCCCTTCGTGGCCTCGGACCTTGCGCGTGTCGCGCTTCTGGTGGCGTTTCCGGCGATAACGCTGTTTCTGATCTCTCCATGAATGCGCTCCGTCCCTTTGGGGCAGATTACACGCATTAACCATTTTCGTGCCTTTTTTTCGCCCCGAGGCACCCGCTAACTTGCAACCATTGAATGTAATGAAGGAGCGCGGAAGAGATGTTTCAAAGACAGGCAAGATCCTTTTCGGATCCGATGAACTTCGTTCGTGGTGGTTTTACCCGGCTAAGCGCAACGCGGTCAGTTGATCAGCGATTTGATGATCGACTGGACGCACTGGCAGCCGATCTTGATGCGCGTCTGCCCCGCGGCGGCGGCATCAGGCCGTCTGAGTAAGGACCGGCAGGTGCAGCGCCCCGAGCAGTTCACGCAATTCCTGACGGGCGGCGATGTGTGACATGGTCATGCTCTCGCCGCCCAGATCGGCCAGGTCCAGCAGGGTCAGACCGCGCGGGAACAACTCGCGAAAGATCACACGCTCGCTGAAACCGGGCGCGATTCGGAACCCGATGCGCTGCGACAGGCTTTGCAACGCGTCGCCCACCTTGCGCTTGTTGTGCATGGCGGTCGTCCCCAGCCGGTTGCGCAGCACAATCCAGTCCAGCGGGCGCATCCCTGATTGCGCGCGGGTCTGGCGCGCCTTCCAGACCATTTCGGAATAGATTGACGGTGACAGCACCTTGCCGGTTTCCGGATCGGTGCGGGCCAACAGGTCGAAATCGATAAAGCTGTCATTGATGGGCGTGACCAGCGTATCGGCGACGGAATGGGCATACTGGCTGAAACGGGTATGCGATCCGGGGCAATCGATCAGGATGATGTCAGTATCGGCCTGCAGCGCATCCAGCGCAGCCGCCATGCGCGCATCATGAAGCGCGGGGCCATCAGGCAGATCGAATGTGGCAGGGTCCGGCAGCGGCATGAAGCGCGGCATTGGCAGATCGACCCCCTTGCGCGCGCACCAGTTGGCCCGGTTCTCGATATAGCGGCCGAAACTCAACTGGCGCAGATCCAGATCCATCGCGCCCACGCGCAGCCCCGAGCGGGCCAGCGCCACCGCCAGATGCATCGAGACGGTAGACTTGCCCGACCCGCCCTTTTCATTGCCTACAACGATGATATGCGGCATTCGCAGCTTCCGATTGTTCCTGTCGGCACCCTTACTAGGCAGCATTCCGCCCAGTTACAAGCAGCCCCAAAGCCGCAGGCAAACCTCTGATCACAATAGAAAAAGGGCGCGGAATTCCGCGCCCTTCGATCTGTACGGGCCCTGGACGGGTTCAGAAACCCAGACCGGCATATTTGTTCTTGAACTTCGACACCCGGCCGCCCGTGTCCATCAGGCGCGCGCCCCCCCCGGTCCAGGCCGGATGCACGCTTGGGTCGATATCGAGCGACAGCGTTTCGCCCTCCTTCCCCCAGGTCGAGCGCATTTCAACGACGGTGCCGTCGGTCATCTTGACATTGATCGTGTGGTAATCGGGGTGCGTATCGGCTTTCATCGCAGCGCTCCTCAGGCAGACGTCTTCAGGGGACGATAGTTGGTTTTCTCGGCGATCCGGGCCGATTTGCCGCGACGGTCGCGCAGATAGTACAGCTTGGCGCGACGTACCTTGCCGCGGCGGACGACGGTGATGCTGTCGATATTGGTCGAGTAGAGGGGGAACACACGCTCCACACCCTCACCGAAGGAGATCTTGCGCACGGTAAAGGATGCGCCGATGCCGCTGCCGCCATTGCGACCGATGCAGACGCCCTCGAAATTCTGCACGCGCGAGCGGGTGCCCTCGGTCACCTTGTAGCCAACGCGGATAGTGTCACCGGCCTTGAAATCCGGGATGTCCTTGCCAAGCTCTGCAATTTGCTCGGCTTCGATTTGCGCGATCAGGTTCATCGCTAATCCTCTCATATACGCATGGTTGGTCCATGCAGATGTGGCTGGCCAAGAGCTCTGGTCTTCGTCCGGGTCCACCGATTGTGCCCGTCAGAGGTAGGTCATGCTGTTCGTTTTGCCCGATCGCGTAGCCAAGGGACTGTCGAAGCGGCAGTCAGGCAACGCAAAAGGGTCCGCGCGCCGATTCCGGTGCTGGACGGCCGTGCATTAGCCCCTGTGGCGGCATCCGTCAAGGGTCCGGCAGGTGTTCAGGCGGGCGGGATATCGAAACCTGGCGCTGCAAGCTCGAACCCGTCAAAGCTGAAACCGGGAGAAACAGTGCAGCCCACCAGGGTCCACGCGCCCATGCTGCGCGCGGATTGCCAGTGATGGGCGGGCACGATCACCTGCGGGTGCTGGCCCGTGCCAAGATCGGTGCCCAGGTGATGCGCCCGCGCCGGGCCGTCACTGCTGGCGGCGATCCGCAATTCCAGTGGCGCGCCTGCATGGAAATGCCAGATCTCCACCGCATCCACCCGGTGCCAGTGGCTGTGCTGCCCCGCCGCCAGCAGGAACAGGATGGCCGTGCCTGACGGGCGCGCGTCGCCCTCAGTCTCGGCGCGCCATGTCTCGCGATACCAGCCGCCCTCCGGATGGGGGGCAAGGCCGAAATGGGCGATGATGTCATCCGCCGTCATCAGAACAGGATCGACGGCAGCCAGAGCACCAGCCCCGGGAACACGAACAGCAGCGCTATCGCGAATATCTGCAACATCACGAAAGGAACTGCCCCGCGATAGATCATCATCGTGCTGACCGAATTGGGCGCCACCCCGCGTAAGTAGAATAACGAGAACCCGAAAGGCGGTGTCAGAAAGCTGGTTTGCAGATTCACCCCGATCATCACGCCCAGCCAGATCGGCTCGACCCCGAGGATCAGAAGCGTAGGCGCCGTGATCGGCAAGACAATGAAGATGATCTCGAACGTATCGAGGATGAAGCCCAGCACGAACATGATCAGCATGACCACAATCATCGCACCCAAGGCGCCGCCGGGCATCGCCGTCAGGAATTCGCGCACCAGCCGGTCGCCGCCCATCTGGCGGAACACGATGGCAAAGACCGACGCGCCGAACAGGATGATGAAGATCATCGAGGTGATCACGGCGGTGCGCCGCGCCACTTCGCTGAACACGCCGAAGGACAGGCGCCAGCGCAGCGCCGCCAGAACGGTCGCACCCACAGCGCCCACGGATGCAGCCTCGGTCGGGGTGGCGATACCGCCGAGGATCGAGCCCAGAACGGCGGCAATCAGCAAGAGCGGCGGGACCAGCGCAAACAGCACCTCTTTCCACAGCCCGGCCTTTTCCTCGGGCGGGACCGGGGTGGCGGGGCAGCTTTGCGGATCGGTAACCGCCTTGAACAGGATATAGGCGATATAAAGCCCAACCAGCAGCAACCCCGGCAGGATCGCACCCGCGAACAGATCGCCGACAGAAACGGTGGTCGGGGCAAAATTGCCAAGGCTCATCTGCGCTTCGGCATTCATGCCCGCGATCATGTCGCCCATGAAGATCAGCACGGTCGAGGGCGGAATG
>REDZ01000169.1 GCA_007695345.1 Paracoccaceae bacterium | reverse complement strand
AGGCTTTGACCTGGCCTCGGGGCTGCACAACCTGCTGCGCGATGAACCCGATCTGCAAGCCGTGGCCGAAGCCACCGGCCGTGCCTTGCATGATGTGCGCATCCCCTCGGTGAAATACCCCATCGCCAATGGCCTCAGACGCAGCGGCAAGCGCTGTCTGGCCGTGGGCACGGATTGTTCGGTCGGCAAGATGTATACCGCGCTGTGCATGGAACGCGAGATGGCCGCACGGGGCATGAAGGCCAGCTTCCGCGCGACCGGGCAGACCGGTATCCTGATCACGGGTGACGGGGTGCCGCTGGACGCGGTGATCGCGGATTTCATGGCCGGGTCGGTCGAATGGCTGACGCCGGATAACGACCCCGACCACTGGGATCTGATCGAGGGGCAGGGCAGTCTGTTTCATGTGTCCTATTCCGGGGTGACAATGGCGTTGATCCATGGCGGCCAGCCCGATGCTCTGATCCTGAGCCATGAGCCGACGCGCAGCCATATGCGCGGATTGCCCGGCTATGGCCTGCCCTCGCTCGAGGCGCTGCGGGACATGTCGCTGTCGCTTGCCCGCATTGCGAACCCGGCATGTGAGGTGGTCGGCGTGTCGGTCAACACGGCCGCGCTGGATGCGGATGCCGCGCGTGCCTGCTGCGCCGAGATCGAGGCCCGCATGGGCCTGCCCACGGTCGATCCGTTCCGCGACGGGGCCGGGCGGCTGGTGGATGCGCTGGCGGATCTGTAAAGGCAGCCGAAGAAAGGGGCTTCGCCCCTCACCAGCCCAGGGGCTGGTTTCACCCCAGGATATTTGTGCAAAGATGAAAGGGGATATTGTGTTCGAGGTTCATGAGGACCGCTTCGCACTGGCCGAGGTTTTCACTATTGCGCGGGGATCGCGCAGCCATGCCGATGTGCTGCGCGTCGAGATGACGCGCGATGGTGCGCAAGGGCGTGGCGAATGCGTGCCTTATGCGCGTTATGGCGAAAGCATGGAGAGTGTGCGCGCCCAGATCGAGGGGCTGGCGGGGGATGTGACCCGCGCCGCGCTGCAGGACCTGCTGCCCGCCGGCGCAGCCCGCAATGCCGTCGATTGCGCGCTGTGGGATCTGGAGGCAAAGGCGGCCGGGCGTCGGGTCTGGGATCTGGCCGGGCTGGCCCGGCCCGGCCCTGTGGAGACGGCCTTTACCCTGTCGCTGGACACGCCCGAGAAGATGGAGCAGGCCGCGCGCAGACATGCCGCGCGCCCGCTGCTGAAGATCAAGCTGGGAACGGCCGAAGATATGCCCCGGCTGGAAGCTGTGCGCCGCGGGGCACCGGACACCACCATCATCATCGATGCGAATGAAGGGTGGGATGCCGATATCTATGCCGATCTCGCGCCACATCTGCTGCGGCTGGGTGTGGCGATGGTCGAACAGCCCCTGCCCGCCGGGTCCGATGACATGCTGGCCGAGATCGCGCGCCCGCTGCCCGTCTGCGCTGACGAATCCTGCCATGACCGCGCCAGCCTGCCGGATTTGCGCGGAAAATATGACATGGTGAATATCAAGCTCGACAAGACCGGCGGCCTGACCGAAGCGCTGGCATTGCGCGATGACGCAGTTGCCGCGGGATACCGTGTGATGGTTGGCTGCATGGTGGGCAGTTCGCTGGCCATGGCCCCGGCGGTGCTGGTCGCACAAGGGGCCGAGATCGTGGATCTGGACGGCCCGCTTCTGTTGGCCGAGGACCGCAGCCCTGCCATGCGCTATGAGGGCGCGCAGATCTTTCCGTCTGATGCCGCGCTCTGGGGGTGACAGGTGCATCTGCTACGTCATTGTGAAAGTGCTGCTTCCTTTGCGAGCCTCAATATGCATACAGACGCCATGACCGGTGTCGCGATCAAATCGGAGGGCTGAGAGCCATGACACGCATTGTCCATGTGAACGGGGCCTATCTGCCAGAGGATCAGGCCACTATCTCGATCTTTGATCGTGGGTTCCTGATGGCCGACGGCGTCTATGAGGTCACGACTGTTGTCGATGGCAAGCTGATCGATTTCGACGGGCATTTCGCGCGGCTGGAGCGGTCGCTGAGCGAACTGGGCATCCGCAACCCGATGGACCGGGACGCCTGGCTGGAGGTGCATCGCGAGTTGGTGGCCCGAAATGCGCTGGATATGGGGCTGATCTATCTTCAGGTCACGCGCGGCGCCCCCGGTGACCGCGATTTCGCCTTTCCCGACCCCGAGACGACGGAACCGACTGTGGTTCTGTTCACGCAATCCAACCCGGCCCTGATCGACAGTCCCAAGGCACGCAAGGGGATCAAGGTCGTCACGATCGAGGATCTGCGCTGGGGGCGGCGGGATATCAAGACGGTGCAACTGCTCTATCCCAGCATGGGCAAGATGATGGCGCTGCGCGCGGGCGCGGATGATGCCTGGATGGTGCAGGAGGGTGAAGTGACCGAGGGCACGTCAAACAATGCCTATATCATCAAGGACGGTCGGATCGTGACGCGGGCGCTGTCCAATGACATCCTGCACGGGATCACCCGTGCCGCTGTCCTGCGCTTTGCACGCGAGGTGCAGATGCCGGTCGAGGAACGCAGCTTTACCGTTGACGAAGCGAAAGCGGCGGATGAGGCCTTTGTCACCTCGGCCAGTTCCTTCGTCATGCCGGTGGTCGCGATTGACGGGGTGGCGCTGGGCGATGGCATGCCGGGGGCGCTGACAAAGCGGTTGCGCGATATCTATATCGAGGAGAGCCGCAAGGCCGCGATCTGAGAGCGCGGCCTAATCGGTCGCCCCCAGCGCGACGGTCAGGCAGCCGGTCTCGGCGTCGAAACCGGGTGCGCGGGTGGTTTGAGCGGTCTCGAACGCCGCACAGATCGTGACGATGCCATCCTGAGGCGTAGAGATGTCATAAGGCGCGCCGGTTTTCGGATCACTTCGTGCCTCGGGCAGGGGGCAAAGCGGGCTTTCCGCTGTCAGGTCCAGCCCCTGGTCATCAAGACACCGGACATGTCGCGCCATGGCGTGCAGGTCGGACATGCGCTGCGCATCGCGGTTCTCGCTGCGGGCCTGTTCCGGCCCGCCAATGGTCCAGAGCCCAAGGGCCACGGCCACCACGGCCAGGGCCACCAACGCGATCCCGGCTGCGCGCATTTCAACCCTCCTGCAGGAAATCGCGGAAGAACAGGATCACCAGCCCCGCCACCGTGACGACCAGCGCTGTGTTGGCGATGACCTGCGCCGTCAGATCACCACTCAGCAAGCCGTAAACCACGCTGATCGCGGCGCCCAGCAGCGTCAGCGCAGCCAATAGAAAGGTCACGGCGCCAAACCAGCGGCGGACGACCGATGCGCGGGCCCGCGCCCGGTGCACACGCTCGATATGCAGATACAGCCACAGAAACAGCGGGGTGACCACGATCAGCGTGGCAATTGCCCAGCGCGGCATATGGGTGCCACGCCAGTCCGGGCGGGTGCCCAGCCATTCCTCGATCAGCGCAAAGCCCAGCGTGACAAGGTTCCAGCACAAGCCCAGCAGCGTCGCGAATAACAGGCCGTATAGCAACGCTTCGCGCGCAGAAACCTGCGGGCGCGGGCGCGGCACGGGCAGGCGCAGCCCGACATCCTGCCAGCCGGACAGGGCCTGCGCGACCTCGCCCTCCTGCCAGCCAGCACCCATGAGGGCGTGGCGCAGTTCCTCGGGGCTGTGGCCTGCGCGCAGACCGTCCTGCACGAATTGTGCCAGCGCATCAGCGGGCTTCATTCAGCGCGCTTTCCCGCCGACATTCCGGGCAAAGGATGCATCAAAGGCGGTTTGCGTCTGGGCGCTGGCCTCGGTCTGGTGGCGCGCCTTCCAGTCCGCATAGGGCATGCCATAGATGATCTCACGCGCGGAGTCCTTGTCCATGTCGATGCCGCGCTCGGCTGCCGCGTCCTGATACCAGCGCGACAGGCAGTTGCGGCAGAACCCCGTCAGGTTCATCATGTCGATATTCTGCACGTCGCTGCGCGCATCAAGATGGGCCAGAAGCGTGCGAAAGGCTGCGGCCTCCAGTTCGGTGCGGGTCTGATCGTCCATATCATCCTCCATGCTCTGGCCCGAGATATAAGGATTGCGCCGCCAGTTGCGAGGGGCCGCCTGCGCGCCTTGCGCAGGCCAGCGCCCGCGAGCGGGGCATGGGCGGGTGGGAGGGGCCCCCCGAGCGGGCGCTGATCCCGTCAGACGGCAAGCGCGGCACAAAGGGCAAGAAACCCCACCAGTTCCGTCACCTGCTGCCCCGCGCCCAGCACATCGCCGGTCTGCCCCCCCAAACGCTGGCGCGCCAGCCGCGCCAGCCCCAGCAGAAACAGCCCCTGTATGGCCAGCATGACCCCCAATGGCGGCAGCGCCATCACGAAAGCGAAGGGCAGCACCGCCAGCGCCAGCGCCATCAGCACCGCCCCCGGCGCGACACCCCCGGCCATATGGCCCAACCCCTCGGCCCGCGCCGGCGGCAGGGTGGCCATCAGGACAACCGGGGCCACGCGGCTTGTCATCGCAAGCAGCACAAGGGCCATCAACGCAAATGCCAAATCCTGCGCGGCCAGCCACGCCAACGCCTGCCAGCGCAGCCCGACCGACAGGATCAGCGCCAGCACGCCATAGCTGCCGATGCGCGAATCGCGCATGATCTCCAGCCGTTGCGCTTGTGTCTGCCCGCCCCAGACACCATCCGCGAAATCCGCCAGCCCGTCTTCATGCAGCGCCCCGCTCAGGACGACCATCGCGCCAATCGCCAGCCCCGCTGCCAGCCCGACCGGCAGGCCCAGTGCAAACGCCGCCCAGAGTACCAGCGCACCGCCCGCGCCAACTGTCAGCCCCGCCAGCGGAAAGGCCCAGGCGGCAGCCGCCATGGCAGGCGCGGGATCGGACAGGCGTCCAGCAGGCAGGCGGGTCAGCAGCATCAGCGCCAGTTGCACCTGGGCCAGCCGTGCGCGGATCATCCGCCCGCCACCCCGGCCTCGGCAAAGGTGGCCATGCCATTATGGCAGGCTAGTGCCGAACGCAGGATGCCCAGCGCCAGTGCCGCGCCTGACCCCTCGCCCAGCCGCATGTCGAAATCCAGCACCGGGGTCTGGCCCAGCGCCGCCAGCAGACGCCGGTGCCCCGGTTCGGCCGAGGCATGGCCAACAAGGCAATGCGCCAGCAATCGCGGATCCGCCGCATGCAGGCAGGCCGCAGCCGCCGTGCAGATGAACCCGTCCAGGATGACCGGCACGCGCGCGGCACGCGCCGCCAGTACCGCCCCGCAGATCGCGGCCTGTTCACGCCCGCCAAGGGCCGCCAGCACCTGCATCGGCGTCAGCCCGGCATGACGGCGCAGGCCGCTCTCGATCGCCGCGATCTTGCGCGCAATCCCGGCCGCATCCGATCCCGTGCCCGGCCCCACCCATTCGGCGGCACTGCCGCCGAACAGGGCTGCCGCCAGGGCCGCAGCCACGGTTGAATTTCCGATTCCCATTTCGCCCAGAATCAGAACGTCGGCATCGCTATCCACGGCCTGTGCGCCTTGGCGCATTGCGTCCAGCGTTTCCTGTTCGCTCATGGCAGGGCCGGTCGTGAAATCTGCCGTGGGCGTGTCCAGATCCAGCGCGATAACGTCCAGCCGCGCGTCATTGACCGCGCAAAGCTGGTTGATCGCGGCACCTCCGGTCTGAAAATTCGCGACCATCTGCGCGGTCACGGCCTGTGGGAACGGGTTGACGCCCTGCGCGCAAATGCCGTGATTTCCGGCAAAGACCAGCGCCTGTGCCTGCGCGATTTCGGGGCGCGCGCGGCCCTGCCACCCGGCCATGAAGATTGCCAGCTCCTCCAACCGCCCCAGCGCGCCGGGGGGTTTGGTCAGGCTGTTCTGCCGCGCGAGCGCCTCGGCCCGCGCCGTGGCGTCCGCTTGCGGCAGCGTATCGGCAAGGGCGGGAATGTCAGTCAAGGGCGGGATGTGCAGGGTCATTTCACTCTCATCGGCAGGCCCGCGACAGCAAGCGTCACTTCATCCGCCAGTTCGGCCACGGATTGGTTGACCAGCCCGGCGGCGTCGCGGAAGTCGCGCGCCAGGCGGTTGTCGGGCACGATGCCCAGCCCGACTTCGTTGGTGACAAAGACGACCGGGGCACGCTGCGCGGGCAGGGCGTCGATCAGGGCTGTCAGTTCAGCGCGCCAATCAGCTTCAGCCAGCATCAGGTTGCTCAGCCACAGGGTCAGGCAATCGACCAGACGCGGGGCGGTCCCATCGGTGTCCCGCAACGCCGCCAGCAGGTCGCGGGGCGCATCATGCGTGTGCCATTCCGGCCCGCGCCGCGCCCGATGCTCGGCAATGCGGCGGGTCATTTCGGCATCATGCGCTTCGGCCGTGGCGATGTAGATGGCGCTCGCCCCCAGTTCCAGCGCACGCGCTTCGGCCAGCCGGGACTTGCCCGACCGTGCGCCACCTGTGAATAGGATGATCCGGCCCATGCAGCCCCTTGCCCCTTTGGCCCGTGTAAAGCAGATAGGGCGGCAGGGCAGCAAGGGGAAAAGCCGACAGATGACCGCGCGACTGATCCTGATCCGCCACGCGCCCGCGCTGCATGGAGGGCGCATGGCCGGGCGGCGCGATGTCGATGCCGACCTGTCGGACAGCGCCGCGCTTGACGCCTTGCGTGAGATGCTCACAGGCGAAGGTGTGGACCGCATCGTCATCAGCCCCGCACGCCGCTGCGTACAGACAGCGCAGGCGTTGTGGCCGGGGCGTGCGATGGCGCAGGATGCGCGCCTGTGGGAACAGGATTTCGGGAACTGGGAAGGACTGCCCTTCGCCGACCTGCCCGATCTGGGGGATCTGAGCCGCGCAGAACTGGCCGCGCATCGCCCGCCAGGGGGTGAGAGTTTTGATGACCTTTGCGCGCGCGTATCCCCTGCCTTGCGCGAGATTGCCGTGCCAGGCGTGACGGCCATCATCGCCCATGCCGGGGTCGTCCGCGCAGCCCTTGGGCTGGGGCCATCCGCGCTGGGGTTTGAGATCACGCCGCTGTCGGTCACCATCCTGCGCGCGGTGCCCGGTCATGACTGGTCCATCGCTTGCGTGAACCGGGTGGCGGGCTGATGAACAGCGTCAGGGTGGCGGGTCATTGCGGCGAGTGGTTGCAGGGGCGGCTTGGACCCTCCGGGCCCGTTGTGCTGGTCACCCTGCCCTGCAATGCGCTTGGCGTGCGCGGGTGGCAGCGCGATGCTGCGGGGTTGCGGCTGTCGGGCGCCGGGATCAGCATGTTGCGCGCGCAACACTTCCTGCGAAGGTTGGGGCTGGGGATGCGCGGGCGCGTGTTGCTACGCGCCTCGGCGCCGCCCGGCCTTGGGGCCGGCATGTCCACGGCGCAGCTGGTGGCGCTGGCGCGGCTGGCAGGCTGGCAGGGCGACCCGCTGGCGCTGGCGCGGGCCTGCGTCGCCTGCGAGGGGGCGAGCGATCCGCTGATGTTCCCGGCGCCCGAGCGGATGCTCTGGGCGTCGCGCGCGGGGCGGATTGTCCAACCCATGCCCGCACTGCCGCAGCATGACGTTCTTGCCGGGTTCCTTGGCGGCCCTGTCCCGACAGACCCGCATGACAATGACTTTGCCGATATCAGCGATCTTGTGGATGATTGGTCGCGCGCACAGACCTTGCCTGCCTTCGCCGCAATGGCCTCGGAAAGCGCCGCACGGTGCCTGCGCCATCGCGGACCGGCGGATGATGCGACAGCCCGCCTTGCGCGCGACAGTGGCGCGCTGGGCTGGGCCATCGCGCATACGGGCGCAGCCCGCGCCCTGATCTTCGCTCCCGGTCAGATACCAGCAGACGCGCCCACCACGATGCGGCGCGCCGGTTTTCGCAGCGTGATGCGCTTTCGCGGAGGCGGCAGGCCATGAGCTTTGCCGCCATGATGTTGGTGGCGCTGGCCATCGATTGGGTCCTTGGCTGGCCTGCATGGCTTTATGCACGGATCGGGCACCCGGTCACATGGATGGGCGCGTTGATCACGGCGCTGGAGGCGCGGCTGAACCATGCCGGGACCGGACGGCGCATCCGCGGAGTTCTGGCTGCCGGGCTGGTTGTCGGTGTGGTCGCACTGATTGCGCTGGCGTTGCAGCTTGCCCTGCCTGCGGGCTGGCTGGGGGTGCTGCTGGGTGGTGTGTTGGCCTGGCCGCTGGTCGCGATGCGGTCGATGCACAGCCATGTCGCCAAAGTGGCCGACCCCTTGCAGGCAGGCGATACCGATGCCGCCCGCGCCGCCGTGGCGATGATCGTGGGGCGCGACCCGGCGCTGCTGGACCCGCCCGGCATTGCCCGCGCCGCGCTGGAGAGCCTGGCCGAAAACACGTCAGACGGCATTGTCGCGCCAGTATTCTGGGGTGTGATCGCCGGGCTGCCGGGGATCGCGGCCTACAAGGCGATCAACACGCTTGATTCCATGATCGGGCATAAATCCGACCGCTACCGCGCATTTGGCTGGGCCTCGGCGCGGGTGGATGATCTGGTCAATCTGCTGCCCGCGCGGCTGACTGGAGTACTGTTTGCGTTGGTCTCTCGAAATGCGGGTGCGGCGATCGGCTGCATGGCCCGCGATGCGCGCGAACACCGCTCGCCCAATGCCGGCTGGCCCGAAGCCGCGATGGCAGGCGCGCTGGGTGTGCGCCTGTCCGGCCCGCGCATCTATGCCGAGGGCGTCGCGCCCGAGCCCTGGGTGAACGCCACCGCCCCCGACCCCGCGCCCACCGATCTGCGCCGGGGGCTTGCCCTCTATGCCCGCGCGATGGCCGCGTTGGCGCTGGTGCTGGCGCTGCTGGTCTGGCTGGGTCTGTGAACACCCCCTCGCCAATCGCCACCCGATGGGCCAGTCTGGCTGCGATGCGATATCATGCCCCCCTGCGCCGTGCCGCCGATGCTGTTCCTGATCCTTGATGCCCTTGCCGCGCGGGCGCGGCTGGTGCTGCCTGTGGGGCTGGCGCTTGGCATTCTTGCCGGGTTGGTCGCGCCCGATCTGGCCCCGGCGTTACAGGTTCTTGTCGCGCCGGTCGTTGTGACCCTGCTGTTTCTGGGCGTGCTGCGACTGGGTCCGGAGGGCGTGCGCGCAGGGTTGCAGGGCTGGCGCGGCGGCGTGATCGCAGTGCTGGCGCTGCAACTTGCGCTGCCTGTCGCGGCAGTGCTGGGCGGACAGGCCATCGGGCTGGGGGGCATGGTGCTGGCGGGGGTGGTGCTGGTGCTGGCCGCAGCCCCCATCACCGGCAGCCCCAATCTGGCGATTCTATCAGGCGCGTCGGGTGCCGTGGCCCTGCGGCAACTCGTGCTGGGCACCGCGCTGCTGCCCCTGACGGCGCTGCCGGTGTTTCTGCTGATGCCGGGCTGGGGCGCCCCGCAAGAGGTGGTCGCGATTGTCGCGCGGCTGCTGGTGCTGATCGTGCTGGCAGGCGGGCTGGGGCTTTGGCTGCGCCACCGCGGCATCGTCGGCGGCGACCCGCGCAGCCTGCGCGCGATTGACGGTCTGGCGACGCTTCTGCTTGCGGTCATCGTGATCGCGCTGATGGGGGCGGTGGGGCCTGCGCTGCTATCAGGGGCCGGGGCATGGATCATGCTGGCCGGGGTGCTGGTGCTGGGTTTCGGGTTGCAGGCGGGCGTTCTGGTGGTGATGCGCAGGCGCGCCCCGCTGGCCGAGGTCGCGGCCCTGAGTCAGGCTGCGGGCAACCGCAATATCGCGCTGTTTCTGGGTGTGCTGCCTGCTTCTGTGGCCGCCGATCTGTTTGTATTCATCGGACTTTACCAGATCCCGATGTATCTGACGCCGCTGGTGATGGGCTGGGT
>REDZ01000164.1 GCA_007695345.1 Paracoccaceae bacterium | reverse complement strand
ATCGCGAATCGCATCGAGGAAGTCGTGCCCTGCCATAGTCATGCCGTGAATTGCATAATTCAGCTTCATGTCGGGTTTTCCCGCTACGTCTAGCAGTCCCGATTCATGAAGCATTTTGATGTGATGCCAATTCTGAGCCTCGGTTCCGGAGAAATCTCTTGGTGAGATTGATTGAAGCCGACCGATCCGTTCTGGCTCATAGCTTTCAACTGAAAGGAGAATTTCGCGGATTAGATCGAGGCTACGTTTCATTGTAGCTTATCGTGTTTGACGCAGTAACATCCATAGGTAGAGGAGTTGTAATCGCAGCCACAGCCAAGGGCAACTCCGTCCCGCAAAGCCGCCGCCTCCCCCTACTGCACCGGCCAGAACAGGGGAATGAAAAAGGACGCGGTCGGGGCCATGACCAGATGCATCGGCAGGCCCACGCGCAGGAAATCGGTGAAGCGGTAGCCGCCGGGGCCATAGACCAGCGTGTTGGTCTGGTAGCCGATGGGCGTCGCGAAGGCGGCCGAGGCTGCCAGCATCACCGTCACCACCAGCGGGCGCGGGTCGATCCCCAGCGCAAGGCCCAGTGAAATGACGATGGGCGTCAGCACCACGGCCACGGCATTGTTGGTCACCAGTTCGGTCAGGGTCAGGGTCAGCACATAGATGCTCAGGATCAGCAGGAACGGTGACAGCGTCATCAGCACGGGCGAGGCCGCCGAAACGATCAGTTCCACCGCGCCAGAGGATTCCAGCCCCGCCCCGACCCCCAGCATCGCCAGGATCAGCGCCAGCAGGCGGCCATCGACGAAGGAAAACGCCTCTTCCGCGTCGATGCAGCGGGTCAGCAGCACCACCGCGACGCCCAGAAAGGCCATGAGCACGATGGGCGCGATCCCAAGCGCGGAAAAGATCACGATAGCCGCCAGCGCCCCGATCACGATGGGGGCGTGGCGCCGCCTGTAGGCGCGTTCCGTGGGTTTGGTGATATCGGCCAGGTTCATGTCCTGCGCAAGGCGCTGGATATCTTCGGGCGTCCCCTCCAGCAGCAGGGTATCGCCCACGCGCACCACCAGATTCTCGATATCGCTGCCGATATTCTGGTTTCGTCTGTGTACCGCCAGCGGGTAGACCCCGTAGCGCCGCCGCAGTCGCATCGTCCCCAGCCGCCGCCCCACCATGCGCGATTCGGGCGAGATCAGCACCTCGACGGTCGTCGTCTCGACGGACGAAAGACGATCCACATCGCGATGCGGGCCGATCATTTCGGGATCTTCGGCCTCGGAATCCTTGAGTTGGGTGACATCGGGATTCTTTTTCAGGCCAAGCACCTCGGAGATCTGCGTGCGCAGCACGACACGGTCGCCCGCGCACAGCGTGATCGCCGTCATGTCACCCCAGCGCAGCGAGGCATCGCCGCGCAGCACATCGATCACCCGCGCCCCTTCGCGCTTGAAGATATCGACCTCGGCCAGTTTCATCCCCACCAGGCGAGAGCCCTCTGGGATGGCGATTTCGGTAAAGAACTTGACGCGGCCGCGATCCGACAGCAACTCGCTCATGGATTTGCGCTCGGGCAGCAGGTGGCGGCCGATCAGCACCAGATACAGGATGCCGGCACAGGCCATGATCGCGCCGACCTTGGTGATCTCGAACACGGTAAACGCTTCCAGCCCGTTGGCACGCGCCACACCATCGACCAGCAGGTTGGTCGAGGTGCCCAGCAGCGTCAGCGTGCCGCCCATGATCGACAGGTAACTCAGCGGGATCAGCACCTTGGAGGCCGATGTTCCCAGCGTTTTCGCAAGCTGGATGAAGACCGGGATCATCACCACGACAATCGGGGTATTGTTCACAAAAGCCGACATGGCCAGCACGGTCAGGGTCAGGGTGACCAGTGTCAGAACCGGATGCGCCTCGACATTGCGCACGGCCGCCTGGGTCAGCCAGTCCAGCGTGCCGGTGCGCACCAGCGCGCCCACGATGATGAACAGGGCCGCAATCGTCCAGGGGGCGTGGTTGGAAAATGCCGCAAGGGCCGCATCCTTGGGCAGGATGCCCAGCACCAGCATCAGCACCGCGCCGCCAATGGCCGTCACCTCAACCGGGTAAAGCTCTCGCATGAAGGAGAGGAACATCCCAAAGACAATGCCAAGCGCCACAACGGCCTGTGTCGTCTCGCTCAACTCGATGCCGAACATGCGGAGTTCCTTTGCGTGCCGTGCCGACACAGAGATGTGCGCGTTCCCGCGCCGGGATGCAAGATGAACCCCAACCCCTTACGGATCAATGACTGGCAGTTTCGGGCGCGGCTGCACAAGAAACAGGCCCAGAAACAGTGTTGCCATTGCCAGCCAGACCCAGCTTGACGGGCGCTCGGCCAGAAACAGGATCGACCAGATCATCGCCCAGCCTGTCACCAGATAGGCCACCTGCGTGGCAAACACGCTGCCCGCGCGACGCAAGAGCGCGACATAGCCCGCATAGGCCAGCGCCGCGCTCAGCCCCGAGGCCGTGATCGCCCCTAGCGCGGGCGATAGCCCTTCGGGCCAGACCGGCGCGTCTGCGGCCCATGTCAGCGGTGCCATCACCGCGACGGCCACGACCGACCCGCCCAGCAGCGCCTGCAGCGCCCCCGCCCGCGCCCGCGAGACATGCGCGACATAGGCGCTCTCAACCGCGTAGCACAGCGGCGCCAGCGCCGAGACCAGCACAAACACCACCGGCACCGTATCGGGCAGGCTGCCCTGCGGCACGATCAGGAGCGCCACGGCCAGAGCGCCCATCACGATTCCCAGCGCGCGCAGCCCGTCAAACCGTTCGATCCGCAGCCCCAGCGCCAGTGTCAGCGCGAATATCGGCACCAGCGAGGTCAGAAGCGCATGGGCAAAAGCCGGAATATGCCCCAGCGCCCAATAGCCCGCCAGATGCGGCAGCACGATCCCCAGCATCCCCACAGCCGCGTATAGCGCCAGTGATGCCCGGTCGAGGGGGATTGCCAGCCGCCCCCGTACCCCCTGCACCAGCGCGATCACGACCAGCCCGACCGCTGCCTGCCAGAACACGATGCTGAATGTCGCCATCCCCTCCAGCCGGGCGAAACGCACAAGCGGCGCGCCCAGCCCCCACAGCGCGCCAATGCCGATCAGTGCCGCCAGCGCCAGCCAGCGTTCACGCCCCCGCATCACCAGCGCCCCAGTCCAGCGTCACGGGCGCCGGCCCCGCCTGGGCCAGCCGCCCGCCAAGGCGCACCATCTCGACCCGCGTGGCGCGGCCGGTGGCATCGTCGGTCTCGACATAGAGCCCGGCCAGCGTGGGCGGTCCCTTGGCGGGTTCGAACCGCGCCTGCGCCATGCCGGTGACGAAACGGCGCATGGGTTCATCCTTCTGCATGCCGATGACCGAATCATAATCGCCGCACATGCCCGCATCCGACAGATAGGCCGTGCCGCCCGACAGGATCTGCGCATCTGCCGTGGGCACATGCGTATGCGTGCCCACCACGAGTGAGGCGCGCCCGTCGCACCAATGGCCCAGCGCGGCCTTTTCCGATGTCGCCTCGCAATGGATATCGACCAGCGCGGCCTGCACCCGTCCGCCGCGCGGATGGGCGCGCAGCACGGGCTCGATCGCCGAAAACGGGTCACTATAGGGCTGTTTCATGAAAATCTGCCCCAGCACCTGCGCCACAAGCACGCGCCGCCCGTCGGGCAGATCGAACACCCGCGCGCCCGTGCCCGGCGCGCCGGATTTGGCGATGTTCAGCGGGCGGATGATGCGCGGCTCGGAACTGGCATAGCTGCGCATGCTGCGCTGGTCAAAGGCGTGATCGCCCAGGGTCACGCAATCGGCGCCGGCCTCGAACAGCAAGTGCGCGTGTTCGGGCGACAGCCCCATGCCACCCGTGGCATTCTCGCCATTGACAGTGACGAAATCCAGCCGCCATTCGCGACGCAGTTGCGGCAGCGCAAGGGAAATGGCCTGTCGCCCGGCCCGCCCCATCACATCGCCCAGAAAGAGAATACGCATGCTCATGGAGTAGGACGCGCGCGTGCGCAGCACAAGCCAAAAGCCGCCAGGACGGGATGCGTAAAATGCGCCGCGTTTTCCGCGCTGAATCGGCAAGGAAGCGCGTTAAACTCTGGGTTGTGGAAAGGTCTGGGTGAGATGACGCGACATCAGCGCAATGCGATCCGCACGCCGAAACCGGCGCCGACCGGGCGCGCCGTGGCGCTGCGCCCGTCTGCGGGGGATGACCCCTTCCACGTCGCGATCCCCGAGGCAGGGCTGGATGTCAGCTTCCTGTTCCGGCAGGTGCGGCTGGGATCGGCTGCGGCGCGGCTGCAGTTCCTGTTGCGCGCGCTCTGCACGATGGAGCGCGATGTCAGCCGTGCTGCGCTGCATGGCCCGCGTATCGAATTGCAGATCGACGATGCGCGGCTGGTGATCGGCGATTGCGCCGCCGGCCTGCCCGGACCTGCGCGGATCTGCCGCCCCGACTGGCCGGGCGCGCGGATGCAGGCGGCGCGTATGGCCTGGTATCTCGACCACCACGCGCTTGCGCTGCGCCTGCGTCTGAGCACCGGGGCAGAGCAGGACCTGACCAGTGATCTGTGCGCGCTGCTGGTCGCGCTGCACCGGCCCGATGCCGTTGTGCTGCAGGCGCAGGGCCTCATCCTGACCGGGCATGAATTCACCCAGACCCCGCCCACGCATCTGGCCGGGCTGCGCCCCGGCCCGGCCCTGCCGCATCTGCGCCGGACCAGCCCCCGCCCGCAGGCACCAGAAGGGCGCGCGCCCTCACCCTTTGCCCGCACGCCCGACCGCAGCCCCGAGGCCGAGATCGCACGCGCCGAGAGCATCGCCCGACAGTATTGCGGGCGCAAGCAGGATGATCGGCTGACCAGCGCCTTTCGCGACAGCGCGCGATCACGAAAGGCCGGGCGCCCAAGGGTCTTGCGCATATACGCGGCGGCGATTCTGCTGGCCATGCTGATCGTTACAGTCCCTGGCGCGCCGTGGCCGCTGTAAGCGGGTGGCTGGCATCAGGATGTCTGGCTGCACGCCGCGTCTTACTCGGCCCGCAGGACGCGCAGGGTCACCAGCTGGGTCAGCGCCAGATCGAGGCTGCGAAAGGCCGAGAGCGACATCTGGCTGCCCGACCCCGCCTCGCGCCCCGAGGGACGCAGTTCCACCTGTAGCGAGCGCGAGCCATCAGGCAATTCCACGCGGCCTTGCGTGACTTCGCTGACCAGCCCCGTGCGCAGCCACAACCCCGGCTCGCCCGCAGCGCCCAGGGACGCCAGCGTTTCGCCCAGCACTGTGCCGCCCGAGCCGCCCAGCGCTGCAGCACGTTCACCGGGGGTGATGCTGTCCAGCGCATCCGCGCTTACGCCGGTGGCGCCAAGGGCGCGCCCACCCGTGCCGCCGGGGCGCGAGGCGGGCCGCACGGTTTCATCATCCGGGCTGCGCAGATCGACGGGCGCATCCGGCGCAGGCGCCACAGCTTGCGGACGCGGCGCGCAAGCCGCCAGCAGCAACAGACCACCAAGACCGAGAGGGATGAGAGAGGCATATCGCATCCCCGATCCGTAACGCCAAATCCATATTGCGACAATGCTCTTCGCCCTTGTCGGGTGATCACAAGCTGGCTAAGTCTTGCGCATGGACCTGCCATTGACAGACCCGTTCGCCCGCCCGATCTCCTACCTGCGCGTTTCGGTCACGGATCGCTGCGATTTCCGCTGCACCTATTGCATGGCGGAAAACATGACCTTTCTGCCCAAGGCCGAATTGCTGACGCTGGAAGAGCTGGATCGCATGTGTTCGGCCTTTATCCGTCTGGGCGTGGAAAAGCTGCGCATCACGGGGGGCGAGCCTTTGGTGCGGCGCGAGATCATGACCTTTTTCCGGGCCATGGGGCGGCATCTGGAGCGCGGCGCACTCAAGGAATTGACGCTGACGACCAATGGCAGCCAATTGCGGCGATTCGCGCGCGATCTGGCGGAGTGCGGGGTGCGGCGGGTCAATGTCTCGCTCGATACGCTGGACGCAGAGAAATTCGGCCGTATCACCCGCTGGGGACGGCTGGCGCAGGTTCTCGACGGGATCGCGGCCGCGCAAGAGGCCGGGCTGCGCGTCAAGATCAACACGGTCGCACTGAAGGGCGAGAATGAGGCCGAGCTGTTCGATCTGGTGGACTGGTGCGCGCAAGGCGATATGGACCTGACCTTTATCGAGGTCATGCCCATGGGCGATATCGGCGGCGAGGACCGGCTGGACCAGTATTGGCCCCTCTCGGACCTGCGTGCCCGGCTGGCGACACGCTACACCCTGACCGATCTGCCCGAGCGCACGGGCGGACCCGCGCGCTATGTCCGGCTGGAGGAAACGGGCTCGAAGATCGGCTTCATCACGCCGCTCACGCATAATTTCTGCGAAAGCTGCAATCGCGTGCGACTGACCTGCACGGGTGAGCTGTATATGTGCCTCGGGCAAGAGGATATGGCCGATCTGCGCGCGCCCTTGCGCGGGTCGGATGATGATGCAGCGCTGGAAGCGGCCATCCGCGCAGCCATCGCGCGCAAGCCCAAGGGCCATGATTTCGACTATTCCCGCCAGCAAGTCGCGGGCCAGACCCTTCGCCACATGAGCCATACGGGCGGCTGAACTGTGCTATGCGTCCTGCCGCAGCCGGTCCCTATTGGCGGCAAGCCAATAGGCACTCAGCAGCAGCGGGCCGTTCTGCACCTCGCCTGCCGCGACCAGCCTCATCAGACGGTCAAAGGGCAGGATGTGGCTGCGGATATCCTCTGCCTCACTGTCCAGCCCGGAAATGCCCTCGGCCCCTTCGGGCAGATCACACAGCACGACATACTGATACAGGAACTCCGTCACCGCGCCGGGTGAGGGGTAGCAATTCCCGATGGGCAGCAGCGCTTCGGGGGCAAGGGTCAGGCGCGCTTCTTCCTGCGCCTCGCGCAGCGCGGCCTCGGGCGGGGTTTCTCCCGGATCGACGCGCCCGGCAATCGGCTCCAGCGACCAGGCATTCTGCGCGCCGCGTATCCAGGGGCCGTAGCGGAATTGCTCCACCAGCATGACCGCATCGCGCGCCGGGTCATAGGGCAGCACCGTGACGGCATCGCTCATGACAAAGGCCGCGCGCTTGACCTTGGCGCTCCAAACGCCGTCGAACTGGCGGAATTGCAGGTCATCCTCGGACACTGCGAAAAACCACGCATAGGGGCGGGTTTCGCGCAGCGGTCGGATATCCCCCCTGCCCCACGCGCCGCGCAGGCGGGCTTGCTGCGGCTCGGATTCGGCCCGCAGGCGCGAGGCCGCATGCGCCAGCGCCATCGGATAGCGCGCTTTCAGCGCGTCAGGCGGATGCGCGCGCGCCAGCGCCTGCATCTCATCCCAGGCAAGCCGCTCGACCGCAGCATGGCGCGCCTGCCAGTCCGCAAAGGCCCATGGCCCGGCGCCATCGCCCGAAGGGACATAAGCGCGCGCAGACATCTCTCCTGCGGGCGTGGTGACAGCCAACGCCAGGTCCCGCGCCGGGCGCAGGCCCACATAGCGTTCCAGCCGCGCCAGCGCGGTCGCGTCCGGATGAACCAGATACCCCGCAACATGGCTGCCGGGCGCGGGGCGCAGCCCCGCGCCCCCGGCAAGCGTGGCAGGCGCGCAAAGCGCATGCCCGGGCAGGTCCGCAGGCTGCACAGGCAGATCATCCCCCAGCACAGCCGCGCGCAACGCGTCGTCCATCAGACGCCCGAACAGAAAGACAGCTGTGGTCATTTCCCGAGCCTGCGCCTCTCGCTCACCCAGAAAACCAGCGACACCGCCAGTGTGATCGCAACCGACAGCCCCAGCAGCAGCAGCAGGAAACCCGGCGTGTTCATGCGGGTCAGATGCGCGATCGTGACATCGAAGAACCCCTCGAACGCCTCATTCAGCGAGCGATAGCGCAGGTTATAGCCCATGGTAAAGGCATTGTAGAACCCCAGCAGGATGAATGAGAGGATCAGCGTCAGGATAAAGCCCTGAATGACCAGCGTGAAATTCCGGAACAGCCCCGCCCCCAGCCTGCGGCCCACGAAACTCCACCCCACGGCGGCCGACACAAGCGCCAGAAACACGATCCCGTTGGCCGAGCGGGGCGGTTCGTCGAAAAGCGTGTAATACTCAAATCCGGCATAAAACGCGGCAAGCCCGAAACAGACCAGTGCCGCAAGACGGGTAAAGGTGGGCATGCCTGCCTCTTTCGTGACTGCCTGCATGTCAGCATAGGCGGCAGGCAGGGCCAAGGCAACACGCCTGTCAGGCGTTGGGACGGCGCAGCACAAGCTGTGTGACATCGCACACACCGCTGTGGAACGCTCCGGCGCAGGATGTCAGGTAATATTCCCACATCCGCTTGAACCGCGCGTCATAGCCCATTGCGGCAATCTCGGGCCAATGCTCTTGAAACAGGGCATTCCAGCGGCGCAGGGTCTGGCTGTAACTTTCACCGAAATCATGAGTGGTGCGATATTCCAGCCCCTGCGCCTCGGCCACTTGTCGCACAGGGGTCGGCGCGCCCAGCATGCCGCCCGGAAAGATGTATTTCTGGATAAAATCGACATAGCTGCGATAGGTCGGAAAGCGCGCATCGGGGACCATGATGATCTGGATGACCGCCTGCGCACCCGGGCGCAGCCGCTCGCGCACGGCCTGAAAATAGCGCGGCCAATAGGCCTCGCCCACGGCCTCGAACATCTCGATCGAGGCGATGCCGTCGAATTGCCCTTGCGTGTCGCGGTAATCCTGCATCCGGATCTCGACCTTGTCGGACAGGCCTGCGCGCGCCAGCCGTTCCACCGCGTAATCATGCTGCGCCTGACTGATCGTCAGCCCCGTGACCTGCAATCCGCGCTGGCCTGCCGCATATTCCGCGAACCCACCCCAGCCGCAGCCGATCTCCAGCACATGATCGCCGGGCTGCACGCCCATCCGGTCCACCATGGCGGCATATTTCGCCTCTTGCGCCGCCTCCAGGCTTTCCTGCCCGGTGGTGAACAGCGCCGAGGAATAGGTCATGCTGTCATCCAGCCACAGGCTGTAGAAATCATTCCCCAGATCATAGTGATACGAGATGTTCTTGCGTGCCTGCCCCTTGGAATTGCCGCGCAGCCAGTGGCGCAGCCGTTCGACAATCCGCACCAGCTTGGACGCGATCACATCATCATAAAGCGCCGGGTTGTCGTCATTGACCAGATCCATGAAGGCCTGCAGGTCCGGGGTGGACCAGCCGCCCTCCATGTAGCTTTCGGCCAAACCGATATCGCCCTCGCGCAGGACGCGGGCAAAGACATCCTCATCATGGATGGTGACTTCGGCAACATGGCCCGGCGCCTTGCCCTCGGCGCGAAAGCAACGCCCGTCGGCCAGGCAGATATCCAGCCGCCCCTTGTTGATCTTTCCGGCCATGGCAAAGACCTGCCGGAAATATCGCGGCAGTGCGCCCTGTCCGTCCAGTGACGTGATCACGCCCTCCATGGCACCAGAGCCTACATCAAGATCACGCATTCTTCACCTGTCCTTGTTCACGCGGTTTGCCGCGTTTGATATGCGTCCAGCGCCCGTTCGCGCCCCTCTTTCAGGGGCACCACCGGGTCCGGATATGTCATGTCCGCGCGCAGCCCCCAGGATCGGGGGCAGGCATCGAAAAAGGCGCGCGCGGTCGCGGGCGGATCGCGCGAGATCTCGGCCAGCCACCTGTGGCGATAGCTGCCATCAGCGTCAAATTTCTCCGCCTGCGTATCGGGGTTGAAGATGCGGAAATAGGGCGCGGCATCGGGGCCCGAGCCCGCCACCCATTGCCAGCCCATCGCGT